>NZ_JBHUGY010000056.1:0-25796 GCF_042682105.1 Mesorhizobium calcicola
CGTCTGCCTGCTTCTGCCCATCGGCCTGATCTCGAGCACCGGCTGGGCGACGCCGCTGTTCACCGCGCTGATCGCCTACACCTTCTTCGGCCTCGACGCGCTTTCCGAAGAACTCGAGGATCCGTTCGGCACCGAGGCCAACGACCTCGCCCTCGATGGTCTGTGCCGTGTCTGCGAGATCTCGGTGTTCGAAGCGCTGGGCGAGACGCCGCCGAAAATGCTGCCAGCCGAGAAGTTCTATTTTTCGTAGGTGCTCGGCTATCTGCGCGCCTCCGCGTCGCAGAACTGCGAGCGTTGGAGGGACGAGGGGGCGCGAAGGATCGCGACAGAACGGCTCTGCTGCCACCCGACACCAAAAAGAATCCGCCCCCTGTCGGATCGCCGCCTCATGCCGCGTCCTTGGTTCGACCCCAGCGAAAGGGCTCGAAACATCGGGAGGAAACACCATGAGCATTTCCGAAACCGCGCCCGTCTCGACGGGCGCCCTGTGGACCGGCCGCGCCCTCAGCGGCATCATCGTGCTGTTCATGATCTTCGACGGCGTCATCAAATTGCCGCCGCTCGACATCGTCACCCAGGCGATGGTGCCGCTTGGTTGGCCGGCTGACGCGAATGTCGCGCGCATGCTCGGCGTCATCGGCCTGATATCGACCGCGCTCTACGGCTTGCCGCGCACCTCGGTGCTCGGCGCCATCCTGCTCACCGCCTATATGGGCGGCGCCATCGCCACCAATGTGCGTGTCGACAACCCGCTGTTCTCGCACACACTGTTCGGCGTCTATCTCGGCGGCATCCTGTGGGGCGGCCTGTATCTGCGCGACCCCCGGGTGCGCGCACTGATCCCGCTCAGCCGATAGACACGAAGGACAGAAAAATGTTCAGCACCATCCTCATCATCCTGGTCGTCATCATCGCCGCGGTGCTCATCTACGCCGCGACACGGCCTGATGATTTCGTCGTCACCCGCTCGGCCAATATCAAGGCGCCGCCGGAAGCGATCTTCCCGCTGATCAACGATTTCAGCCGCTGGCCGACATGGTCGCCTTACGAAAAGCTCGACCCTCAGATGAAGCGCACGCTCTCCGGCGCGACAAGCGGCAAGGGCGCGGCGTATGCCTGGGAAGGCAACGCCAAGGCCGGCAAGGGACGCATGGAGGTCACGAATTCGGTGCCGTCCTCGCTGGTGTCGCTCAAGCTCGATTTCGAGAAGCCGTTCAGGGCCAACAACAGCGTCGACTTCACCCTGACGGCTTCCGGCGACAACACCGCCGTCACCTGGGCGATGCGCGGCAGCCGGCCCTTCATCGCCAAGCTGATGGGCCTGTTCATGAACTTCGACACGCTGATCGGCAAGGATTTCGAGGCGGGCCTCGCCAATCTGAAGCGCCTCGGCGAGGAATAGGCTCGTCGGGCGGCGTTCAAACAAAAACGGCAGGCACAGAGCCCGCCGTTTTCGTGACTGCGATAGGGCAAAATTATTCGGCGGTGGCGGCTTCCGCCTCGGCCGGTGCGGCTGCGGCGGCCGCGACAGCGGCGGCAGCGTCTTCCTGCGCCTTCTTCAGCAAGGCAGCGCGTTCCTGCGCCTTCTTGCCCGGCTCGGCCTTCTTCGGGTTGGAGCGGGCGTCGCGCTTGGCAAGGCCGGCCTCGTCGAGGAAGCGCAGCACGCGGTCGGTCGGCTGGGCGCCGTGCGACAGCCAATGCTTGACGCGGTCGGCGTCGACCTTGACGCGCTCGCCGTCCTTGGGCAGCAGCGGGTTCCACGAGCCGAGCGACTCGATGAAACGGCCGTCGCGGGGCGAACGGGCGTCGGCGACGACGACGTGGTAGTAAGGACGCTTCTTCGAGCCCGCGCGGGCCAGTCGGATCTTCAATGGCATTTCTTTTCTCCTAAAAATTCTGATTTCGTTGGGTTTCAGTTGGTTTTGGTCACACCGTTGGTGGCGGCGATCTGTTCGTGGTGGCGGATCACTTCGCGGACGACGAAATTGAGGAATTTTTCCGCGAAATCCGGGTCGAGATGCGCATCCTTCGCCAGCTGGCGAAGGCGGGCGATCTGCTGCTGCTCGCGCGCCGGGTCGGCCGGCGGCAGGCCATGCGTCGCCTTCAGCACGCCAACCGCCTTGGTGCAGCGGAAGCGCTCGGCCAGCATGTGGATGAGGGCTGCGTCGATGTTGTCGATCGAGGCGCGATAGTCGGCCAGGATGGTGCGTGCGTCGGCCATGTCCTTTTCTTCGTTCATAGCGTCCTCACTTCTTCTTGCCGAGGCCGGGCAGTCCGCCGCCGCCCAGGCCGGGAAGACCCGGAAGCTTCATGCCGCCGGGCAGACCGGGCAGGCCACCGCCGCCTGGAAGGCCGCCGGGCAGGCTCTTCATGCCGCCGAGGCCGGCCGCTTGCGCCTGCTTCTGCAGGGCTTCGAGCTGCTTGGGGTCCATCTTCGACAGGTCGGGCATGCCGCCGCCCATGCCGCCCGGCATCATGCCGCCGAGACCCATCTTGGAGGCAAGGCCGCCCATCATGCCGCGCATCAGGCCGCCGCCTTTGCCCTTGCCGCCCATTGCCTTCATCATGTCGGCCATGCCGCGATGCATCTTCAACAGCTTGTTGATCTCGGCGGCGTCGGTGCCGGAACCGGCGGCGATGCGCTTCTTGCGCGAGTGCTTGAGGATATCGGGGTTGGCGCGCTCGGCCTTGGTCATCGACGAGATGATGGCAAGCTGGCGGCCGAACATCTTGTCGTCGAGACCGGCGGCGGCCATCTGGTCCTTCATCTTGCCCATGCCAGGCATCATGCCCATGATGCCGCCCATGCCGCCCATCTTCGACATCTGCTGAAGCTGGCCGGCGAGGTCGTTCAGGTCGAACTTGCCCGACTGCATCTTTTTGGCCATCGCCGCCGCCTGCTCGGCGTCGATGTTCTCGGCTGCCTTTTCGACCAGCGAGACGATGTCGCCCATGCCGAGGATACGATCGGCGATGCGCTTGGGGTGGAATTCCTCCAGCCCGTCCATCTTTTCGCCGGTGCCGATCAGCTTGATCGGCTTGCCGGTGACGGCGCGCATGGAAAGGGCGGCACCGCCACGGCCGTCGCCGTCCATGCGGGTCAGCACCAGACCGGTGATGCCGACGCGCTCGTCGAAGCTCTTGGCCAGGTTGACGGCGTCCTGGCCGGTCAGCGAGTCGGCGACCAGCAGGATTTCGTGCGGGTTCGACACCTTCTTGATGTCGGCCATCTCGACCATCAGCGGCTCGTCGATATGGGTGCGGCCAGCGGTGTCGAGGATGACGATGTCGTGGCCACCGAGCTTGGCCGCCTGGACGGCGCGCCGCGCGATGTCGACCGGCGACTGGCCGTCGATGATCGGCAGCGTCGCCACCTTGACCTGCTCGCCGAGCTGGCGGAGCTGCTCCTGCGCGGCGGGGCGCCGCGTGTCGAGCGAGGCCATCAGGACTTTCTTGTTCTGACGCTCGGAAAGGCGCTTGGCGATCTTGGCCGAAGTGGTCGTCTTGCCGGAGCCCTGCAGGCCGACCATCATGATGACGACCGGCGCCGGCGCATTGAGGTCGATGGCGACGCCTTCGGCGCCGAGCATCTCGACCAGCTCGTCATGGACGATCTTGACGACCATCTGGCCGGGCTTGATCGACTTGACCACGGCGGCGCCGACCGCCTTCTCGCGCACCTTGTCGGTGAAGGAGCGCACCACTTCCAGCGCCACGTCGGCTTCGAGCAGCGCACGGCGCACCTCGCGCAGCGCGGCCGAGACATCAGCCTCCGACAGCGCGCCGCGGCCGGTCAGGCCGTTCAGGATGGAGCCAAGGCGCTCCTGAAGCGATTCAAACATCGATCTTCCTTCAATCTCGGTTCGGGGTCGAACCGAGAGGTAATGCGTTCGCGCCAGGTCGCCAAGCAAAAGCCAAAACCAAAAAGCACCCGGGGGCGCTCAGCGCTGCCGGGTGTTGGCCTCCAGGATCGATTTACAGCACTTCACCTCAAAGAGGTTTCGGCGTCCTGGTCGGCTTGCTCGGAGGGATACTCGTCGCGGAATTCGTGGGGTGTAGACAGGAAAATGGCCGCAGAGTCAAGACAAGGCCTGGGTGGCCCCGTGCCAATCGCGTGGCGCCGAGCCAGAATCAATTCGCGCCGCTCGCTTCCGAACGGTCGGCCGTAACCTTCAGGGCCGAGCGCGGATGCAGCAGCAACACAACCGTCAGCAGGCTGCAAGCGATGCCGATCAAGGCGATGAGTACCGCATCTGAAGTGGTCCAGCCCGGCCCTTCCAGCGGCCTGGCGCTGAACAAGGCGAAGGAATTGTAGCTCTGCTGGTGCGAGATCAGCAGGAATCCGGTCAGATTGTTGCCGAGATGGGCGCCGAGGGCAGCCCCGAGATTGCCGGTGGCATAGACCACAAGCGTCAAAAGCAGGGCGAAAGCGGCGACCGAGGCCAGCACGCAGGCGTTGATGCCGGCCGACGCGCTGTTGCTCCAATGCAGCGAGGTGAACAGCAGCGCCGGCAGCAGCGCCCAGATGAACGGGCTCTTGAACCGGTTGGCGAGACCGCGCAGCAGATAGCCGCGAAACAGCACCTCTTCCGAAGACGTCTGCAACAGGGTCAGGGCGACGATCGGGACCAGGAACAGCAGCCAGGACGACAGGCTGATCGGGCCGCGCGCGATCTCGGGCTGCAGCAGATAGAGCAGGATTTCGGACACCAGCGAGGTGATCAGCACCGCGATCAGCCCCTTGAGGAAGCCCGACCGCGACATATGGCGGCTGGTGCCGATCAGTGCAGACAGCGGCTCGCCATGAACCCAGCGCATGACGAACCACAGGCCAATCCAGATGCCGGCAAAAGAGGCAAGGGCGGTGAGGATGCCGATGGGCGAGGCGAGGAAGTCCTGCATCGCTCCGCCTTGTGGCGGAGCCGCCGATGCCTGCCAGGTGAAGAAGAGATAGGTGCCGCCCAACAGCACGGCCACGGTCGTTGCGCCCCAGACCAGCAGGACGATCGCCGTTCCCAGGAACAGGCGCGGCAAGGTCGTCCTGGCGTTCGGCGAATGCCGGTAGCGTTCGAAGGCGGCAGGGTATCACGCCAATTCCTTGGGCAAGTGCTTCAGGTCGCATGATCTAGATGTTCGCCGTCTTGTGCGCAATTATGTGCGTCCGGCGCCGACTTCGACGATCCGCACGGACCGATCCGACGTGGCGATATGCCAGGAGAAGGCGACCGCCGCTGCGCTTCGCAGCGGCCACCTCGTTAACGTCAGCGCACCACGTACATGATGCGCCGTGTCGACGGATCGACCAGCGCCGGCTGGCCGTTCACATAGACATAGCGATAGCTGTAGTCCGGAATTTCGCGCAGCTCGACGGTGTCGGGCAAGATCGCGCCGGTCACCACCTCGCCGTCGAGATAAACGGGGTCGAGGCGATGCGTGCCGACATAGGTTCTGACCTCGGTCGGAGGTGGGGGAAAAGCGTCGTTGAGCGGATCGCTGGCGATGATCGCTCCGGTGTAGTCGGTCGAGTAGTCGTCCGGCGGCGAGACGACAGCAATGCTGGAACCGTGCGGCCGCTGCGTCAGCACCACCCGGGTTCCGCCGAAATCGGCCGTTACATAGTCGGAATAGACCCAGCCTTGGCCGCCGGCTTCGGCGATGGTGCACCATTTGCTGTTTTCGATGCAGCCATTGAGCGTCGCCGACTGGCCGGCGGCAAGCACGCCGATGACAGGATATTGCGGACCGGGGCCGGCGCGCACGTTGAGATCGGTGACGGCGGAGACGGCGGTGTCGGCAAATGCTGACCCCGACATGATCGTCAGCATTCCGGCGAGCGCGGGAAACAATACGGATCTCATGGGTTCTCTCCGTTTTCATGGTCCCTCACCAGCGAAACGGGGCTGTGGCGCATGCGTTCCCGCTAAAACGCCCGCGCCAACTCACGATTTATTCCCCTTTCTTTCGGCAGACCGGTCAGAAGTTCGTGAACAAAGGCCAATTTGCGCGCCGTGGCGTCCGAGATGACGAAGGGGTAGAGGTCGGGAAGGCCCATGCAGCGGTTGATCGAATTGGAGGCTTCCGACAGCACCAGCCAGCGGGCGAGGATCGTTTCGAAAGGCTCAGGTGCGGCGGCAGGCTCCGATGGCGCCGGCTGCAGCCGACCGCCGGTGTCGCCCTGCGGCAAGTCGTTGGCCTCCACCGTCTCCAGCCGGCCGAGCGGGAAGTTCAGCGCGTGGACCATTTCCAGCGTGTCGGTGATATGCAGATGGTGGGCCCAGGTTTCCGCCCAATCCTCCCACGGATGCGAGGTGGCATAGGCCGAGATGTGGCTTTGCTGCCAGTCGGGCGGCGCGCCGTTGGCATAATAGGTCTTCAGCGCCTGTTCGTAGTCGGCGTGATCGTCGCCGAACAGCGCCCGGAAAGCGACAAGCTTTTCCGGGTCGTCGCGGATAAGGCGATCCCAATAGTAATGGCCGAGTTCGTGGCGGAAATGGCCGAGCAAGGTGCGGTAGTTCTCGCCCATCTCGATGCGCCGCCTTTCGCGCTCGGCCGAATCGGCCTCGGCGACGTTGAGCGTGATCAGGCCGTTGTCGTGGCCGGTCAGGATGCGCTCGCCGCCGGGACCGCCGCCGATCGGATCGGCCAGGAAGTCGAAGGCCAGGCCGACCTCGTCGGCGGGGGTCTGCTTGGGCGCGACCGGCAGCCCGAAGGCGAGCAGCGAATAGATGGCGCGCTTCTTCGCCGCCTCGACGCGGATCCAGCGGCGGCGATTGCCGTCGACCGACAGATCCGGGATCAGCTGGTTCAACACGCAAGCGCGGCAGAAGGCCTGTCCCGGCTCGGCCATCCAGTTGCAGGCGCATTCATCGGCATTGGTGCACTGGAAGATGCCGTCGACACCCGACAAGGCAAAACGCGCATGCTCGGGATCGTAGAGCACCAGGCTCGAGCAGTTCAGGCACTGGGCGTTCTCGAAATAGAGACGGTGGCCGCAATGCGGGCAGTCGAAGAGTTTCATCTCGGTCTCAAACCATCAGAGCCAGCATATAGGTGCGCGGCGGCCGCAGCCCAACGCGAACCGCCGGACGCGTTCCGCCTCGGGATCATGTCCTATCGGCAAGCTGGGCGGCGACCTGTCTGGCCACCGCTTCGCCCGACAGCCGTGCCCCGCCGCAGGTCTGGATCAGCGGGCCGGCGAGATGCTCGCCGGCGAAGAAGATTTTTTCCGCCACCGGCTGCATCAGCGCGGCGCGCGCCTTTGAGCGGCCGGGGCGGGCCGCCGCGTAGGCGCCGCGCACGAAGCGCTCGCCGCCCCAATTGGTTATCATGGCGCGCGCCACGTGCTTTCTTGTGTCGCCGCCGAAAATGCCGCACAGCCGGTCGACGACGAAATCGACGCCCGCCGCCTCGCCCGCCGCCGACATCTCCCAGGCGAAGTCACCGCCGACGAAACCGACCATCAGGTCGAGGTCGAACGGGAAGCACAGGAAATAGATGTCGTGCCTGGCCATCCGTTCGATCAAAAGGTCGTCGAAGGGCTGCAGCCCGAGCCTCGTACCCCGGATCTCGACCGGCAATTTGGTCAGCATGCCCATCGGCAGGTCGAAGAAGGCGCCAAAATGCGTGTCGGGAAGTGCGGGCGAGAACTCGATCTCCTCAAAGGCGAGCACCGCCGGCGAAGCGGTGACGATGACCGCCTTGGCGCGGACGGTGCCGCGATCGGTGACGCAAGCCACATCAGGTCCGTCCCAGAGGATCTTGCGCACCGGCGTCGACAATTCGACCGGCAGGTCGGCGCCGAAGCGGGCGACCAGCGCGCCAAAACCCTCCTTGCTGAAATAGTTGGGATCGAGATCGGCGGCCGCCTGAAAATCGCGGATCGAAATCTCGTCCTCGTCGGCGCCGAAATCCATCGGGCCGGCGAAAGTGGCGGCGGCGCGCGGCGCCTGCCCTTTGGCGAGCAGCGCGGAAAGCCGGTCGTCGTCGCCTTCCTCCACCCGGTGGGCGGCCAGCAGCTCGAACAGCCGCGCGTCGGCCGCCTTCATCTCGGCTTCCTCGGCCTCGCTTGCCTTGCGCTTGCGGTAATAGAGATGGTCGACATTCATGTCGTGGTGATGCAGCGTCCAGCCGGCAGCCTGGGCTTCGGGGAAGTAAGGATTGCGGTCGGCGGCGTGCAGCCAGGCGCAGCCGATGTCGAAGGGCACGCCGAAATGCTGGTCGCTGGTCCAGGCGCGTCCGCCGATGCGGCCCATCGCTTCGAGCAGCTTGAAGGAGAGGCCGGCTGCCCGCAAGGTCCTGGCCGCGGCCAGACCCGCCGAGCCGGCGCCGATGATCACGACATCAACGTCTTCCATGGCTATTTCGCCCCCGCCACAATATTCACTTGATCGTAGGCAAATTCCCCGGCATTCGCCAGCACTGCAGCAGAGACAGTGACAAGTGCGGGTTTCGCTGGCAAATTCGCAAACGGGACGTGATTCAGGCAATCAGGAGAGAAAAGCATGGCATTACTTGCCAAGGGTAGGATTTTTGTGGCTGCGATGGTGTCGGTGCTTGCGCTGGCGACGGGCGCGCAGGCGGGGGCCAGCTGCGGCAAGACTGGCGCCGGCTTCGAAGCCTGGAAGCCGGAGTTCGCAGCGGAGGCCAAGGCCGAAGGTATAGGTTCGAAGGGTCTGGCCGCTCTGGCCGGCGCGACCTATGCAACAAGGACCATCTCCGTCGACCGCGGCATTCACAAGGCTTTCAGCGGCTCGGTGGAAGATTTCATGAAGCGCCGTGGCGGCGCCGCGATCATTTCCAAAGGCCGTGCGCTGAAGAAGTCGAACGCGGCGCTGTTCAGCAAAATCGAAAGCAATTACGGCGTGTCGCCAGGCGTGCTGCTCGCCATCTGGGGAATGGAAACCGGCTTCGGGTCGGCCATGGGCAATCAGAATACGGTCTCTGCCATTTTGACGCTGGCCTATGATTGCCGTCGCCCGGAGTTCTTTTACCCGCACGCCATTGCGGCCCTGAAGCTGGTCGATCGCGGCGCGTTGACCGCCTCGTCGGTCGGCGCCGCGCATGGCGAGATCGGCCACACGCAGTTCCTGCCCGGAAATGTCTTGAAGTACGGCGTCGGCAGCGGAAACCTGCGCGACAAGGCGACGGCGTTGGCTTCCACCGCCAACTTCCTCAAAGGTCATGGCTGGCGGGCCGGCGGGAGCGCGCAGTCGAACATCGGTGCCATTGCCGGCTGGAATTCCGCCAGCGTCTATCAACAGGCCATCGCCCGCATCGCCACGGCGATAGATGGCGATTGAATAGAAATCTAACTTCGACAGAAAGCCCGGCCATGCCGGGCCTTTTTTATTTCACGTCGAGTGCGTAGGAGCAGCCGGCCAGCGTCTTGCCTGGGTGTGACTCGACCGTCGAGACATTCAGCGTGATGCGCGTGGCGAGGCTCACGCCACCGGCGTCCTCGGTGCTTTCGGCAACAACCTTCTCGCCAAGGAATTTGCCCGGCGTCGAGATTGTCGGCGTGACTTTGAGCTCCTTGGCAAGGTCCGGCGCGGCAATGCCGTCGAACACCGCCATCGGCGCGGTGGCGGTAAAGACGACGGATCCCGCCTCGCGCCCGAAGACGCGAAGCGGGACCGGCAGTTCATACTGAACGAGGAACGGGTTGCCGGTCGCAACTTCCTTCCAGCCCAGTTTCCCCACGGCGCCGGGCGCGCCGCTCAACCAAAGGGCAAAACCATTATAGGCCGGCACGTCAGCCCGGCACTCGATTAGCGCGGCAAGGTCGAGCGAGGCCGGATCGAAATTCTCGGCCATGGCCGGCGCCGCCAGAAGGAGCAGCGGCGCCAGGTATCTGCCGGGGCCGCGCATAGCCTTGTTTTTGTACATGTCGTTGTCCCAAAACCGCTGCACACTTTTGGGCGACATGCACCGGCTTATTTATCGCGGCTGCGTGCCGCCAGCGTCCTGAGCCTCAGCGCATTGAGGCGGATGAAGCCGGCGGCGTCCTTCTGGTCGTAGGCGCCACGGTCGTCCTCGAAGGTGACCAGCGCATCGGAATAGAGCGTCTTCTTCGATTTGCGGCCGGTGACCATGACGTTGCCCTTGTAGAGCTTGAGGCGCACCGTGCCCTCGACGTCTTCCTGGCTCTTGTCGATCATCGCCTGCAGCATCAGGCGTTCGGGCGCGAACCAGAAGCCATTGTAGATCAGCTCGGCATAGCGCGGCATGAACTCGTCCTTGAGGTGGGCGGCACCCCGGTCGAGCGTGATCGATTCGATGGCGCGGTGCGCCGATATCAGGATGGTGCCGCCGGGCGTCTCGTAGACGCCGCGCGATTTCATGCCGACGAAACGGTTCTCGACCAGGTCGAGCCGGCCGATGCCGTTGTCGCGGCCGAGATCGTTGAGCGCCGCCAGCATGGTGGCCGGCGACAGTTTCTTGCCGTTGAGCGCGATCGGATCGCCCTTGAGGAACTCGATCTCGATCTCGGTGACCTTGTCCGGCGCGTCCATCGGCGAAACGGTGCGCTGGTGAACGAATTCCGGCGGCTCGCTCCACGGGTCTTCCAACACCTTGCCCTCGGAGGACGAATGCAAAAGGTTGGCGTCGACCGAGAACGGCGCGTCGCCCTTCTTGTCCTTCGGCACCGGAATCTGGTGCTGTTCGGCGAAGTTGATCAGGTCGGTGCGCGACTTGAACGACCAGTCGCGCCATGGCGCGATGACCTTGATGTCGGGGTTCAGCGCGTAAGCCGAAAGCTCGAAGCGAACCTGGTCGTTGCCCTTGCCGGTGGCGCCGTGCGCAATCGCGTCGGCGCCGGTTTCCCTGGCGATGTCGACCAGGTGCTTGGAGATCAGCGGCCGGGCGATCGAGGTGCCGAGCAGATAAGTGCCTTCATAGACGGCGTTGGCGCGAAACATCGGAAAGACGAAGTCGGAGACGAATTCCTCGCGCACGTCGACGACGCGGATGTCCTTGATGCCCATCATCTCGGCCTTGCGGCGGGCCGGCTCGAGTTCGCCGCCCTGGCCGAGATCGGCGGTGAAGGTGACGACTTCGGCGCCGAGTTCGGTCTGCAGCCATTTCAGGATGATGGATGTGTCGAGGCCGCCGGAATAGGCGAGCACGACTTTCTTGACGTCTTTGGCTTTTGACATTTTTACCCCGTCGATGGCGGACGCCCCTGCCGAGGCGTCACGGATTGTCGGAGGGCCTTTTAGCAGGAACGGCAAAGCGAGCAAGCACGCGCGCGTGCATGACGTCTGGTCCAGCGCATGGCGAGCGGTGGTGCCGGCAGGGGGAAACAACCTGCTGCAATCGAGGGCTGCATTTAATCAAGTGTTCACGCCCCGCCGCTAACAAATGACGACAAAGCTGCCCTGGCCAGGTGCCGGGGCAACTCTTGCCCGCTTCGTTGCGGGGCATCCTCTGGCCTGGGCCGTTCTTGATGCGCGTTATTTCATGTATCGCCACGGAGCATAATCTGTGGCTCGTCCTGCTGGCGGCGCTGATGTGCGTCACCGGCTGCTGGGTGACGATCCGCCTCTTCGACCGTGCCAGGAAGACCGCCGGCCTGCAGATGAAGGGCTGGCTGTTCCTGACCGCGGTCGCCGCAGGCTCCTCGATCTGGTGCACGCACTTCATCGCCATGCTGGCCTACCGGCCCGGCGCCCCGATCACTTTCGATCCGGTCCTGACCATGGTGTCGCTGGTCATTGCCATCGCCGGCACCGGCGTGGGCTTCGCCCTTGCATCCGGCAAGAGCCGGCGTCTTGCCCCGGAGTGGGGCGGAGGCGTCGTCGGGCTGGCGATCTCGGCCATGCACTACACTGGCATGATGGCCTATCACGTGACCGGCATCGTCGAGTGGGACGCTCCCTATGTCGTCGCCTCGCTGGTCATTTCGGTGGTGTTTTCCGCCGTGGCCGTCGGCCATGCCGTGCGCCGGCCATACCGCTGGTCGCAATATCTCGCCATCGGGCTGCTGGTGCTGGCGATCGTCGGCCTGCATTTCACGGCTATGGCGGCGGTGGCGGTGACGCCGCTGTCCTTCACCACCGGCACCAATCCCGACATTCTCGCAGCGATGGCGGTCGCCGTCGCCGTCGTCGGCCTGATCGTCGCGGCCACCGGCTTCGCCAGCTATCTGATCGATGAACGCGGCCGGCTGGAAAGCTTCGAGCGGCTTCAGCATCTCGCCCTCAACGACGCCCTTACCGGCCTTCCCAACCGGGTCTCCTTCAACGACCGCCTCGATCATGAGATCGATCGGGCGCGGGAGGGCGAGGAAACGATGACGGCCGTCATCGTCATCGATCTCGACCGCTTCAAGGAGATCAACGATCTCAGGGGGCACGCGGCGGGCGACCAGGCTCTCAAGATCGTCGCCCGCAGGCTGACGAAACTCACCGGCGACGGCGAATTCGTCGCACGGCTCGGCGGTGACGAGTTCGCCGCGATCAAGCGCTTCAAGGATCAGAAAGACCTTCTCGGCCTGGTCTCACGGCTGGAGAAATCGCTGTTCCAGCCCTTGCTGCTCGACGATTTCGAAATCGCCGCCGGCGCCAGTATCGGCGTCGCCGTCTATCCGCGCGACGGGGCCGACCGCGAGCGGCTGGTCAGTAATGCAGACCTCGCCATGTATCGGGCAAAGAACGACGTGTCGCGGGCCGTCTGCTTCTACGAATCGGCCATGGACGAGACGGCGCGGGCGCGCCGCGCGCTGGCCACCGACCTTCGGCAGGCGATCGAGCGGGGCGAGCTTTCGCTCCACTATCAGGTGCAGACCTCGGTGCCGACCGGCACCACCTGCGGCTACGAGGCGTTGCTGCGCTGGACGCATCCCGTGCATGGCATGATCCCGCCCGCCGAATTCATCCCGATTGCCGAGGAGAACGGCTCCATCATGGCGATCGGCGAATGGGTGCTGCGGACCGCGTGCCGCCAGGCGGCCTCCTGGGACAACGGCCACAAGATCGCCGTCAACCTGTCGCCGGTGCAATTCGCCCATGCCGATCTGGCCAAGCTGGTCCACCAGATATTGGTCGAGACCGGGCTGTCGCCGAAACGGCTGGAGCTGGAACTGACCGAATCGACGATCGTCGCCGACAAGGTGCGGACGCTGCATGTCCTGCGCCAGATCAAGGCGCTGGGGGTGACGATCGCGATCGACGATTTCGGCACGGGCTATTCGTCGCTCGACACGCTGCGCTCGTTTCCCTTCGACAAGATCAAGCTCGACCGCTCCTTCATGGCCGATGTCGAGCGAAGCCCGCAGGCCAAGGCGATCATCCGGGCGGTGCTGACATTGGGCCGCAGCCTCGACATTCCGGTGCTCGCCGAGGGCGTCGAGACGCATGTCCAGCTCACCATCCTGCAAGTCGAAGGCTGCAACGAGGCGCAAGGCTATTTCCTCGGCCGGCCCAAGCCGATCGATCAGATCCTGCCCACCGGCCCGGCCGGCCTCCAGGGCCCGAACGATCGGCCCGTCGCCGACCAACCCGCCAGGATGCGGCTGAGCAGGCAGCCATAGGACTGCGGCGGGTGGCCGCCTGCCGATGCCTTCGTTGCCTGCCTGCTGGATCGACCGTGGGATCGCCGCTGCATCTGGAACCAGTGCTGCGCATCCTGTATAGGCGCTTCCATTCCCCCGGGGCCGTCCATGCCGTTCATTCCAGACACCACCACGCTGATCCAATTCGCCATCGCCACCGTCATCCTGGCGATCACGCCCGGGCCGGACATGACCTTGTTCGTCTCGCGCACGCTGAGCCAGGGCCGCGCCACCGGCTTCGCCTCGATGGCCGGCGCGCTGTGCGGCACGCTGATCCACACCACGCTGGTGGTGGTCGGCGTCTCGGCGCTGATCGTCGCCTCGCCGATGGCCTTCCTGGTGCTGAAGATCTTTGGCGCCGGCTATCTGGTCTTCCTGGCATGGCAGGCGATCACCAGGGGCTCGGCCTTCTCGCCGGAGAAGAAGACGGGACCAGAGATTTCGCTGCTGCGCAGTTGGGCGGCGGGGCTCGGCGTCAATCTGCTCAACCCCAAGATCATCCTGTTCTTCATGACCTTCCTGCCGCAGTTCGTCTCCGCGCATGACCCGCACGCGCCGGGAAAGCTGTTCTTCCTCGGCTCGATGTTCATCGTGCTGTCGATCCCGGTGACCGTGCCGATGGTGCTGGCGGCGGAAAAGTTCGCGGCGGCGATGAAGGCCAGCCCGCGCGTGACGCGGGTGGTCGACTATCTCTTCGCCGGCGTGTTTTCGGCCTTCGCGCTCAAGATCCTGAGCGCCCAGGCGAAGTAGGGTTTTTCGCCTCTTGCCACCAGCTTCCGGCCCAGCGCCCGGCGCTGAGCCAGTAGAAGATGCCGCCGACCATGCCGCCGCCGATCACGGCCAGGATGGCGCTGGTGTCCCTGACCGCGAACGTAGAATCACCGGCATGGTCGACCAGACCGAGGAAAACCGCGGCGACCACCGCGCCCGCCAGCGCATAGAACAGCCAGTCGCGCCGACCGAGGATTTCGCCAAGCAGGATGACGATCGCCGCCGGCATGAAGCCGAAATAGGCGACGAACAAGGCGATGAAGGGTATCGAGAAGAACAACGAGGCGGTTGCCGCCGGCTGCGCGTGCTCCGGCGTGTAGCCGAGCGAGGCCAGGAACAGGATGTTGAGGAAGGCGCTCGCCGCCAGCGAGGCCACCGCATAGCCGAATAGGATGACGGCGAAACGGACGAGGTAAGCAATGAGGCGGCTCATCCCAAATCCCGGCGTTTGAGATGACCGGACCTGCGCCCGGCCAGAAGCCAGTAGACCGAACCGGCGGCAATGCCGGCCGTGGCCAAAAAACCGAGATAGCCCGGATTGAGAACAAAACCTCCCGCCGAGCGCGGGATGGAAACACCAAACGCGGTGGAGGTGACCGCACCCGTGGCGGCAAAGTAGAACCATCCGCGAAGCGACAACCGTTCGGCGACGAAGATCGCCGGGCCGACGATCAACAGCGCACCGACCATCACGGTCAACACGGCGAGCGGGAAGGAACCCAGCCAGTCGAAGGCGAAAATGATCGACCAGTTGCCGTCTTCGATGCCTTCCAGAAGCGCGATCAGCAGCACGGGGACCAGGATCGAGGTCAGCACGGCAAAGAAATAGCCGACTGCGATCATGGCGAGACGCTTCAGCCAGGCGAAGCGGCGGCTCACGCCTCGCCGTGCCCCGCAATCATCATCGCTTCCAGCGCCAGCCGGTCGACCTTGCGCATGCGTTCGGAGTCGGACTTCAGCTGGCCGCAGGCGGCGAGGATGTCGCGGCCGCGCGGCGTGCGGATCGGCGAGGCATAACCGGCATTGTTGATGTAGTCGGCGAATTTCTCGATCGTCTCCCAGTCCGAGCACTGGTAGTTGGTGCCCGGCCACGGGTTGAACGGGATCAAATTGATCTTGGCCGGAATGCCCTTGAGCAATTTGATCAGGCCCTTGGCGTCCTCGATGGAATCGTTGACGTCCTTCAGCATCACATATTCAAAGGTGATGCGCCTGGCGTTCGACAGGCCGGGATAGGCGCGGCAGGCGGCGATCAGCTCGTTGAGCGGATACTTCTTGTTGATCGGCACCAGGAGGTCGCGCAGGTCGTCGTTGGTGGCGTGCAGCGAGATCGCCAGCATGACGCCGATCTCCTCGCCGGTGCGCAAGATCTCGGGCACGACGCCGGAGGTCGACAGCGTGATGCGCCGCTTGGACAGGGACAGGCCATCGCCGTCGGAGGCGATCAGCAGCGCCTTCTTCACCGCCTCGAAATTGTAGAGCGGCTCGCCCATGCCCATCATGACGATGTTGGACACTTTCCTGCCCTCGGCCGGCACGATGGCGCCGTCCGGTGTGTCGCGGTCGGGGAAATCGCCGAGCCGATCGCGCGCGGTGAGCAACTGGGCGAGGATTTCCTCGGCCGTCAGATTGCGCACCAGCTTCTGCGTGCCGGTGTGGCAGAACGAGCAGGTCAGCGTGCAGCCGACCTGCGAGGAGATGCAGAGCGTGCCGCGGCCTTCCTCGGGAATATAGACGGTCTCGATCTCGACCGGCCGGCCGGCGCCGCGCGGCGGAAAGCGGAACAGCCATTTGCGGGTGCCGTCGGAGGAAATCTGTTCCTCGACGATCTCCGGCCTGGCGACGGTGAAATGCTTGTCCAGCTCGGCGCGCAAATCCTTGGAGATGTTGAACATGCCGGCGAAGTCGGAAACGCCGCGCACATACATCCAGTGCCACAGCTGCTGGGCGCGCATTTTCGCCTGCCGCTCCGGCACGGCGCCGGATGCAACCAGCGCCTCGCCGAGTTCGGCCCGCGTCAGGCCGATCAGCGACTGCTTTTCGGGCAGTGCGGCGCGGGCGCGCAACGCGTCACGGGCGCCCTCGGCGGTGAGATCGAATGAAAGGGTCATGGTTGCGCCAATACAAGCGGTTTGCGGCTGATTTCAGCATCGTGCCGGAAATGAAGCGCGGCGCATAGCACAGGTTGAGCGCGGAGTCATGCAGTGCGCTTCATTGTATGATCGCCTGACCTTGAAGGTCGGCGCTGCCCTTCATTGCCCTGCCGGGCTTTTCTCCCCCTGTGCAGGGTTATGCCTGTCTTGCGGCGGCGGCGCGATTGACGAGCGGCTTCCCCCACTCCGTCGCTGCTTCGCAGCGCCACCTCTCCCCCCTCCGGAGGGAGAGGAAAGGCGCTGGCTGGAATCATTTCGCGCCCTTCCTCTACCCCGTCGATCGGGGGAGAGGTGGCGAGCGAAGCTCGACGGAGTGGGGGTCGACCTTGCACCGAAGCAATGCTTCCGCCTGATTGAACGGCAGCCCCTATTGACCGATCACATGGTCGTGTTCGCGTAACGATTCCCATCGCGTCTTCGAAATCCAAAGGGGGCAACTATGCCCCTACAAAATGGGAGTATGCAGAATGAACTCTATCAAGCTCGCCGTCATTGCCGGTCTCGTCGGCCTATCCGCCTCGCAGGCATTTGCCGAAGACGCGATGGGCACGATGACCATGATGAAGGGTGGAGAAGTGATGGCGATCATGCCGGATGGGCATATGGGCACCATGATGCCGGATGCAAAGATGGGCGCCGAGATGATGAAGATGGCAAAGCCAATCAAGCACTGCATGATGATGATGACCGACGCCAAGGGCAAAGCCTTCATGATCGATACGTCGACCAAGAAGGCTCAGGCCGAATGTGAAAAAATGGCCATGTAAGACCGAACCGCCGGCACACACGCCGGCCTGAAAAGCAAAAGGCCGGGCTTTGCGGCCCGGCCTGTCGCTCAAAACGAAACTTTGCCTATTTGCCCTTTTGCCTACTTGCACTTGGCGATCGACGACAGCGCCGCCGAAATGCCCTTCAGCGAGAAGACATAGGAGGTGGGGTTGCCGCGGCCTGACTTCGCCGTCACCTTCATGTCGGTGCCGGTCTTCATGGCGGCGATCAGCACCGGCTCCTCGGCGGCGTTCTCGACCCAGGCCGACTTGCCGCGCGTGAACATCGAGAACGACTTCTTGTCGATGGTGACGGTGGCCTTGGAGCCTTCCTGGAAGGTGTAGCCGGCGATGAATTGCGGCTCGTAGGACACTTGCTGGCCGGGCCGCTGGCTGACGAAGAAGAACATGTCACCATGGTCGAGCGTCGGCGGCTGCTTGTCGGTCGGCACGGTCAGGACATAGCAGACCTTGCCGCCCGATGCCTGGTAGCTGTAGGTGCCCCACGCATTGTGCTGGCCGATCTTGGTCGCCGACTGCGCCAGTGCCGGTGCCGCCACGGCCACCAGGACCAGGCTCGAAACTATAGCAATCAATCCGCGCATCGCTTTTCCCGTATTCCAACTGGTGCGGCGGCAGGCCGGCTTGGCGTCCTGCCCGTCGCTTCATTTTGATTTAATCTGGGTTACCAAACGGTGAATTTCCTTTGAGAAAAGGACCCTCACCCGAGGAAACCGTCGCCATTCCCGCGCCGCCGCCTTGCGAGCGGGTGGCGCGACGTCCCGTTGGCGGACTTGAAGGCCACGAAAGCGGCAAGAGTTTGACTTTTTGCTTTGCCGCCAAACGCCTTGCTTCAAAGGCGTTTGGGGCGTTTGGCGCGCGACGGCATGCTCAGCCCTTGTCGGCGATGGCGTCCCTGGCGGCCTGCCGGTGCGCCGGCGTGATGTGGGCGCTGACGGCGGTGATCGCGGCGGTGAGAACGGCGATGTCGTCGGTGAAGCCAAGCCCGAAGACGAAGTCGGGGATGACGTCCACCGGCAGGACGAAATAGCCGAGCGCGGCCAGCAGAATGCCCTTGGCGCGCAGCGGCGTGTTCTTGTCCATGGCGCAGTAGTAGGCGGCCACGACCTCTTCCATGAAGGGGATCTGCCGCGCGGCCTTCTTGGCGGTGCGCCAGAATTTCTCGCGCACTTCGTTCTCGTCGCCCAGCTTGCCGCCAAAGCCGAAGAAATCAAAACCGGGTTGTTGCGCCATCAGTTTCTCCTTGCGGGATGCCTGTGCATCCCGGCACGTGCCCGCGAGCGAAAATGTGGTGGAACCCGATCTCCGCTACAAGATGCGGGCGCCGATTTGGATTCCGCTGCCCGATTGCAAGCACCGGCGGGAGCCCGTTCAGCCACCGAAATAGCGGTTCATCTTCTTCGCCAGATCGATATCGAGCGCCGTCACGCCGCCGGCATCGTGGGTGTTCAGCGTCACGTCGACGGTCTTGTAGACATTCGACCAGTCGGGGTGATGGTCCATCTTCTCGGCGGCAAGCGCGACGCGGGTCATGAAGGCGAAGGCTTCGGAGAAATTCGCGAAGGTGAATGTGCGCCTGATCGAGGCGCCGTCCGTGGCCAGCGACCAGTCGCCGAGTTCGGCAAGGGCTGCGGTGATGGCGTCTTTGCTGAGTTTTTCTCTCGTCATGATGATTTCCCGTGCTATCTCGAATTTGACCCTCACCATAGTGCAAGTCGCCCAGAACTGCTTTGCGGTTTTGGGGTTCCAAATGCACAAACGGCGCATATCGAATGAGCATAAAGCCCATAAATTCCATTCTTTTCGTCTGTCTCGGCAACATCTGCCGGTCGCCACTGGCCGAGGGCGTTGTTCGCGCCGTGCTGGCGGAGCGCGGGTGGGGCGGGGAGATGCTGCTCGATTCAGCCGCAACCAGCGGCTGGGAGGTTGGCTCTGCCCCCGATCCACGCTCGATCGCGGTGGCGGTGCGTCACGGCATCGACATTTCCGGGCAGAGGGCGCGCAAGGTTACGCCGGAGGATTTTCACCGCTTCGACCTGATCCTCGGCATGGACCGGTCGAATGTTCGCGACCTGAAAGCGCTGGCCCCGGCAGTCGTGCACGACCGCATCCATCTGTTCCTGGAGTTCGCCGAGGCGAAGGCGCGCGACGTGCCTGATCCCTATTATGATGGGGCGGAAGCGTTCGCGTCGGTCTACCGCATGATCCGCGACGCATCGGAGGCGCTGGCGACAAAGCTGGAGGCGCGAGCGTCCGGGCCCGACAGCGGCCAGGCCTCCTCGACGATGTAGGGGCCGCCACCGACCGAATCGCGCGACGACATCAGCACGAACCGGCCGATGCGAAACGGCAGCGTCGAGAAATTGCCGCGTGCCGACAGATACTGGGCGACGTCCAGCGGGGTCGAATTGCGCAAGCGCGCCAGCGTCACATGCGGCATGAACTTGCGCGGGTCGGCGGGGATGCCGAGCCGCTGGCAGATGCGGTCGATTTCGCCCTGCAGGGCGGCAAGATCGGGCGAGGCGGACGCGCCCGCCCACACCGCATGCGGCTTCTTCTGGCCGAAGGCGCCGACGCCGGACAGGGTCAGCGAGAAGGAGGGGCGGTGGACACGATCAAGCGCGTTGGCGATTTCGTCGGCGACGTGACCCTCGATATCGCCGATGAAGCGCAGCGTCAGATGGTAGTTCTCGACGTCGATCCAGCGGGCACCGGGCAGGCCGCCCCGCAGCAGGGACAGCGAAAGGGCGGCGTCACGCGGTATTTCGAGGGCGGTGAAAAGACGCGGCATGAAGAGCCTCCCTTCCTCGAATCGAACATTAGCCGTAGCGAATCATCGAAAATCAAACGGAGCAAGAGGTTTGTTGGTCTTAGGCTCTGCTAAAAGCTTCCCCTGCGGAAGGCAATCGATCCGGTTTCATGTACCTCCCGGCACTGCCGCGATTGCCTTTTCGACCGTCGGCAGGATGCGTTCGACCATCTGGTCGACGCCTCGCACGCTCGGATGCAAGCCGTCCTCGAGCTGCATTCCCGGCTGGTCGACGACGCCGTCGAGAAAGAACGGATAGAGCGCAACGTCGTATTTCCTGGCAAGGTCCGGAAAGATGGCGTCGAAGGCTTTCTGGTAGTCGGCGCCGAGATTGGGCGCGGCGCGCATGCCGGCCAGCAGCACGGCAATCTTGCGCTCTTTCAGCTTGCCAAGCATCTCATCTAGGTTCTTTCTGGCAATCTCGGGCAAGACGCCGCGCAGCATGTCGTTGGCGCCGAGTTCAAGGATGACCAGCTGCGTGCCGTCCGGCACCGACCAGTCGAGCCGCGCCAGGCCACCGGTCGTCGTGTCGCCGGAGACGCCGGCATTGGCGACGGTCACATCGCGACCCCCTGGCGCGAAGGGCGACCTGGAGCCTGTCGGTGAAGCCCTGGTCCGGTCCAAGGCCATAGCCCGCCATCAGGCTGTCACCGAAGCCGACGATCTTGAACGGCTCGGCTTGCGCCGACGAAATGGCGCCGCAAATGGCGAGGAAAACGATCAAGCCTGCGGCAATACTGCGTTTGAAAGACATGTGGCAGGCCCCATATGACCAAGGAATTCTTCCGACGACGGCCTCCGGCAAGCAGAGCCTTCATCCTCTCAATATAGGACGCTTTCATTTTGACAGAAGCCGTCATCGCGCTGAAAGACGTATCGCTGACGCTCGGCGAAGGGGCCTCTTCCGTCCATGTGCTGAAGGGGATCAGCCTCGATGTGGCGGCCGGCGAGGCGACCGGCATCGTCGGTCCTTCGGGCTCGGGCAAGTCGACGTTGCTGATGGTTCTGGCAGGGCTGGAAAGGGTCGATTCGGGTACGGTACGAATCGCCGGCGAGCTACTCAACGACAAAACCGAGGACCAGATTGCTTCGTTTCGCGGCCGAAACATTGGCATCGTGTTCCAGTCCTTCCACCTCATTCCCAACATGACGGCGCTCGAAAATGTCGCGGTGCCGCTGGAACTCGCCGGCCATGCCGATCCGTTTTCGGTGGCGGCGCGCGAACTGGCGGCCGTGGGCCTGAGCGACCGCGTCACTCACTATCCCGGCGAATTGTCGGGCGGGGAGCAACAGCGGGTGGCGATCGCCAGGGCGCTGGCGCCGTCGCCGCGCATTCTCATCGCCGACGAGCCGACCGGCAATCTCGACCAGGCGACGGGGCGGCAGGTCGCCGACCTCCTGTTCGCCAAGGCCGCCGAGCGCGGCATGACGCTGGTGCTGGTCACCCATGATCCAGCGCTTGCGGCACGCTGCTCGCGCCAGGTTTCGATGCGCTCCGGCCGGATCGAGGCGCCGGCGCCTGCCAAGGTGACGGCCTGATGCCGTTGTCGCGGACGCTGAAGCTTGCGGTCCGCTTCTCGCTGCGCGAAATGCGTGGCGGCCTGTCCGGCTTCCTGATCTTCCTCGCCTGCATCGCGCTTGGCGTGGCGGCCATCGGCGGCGTCAACTCTGTGGCGCGTGCGATCACCGCCGGCGTCGCCAATCAGGGCCAGACGCTGCTCGGCGGCGATCTCCGCTTCCAGATCAACCAGCGCGACGCCAGCCAGGCCGAAAGTGGCTTCCTTGACGGGCTGGGCGTCGTTTCGCGGACCGCCAGCATGCGCTCGATGGCACGTCTCGCCGACGGAACCGACCAGGCGCTGGTCGAGGCCAAGGCGGTCGACCATGCCTATCCGCTCTATGGCGCGCTGGCGACCGAGCCGGCACTGTCGAACCAGGAACTGTTCGGCGAAGAGTTCGGGGTTTTCGGCGCCGCGGCCCCCCGATCTCCTGTTCGAGCGGCTGCATCTTCAGCTCGGCGACCGGCTGAAGCTCGGCACCGCCACCTTCGAACTGCGCGCCAGGCTGATCACCGAACCGGATGCGGTGTCCGACGGTTTCGGCTTCGCGCCGCGGCTGATGATCTCGACCGAAGGGCTGGCGGCCACCGGGCTGGTCCAGCCGGGCAGCCTGGTCGAAAACGCCTACAAGATCCGGTTGCCGGCCGACGCCGATGAGGCACGGCTGAAGGCCATCCAGGATCAGGCGGCCAAGGATTTCCCGCAGGCCGGCTGGTCGATCCGCACGCGCAGCAATGCCGCGCCGGCGCTGTCGTCCAACATCGAGCGCTTCTCGCAGTTCCTGACGCTGGTCGGGCTGACGGCGCTGGTGGTCGGCGGCGTCGGTGTCGCCAACGCGGTGCGCGCCTATCTCGATGGCAAGCGCGGCGTCATCGCCACCTTCAAGAGCCTGGGCGCTTCCGGCGGCTTCGTCTTTGCCGTCTATCTGGTGCAGATCCTGATCATCGCCGCATTGGGCATCGTGCTCGGCCTGGTGCTCGGGGCGCTGATGCCGTTCGCGGCCGGTGCGGCGCTTCATCAGGTCATTCCGGTGCCGGCGGAAGGCGGCTTCTATCCCGGCGCGCTCGGCATGGCGGCGCTGTTCGGCCTGCTGGTGACGCTGGCCTTCGCGCTGCTGCCGCTCGGCCGCGCCCGCGACGTGCCGGCGACCGCGTTGTTTCGCGAGATGGGGCTGGAAGGCCGCGGCTTTCCGCGCCCTGTCTATGTTGCGGCGGCCATCGGCATCGCATTGCTGCTGGCGGCGCTGGCCATCCTGTTTTCGGGCGACCGGCGCATCGCCTCGATCTTCGTCGGCGCCACCATCTTCGCCTTCCTGGTGCTGCGCCTGGTCGGCGCGCTGGTGCAATGGGCGGCCAGGAAGAGCCCGCGCGTGCGCTTCGTGGCGCTGCGGCTTGCCGTCGGCAACATCCACCGGCCCGGCGCGCTGACGCCGTCGGTGGTGCTGTCGCTTGGGCTCGGTCTGACGCTACTGGTGACGCTGGCGCTGATCGACGGCAACCTCAGGCAACAGATTTCCGGCAGCCTGCCGGAGCGGGCGCCGAATTTCTTCTTCGTCGACATCCAGAGCAGCGATGTCGATGCGTTCTCCACGCTGATCGGCAAGCAAGCGCCACAGGGGACGCTGGCCAAGGTGCCGATGCTGCCGCAGACCGCACGCAGAGGAAGGACAGGGTTTGTAACTGATAGGCAGATACGAAACCCCGCCCCCCCCGTGTGTGATCGTCGAAGACGACGCAAGGAATAATACCACGTGACAAACGGGTGGGTGACACAGGGTATCACACACGGCACGGGAGAAGACAGCACAAAAACAAAAACACCGAGCGCAAAAGAGGACGCAAATGCACCGAGCGACCAGGCTGACCGAGAGCAGCTGGTGGCCCAGGTACAATTAGGTGGCCGGAGACGAATGCCAGATGGCGGTTCTCGTTCCTCCTGCCGTAGGAAAGGAGCAAAAGAGAGATTTCACACACACCTCACTATACAAAGGCTGAAGCCTACAGCGACCCCCAACAGACTCACCAGTGCAAACGCGTGCTCGAGCGCAACAACCGTAGAAACGGTGCACAGGATCGGCCAATTTCTCACGAGAAGGTGACCGAAGAACAAACAGGGAGAACGATGGGCTATCCAAAACTATAACGTCATGGTTGTGTCTACCGCCCAAAAAGACTACATGTGAGCCGGAGGCCGCCGCATGGCTGAGATGGCGAACACACACAGCTACGAAACCACGAAAGAGATGCCGCTTCGGCGGAGCACGACGGACGCGCGTAATCCAACTCACATGCCGATCACACCAACGCGCGCCTTCACGGCAAAAGACGTAGAAATACCACGCCGCGTTCAATCAGTAGCGGGAGCACCACAGACAAACACAATTGGGAGAGAGACACGGAGACGGCTACACAATGGTGAAACAGCACGCAAGCGTCGACGATAAGAACGTATCAATCCACGGCCTTAGGGTACAGGTCTAAGGCAACTTCACGGCAACGCGCGAGTCAGAGACAGCGGGTAAGGGCCGCGACGGCCGCACGGGCGAAAGTATCGGCGCTAGGATGACGTAGACACTGGCCGCCTTCGGTGCTAGAGTGAACTGGGGCCGAGGCGCGCTAATCGCAGACCGCAAGATACAGAGAACAAGATCACTGGAGGCGGCAGGCGATCTCCAGCGTACAGACGAGGCTAAAAGGGGCACAAGAGGTGCGACTGTCAGAGGGTGGAGAGACGAGTGAAGACCGCAGAGGAATGGCGCACCGACGCGGCAACACACGCCACGCCTGGCATTGCCGCCTTCTCGACCGACGCACAATGGCACACTCATGCGTGGACTTACGGCAGCTATAAAGGAGCCACAAGACGCGATAATGACTGATCGGAAGACGACTGGACGGGCCCGGGCATAGTGTCGTAGGACGCCAGGCACCCGCACGAAACGTGGAAGTTCGTCACACCTACCAGGTGAGAGCCATGGCGCCTCATGACCAGTTGCAATCGCCATGTAACACAATGCCCGAGGTGGCGGTGGCGGACCATCCTGTTTTCGCTCGTCATCACGTCGTCATCGGTCTCGTTGTGAGATCAGGGTCAGGCGACATCTTTTCAGGCGGATCACCTGGAATATCAATACAGTTGAAGGGCAACTGGAATGCCGACCGCAACAGCGGCGGCCGGAAAACAGCAGGAGGTTGTTATGTCTTTTGCTTGCGAAATGGATAAAGCTGCGTCGGCCTGCTGACCGGCGTTTCCAACTTTGACGGCGCCACCAGCCTTGCGGCCGCTGCCGACTACCCGCGTGGTGTCGTAACCCATGGCCAGAGGCGGAGACCCTATCTGGTCGGTCGTCAGAACGGCATGGACGCCCCCCCCCCCCCCCCTCCCCCCGCATGCGCAAGAACCCTGGGGTCCAGACCCGAATTCTGGCGCCCGACCGGAAACCTTACGGCGAAGCATGGCCAAGATGCGCAGATGATCGACGGCCATATGAGCCGCTCGAACGCTCGGGACGGCATGGTGGTGGTTTCGATCCCGATGCCGCGGCCCTTTAGCTCCGCGTCAAGAATGCATTGCCGCCGGCCATCCCGGTCATCGTCATCGATTTCCGGTGCAGCTCCAAGCGGGACCCCATGATCTTGGCGGCCTGCTGTCAGGGGCCAGGACGAATTCCAGGCAGGCGTACATTGGCGGGGTGAGAGCATCAAGGCGCTCGGCTCACAAGGCTGTCTGCGCCAATTCACGAGGTCGGGCAATTCAGCCTCGACGACCGCTGCGCCGGCTTTGCCAAGGGGCCTGGGCGTCGGACGTTCCGGTGATGAAACGGCGTCATCGACCCCACCGAAGGAGAACGCGTGATCGACCTACATTGACAGCCCATGCCGACACGCAGTTACATTCTCGCTGTCGGCGCCAGGGCGGTGCCGAACCGGACGCTGGCAGCACTTGATGAAGCTGGCCTCGCCAGGCAGGTGGAAAACCGGGCACGTTCGACCTGTCGGACGATCCTGCAGGCCGTTGTCGCCGGCAAGATGGAATGGGCATCGAGCCCATCAATTACGCCATGGGCTATATCACCGTTCGCCCATGTTCGATCTGTTATTTGAAGAAGACAAGACATGCCGATCGCCGGACTATCCGACCGGCCCCGGCTTCGTCACCAAGGAC
>NZ_JBHUGY010000057.1:0-80709 GCF_042682105.1 Mesorhizobium calcicola
GAGTACTGGGTAAAACTTTCGGACCAACTGGCATCCTCAACGGCGACAATCGTTGCCAAGTCGGCAACATACCACCGCAACTGATCGCCTTTTGTGGATTGCACTCAGCGTAGCAGCGCCACTCAAATCCTGACCGTCCGCACAAGCCCATTATTGGATTTAGTAGAAAAGCTGCAGCATAGGTTATTCCATCAGTAAAAAAAAAAGGCCACCTAAATAAGGTGGCCATCCTTAAACGAATCTTCCTTGATAAATGTCGATAGCACGATGGGTAGGATCCTTTTATTGATATCCAACACTCTGTATATTAACCGACACTCGTTTTGGATCGTAGTTTTTAGCCCTAGCACTTTGTTGGCAATAGACCGGCGTTCAACAAAAAACATCTCCACCCAACTGATACATTAAAAAAACCTAGAGTCGCTAACCCCGAGTGGAATAAAAGTATCCTTCCTCCCTAGCTGTGCGCGGGCGGCAATGTTTGCCGCGGTCCATTGCCCCTGGCGGCTGCTCGTGGCGGGTGCGTTTTGGCATCTCCATGTCTCACCGTGACCAACAGCGTCACTTGAGCCTCCTGCCTGTGCGTACGGGGTATAGGCAAGACCCTCGTGGACCCTGCGTTTGGAACTCGCCTGCGTGCCCGTGCCCGGCCGCAACGTGCGCAGACCGTGGATGCCGAGGCCGGTGCCAGTGATGCCGGTGCCAAGCCCCGTAAGCGCGTTGGCAAGCTGGAGACCATTCATCTGGTCTCCGTTGACGGCGAGATCGTAGGCAGAGGTCGCCAGCAAAGGTGCGCCGACAATCACCGAGCCGACATCCATTCCCCACGCCGCCTTGTTCAGGCCAGCCGTCGACTGCATGTAGCTGCGGGTCTCGAGCGCCAGCGAAGACCCGGATCGTGTTGCGCCTATGCTGCCGCGGAAGGCCTGAAGGGCGGTCATTTCCTTTCCCGCCAGGCCAATGGTGCGAAGGCCGCTGGACGCCATGGGCAGAACCGTGGTCGCCGCGCTGGCGATGTTCATCAGTGACTCTCTATCGTCCCACTCGCCGCCATGTTCCAGATGGTTGACCTGGTTTATGACCGCTCTGGTTCCGAGATAGGCGGCACCGGTATAGGCGAGCGGCGCCGCGATCGGCGCAGCCGGCGTGAACGACAGGATGGTGGCGATGCCGGTCCCGATGCCCACCAGCGGATCGACAACCTTGTCCCAGACGGAGACGTTGCGCGACTTGACGACCTCAAGCGCGATCTTGCCGTCGTCTCCCGCCTTCATCTCCAGGCCTTTGGGAACGACGAGCTTGCCGTTCTCGCCAAACTGGCTGTTGTTGTCCTGGAAATCACCGAGGTTGTCGAACTTCTTGCCGGTCACGTCGACATAGCGAGTGTTGCCGTCACCGTCGCGCACGGCAAAGAGCGTGACCTGCTGCGTCCCGACCTCGTCGTCGACATAGAAGATCGGCACGCTGCGCACATACGGGTTGTCGCCGCCGATATCGCGGATCTCCTCCGTCACATTGTCGATCGCCCCGCGGCCCTCATCGGTCGAACGATCCAGGCCGAGCGTCCTGGCGACCGTGTCATCGAGGGCCGTCCCACGCTGTTCCCGGAACTCGTTGTCGTAGCCACTGTCGAGCAGTTGCTGGAACTTCGGCTCATAGATGCCGTCGAGCGTCTGCTGCTGATGTTCGTCCAGATAGGTCTTGTCCACCGTGCTGTTGCGGTCGGCCAGGAGCGAGGGATCGCTGAGCCGAAGCTCATGGTAGTCGCTGAAACCTTGCACCACCCTGCGCAAATCCTCGGCCTGCGTTATCTGAGCCCTTGTCGCCTCCAGCTTGAGCTTCGAGACCGCCAGCTCGGGATCGACCCAGCGGCCACTGTGATCATCGTCCTGTGTATCCAGGTCGATCCAGATTGCCTTGCCGCCCTGGGTCAGCGCGTCGATCCCTATCTGGTTGTATTTCTGGGCAACCTCGGGCGCCACCTTGATCGTCTGACCGCCGACATTGATTTCGACCGGCTGCACGCCATCTGGCAGCGTCCCTTTGGGCGCATCGACCGTTCCCGGCCCGTGTTGCGTCAGCGCATTGTTGAAGTTGGTCTGCAGCGTCGTCAGCGTCGTCTTCAGGTCGGTAATGCTGTTGCCGAGCTGCCGATCCAGGACATCATTCAAATCCTTCGCCGCCTGGGCCTCGCTGGCCCTTGCCGCCACCGGGGCATTTGCCGTGCACACCTTCATGGCGGAACTGGTGCCGCCCAGGAACTGCTGCCATTCCTTGTTGAGTTGGCGGTCGCGATATTCGCCCTTGATATTCTTGTCGCTCGGATTGTAGGTGAGCTGCTGCTCTGTCGTTCCTTTGTCAAAATGGCTGACGACCCAGACCTGGCCATCGCGTATTTCGATCGTCGACGTCTTGTAGTGCCCCAGGTAGTCGCCGCTATATCTGTTGTATTTCTCGTTTGGATCGAATTTCTTCTGACCGAGGTACTCGACGAGCAGCCGGTGCTCGAGATCCGCCTGCTGCGCGCCCACTTGCGTGGCATCGGCATGGGCGCCGAAGTAGTTCTGATAGGCTTGCGCCAATTCGAGCTGATTGCCTGCCGTCGTCTGCAGTGCCTTGAGGTCCTTGTATTCCTTCGAGTCGGTCGGAACACCGTCGAGTTCGGCCTGTCCTACCAGGAAATCGATCGTCAACTTATCGCCCTTGCCCAGATGCAAGCCGACCTCGGAAAACAGCTTATCGACGGCTGCATGGTCGGCAAGCCCCTGCGCATATTCTGTCTGCCGATCGGGGGCAGGCTTGTCCGTCGACGTAAAGGCCTGCGCGTTGGGATCAATTAGTGGCTTGAGTTCGCGCTGCTGGGCGATCGCATCGCCAAGAACCCTGCCGGCGTTTTCGTACTCCCCACGGGCATCCCGTGCGTTCTGCAGCAAGGTGTTGGCCTTGGTCAGCCGCTCCCCCGCATCGGCAAGCGTGCCCTTCGGTTTCTGCGCGGCCCATTGCAGACCGAGAGGTGCCAGCGCCTTGTTTATGATCGTCTGCGCGCCATCGACGGCATCCTTGCAGGCGGGGTCGAGCATATCGACGTTGAGCTGCTCCTGCTGCTGGACAGCCAGAGCTCGCGTCTCGGTGATGCGCGACAGGGCGATGTTCTCGGTAATGATAGCCTGGGCGACCTGGGGATCGACCCAGGTCCAGACGCCGTCGATCTTCATCGGCGTCCACTTGCCGCCGGAAGGCGCGTTACCCCGCGGCGGATCGCCGAACGGATCGACAACCCTGTTTTGCCCATCCAGCTTGGGCTTGGCAGCCGTGCCCAGACCGTATTTATCGATCAGGGCCTGTTTGTCCTGTCCGGCTTTCTCGGCGGCGTTGATGAGGCTGGGCAGGGTCTCACCGGCCAACAGCCCTTCGACGAAGGTCTTCACGACCTGGCCTTCCCGGGCCTCCTCGGAATTGCTGCTGTTGGGGTTCACCGCCAGCAGCGTCCTGGCCAAAGCGGCCTGCGTGCTTCCTGCCTCGATCTTCAGGTCGGTGCCGGTGGTATTGTTGTGCAGCGTCATGCTGCCATCGGGCTTGGTGGTCAGCGTGTAGCCGTTGAAGGCGACCTCCACGGTCGTGCGCGTACCGTTTTCGATGGTGATTTTTTCGCCTGTATGGAGGATGTCCGGGTCGCGGTGCGAGCTGAAAAGTTCCGGATTCGTCCGTCTGAGATCATCCAGCGTCATGCCATATTGCTGCGCGATCAGGGTCAGATTGTCGCCCGGCTTGACCTCGTACTCGACAGGCTTGCCGCCATTGATCTTCTCGGTGGTGGTCGTTGTCACCCGGCCGTCCTTGTCGGTGACGGTCTTGGTCTCGGTCCCTGTTTTCGGATCGGCTGTCGTGGTCGTGGTTTCGCCCGTCTTGGTGTTGCGCACACTGCTGCGGGTCCCGCCGTTGCCATCGACGGATCGCGAGGTTTCCTTGCCGTCGGCCGTGGTCACGACGGTGCGTGTGTCGTGCTGATAGTCATGCGAGTAGACAGTCTTGTCGCCAGTGTGCGCCTCGACGATTTCGACCGACTGCACGTCGCTATTGCTGCTTGTCTTGACCTGATAGCCGGCGGCCTGCAATTCGGCGATCACCTGCTCGCTGGTGAGACCGTTCTCCTGTGCGATCTGCTCGATGCTTTTGCCGTCGGCCAGACCTTCCTTGATAGTCTGCGTGCTTTTCCCGCCTGGATCCTGACGGTAAGCCAATATGGTCTTGTGGCCGTCCGGACCGGTGACGGTGGTCACGGGAAGGGAAGGACCGGCGCCCGGCGTCACGGTTTCCACAGAAGCACCGTTGGGCAGCGATGTCCGCTCGGTAACGGTGCCCGTGCCAAGGTCGTCCTCATAACGCGTCGTGATGGCGCCGGTATCGGGATCGCGGCTGCTGGTTTCCTTGCGTCCGAGCCCATCCCGGATCGGCGTGGTGGTCGCAGTGCCGTTGGGCTGCTCCACGCTCGTATAGTAGCTGTCGTGCTGATAGTCGTAATATTGCGTGACGGTGTGGCCGCTGGCATCCGTGATTTTCGTCGCCTGCACGTCGCCATTGTCGCTTGTCGGATTGGTGGTCGACACGGTCATGCCACCGGACCTCAGCGCGGCGATAACCTGGTCGCGTGTCATGCCGCGGGCAGACGCAATCTGGTCGATGCTCTTGCCGCCGGTGACGTCGTTGACGATGTTGCGGGCAGTCGTCGCTTCCGCGGCGTTGTCTTCGGGCTTGCTTCCGTCAAGTTTCACCGACATCAGCGTGGGTGCCGCGAGATCCGTCCGCACATAGAGCGCCGGCGTCACCGTCGTGCCGTTGCCCGATGTGCCGGTGCTGGCGTTCAAAGCCGGCGCCGCCGGAGCGGCAACCTGCGCCGGCTGAAGGGAACTCAGCTGCGTCGTCACCTGCGCCAGTTCCTGGCGGGCCTGCGCCGCCCAATCGCGCTCGCCCATCCTGTTGGCAAGCCTGATCTGCTCCCGGAGCTTCGCCGCCTGCGCCTCCAGCCGCGCGATCTGCTCGGCGTTTGCCGTGGCGTTGACCTTTTGCGGCTGGAGCGGCGGCTTGGTGAGCGTTATCGAGCGAACCATCTGGACGACCTCCGGAAATCACTGTCGCCGGCAGCCTTGGCCGCCGTCACGCCCCGCCCGATCGCACCCTTTCGGATGTTATCGAGGGGGCTTCCAATAAATGCCGAAAGCTGCAAGCTGCTCTTCCGACTGTTTTACTCGTTCCGCGGCATCCGTCTGGGACCGCACTGCCGTCAGCGCCGCCAGAAGCTCGACGGCGGCGAACGCCGGCGCCATGCTTGGGAAGAACGACTGCGAATTCGACGTGACGATGATTGTCTCCCGCGCGATCCGCGTCAGCGGCGACACGCTGCTGTCGGTGATTGCCACCACGGCGACACCCTGTCTGGCCGACTGGCGCGCCACGTCGATCGTCGTGCGCTCATAAGGCGACATGCCCACGGCCAGCAGGACGTCGCCACGTCCGGCGTGCTGGAGGGCATCCAGGCCCTGTCCGGCCATCTCGCCGACAAGCGTCACCTTCCGGTCACCGCCAGCCAGAAACGACATGAGGTGAACGAAGTGGCTCGCGACCGGATAGGCGGAGCGCGAGCCGAGACCGAACAGATCGCGTGACCTTGCAAGCAGGTCGGCCGCGGCAATGATCTGCATGGCATTGCCGTATTCACCAAGACTTGAAATCTGGGCCGCGAGCGTGTCGGCAACGACGCCGGCGGTCGAATATCCCGGATCTCCCCGCTGTTCGATACCTTGCCGCGCCGGCTCCCCGGCAATCGTCTCACGCAACGCACGCGCATAAAGGCTGCGCATATCCTCGTAGCCTTCCAGCCCGAGCCATCGCGCCAGCCGCATCATCGTGCTGTGCGAAACACCGGCCTGGTGCGCCTGCTCGCGCATCGACATCAGCGCGACATCCTTGGGATGATCCAGCACGAAACGCGCGGCGACCCGCAACTGCGGCGGCATAGTCTCAAACCGTTCGACCAACAGCTCGGCCAAAGGACCTTTTTCCATCCTGAAATACCCCATTCACCCGCCTCGCAGATTACTCCTCGAACGCCGGCAATGCAACACTTGGAACTTGAGTGGCTCATATATTCCAAATGGACTTTCAATTTCGATCATGCTGCCTTAGACTGGCTTCGCAACCTGCCGGATCGCAGCGGTGTGAGTCTGGAGTTTGTAACTTGAATAGTCCTCAAGGAGACAATGATGGCTGTTACCCCTCCCATTACCTCCGGCTCTACAGGATCGCCGGAACAGAACCTGGACAAGATGATCAAGCAACAGGAGCGCATGTTTGGGCTGGAGATCACGAAAGAGATCGCGAAATCCCAACATGACATGCTTATGAGCACCGCGAAGACGCTCGGCGAGTCGGCCGAAAAGGCCTGAGCCAGCGGATTCTCGAACCCATACGCCGCCGCAAGCAACCGGCGGCGTACTGGCACGGCAGAACCTTTCAACGCCGTCGTCTGGCTGCATTTTGAATCGTCATCGGCGAGAGAAGTGGCATGACCGCTAGCCCTATCGGCAGATATCTGGATGCGGCGCCGGCGCGCCGGTTCCGATCGCTTGTCGCCCCCTCCCCGGCAGCCGGACATTCCATCGCGCTCAGCGTAACCCACGGATTTCACGCCGGCGCCGAAATCGGTCTGGTCGAGCCGGTCTATACGATCGGCTCCAGCACGGAATCGGATATTGTCCTCAGGGATGCCGGCATCGCGCCGATCCATGCAAGACTGCGGCGCCAAGGCAGCCAGTTTGAAATCGAAGCTGTCGGCGGTGATGTCACGCTTGCCACAGGCGAGACCATCCACGAGGGACATGGCAGCCGCTGCAGGCTGCCAATCACCATAAGTATCGGTGACGCCCGTATCCAGATGGTCAACCCGGAACGCCCCTCCAGCCGGTGGGCGGTTTCCAATCGCCCTCTCCTGGTTGCGGGCAGCGTTCTCCTTGCCGTGTTCGCTGTTTCCGTCGCTGCGAACGGGTTCTCTTTCGCCAGGCCCGACATTGGCGAGAAGCTATCGTCCCAGGACGGCGAGCCGGTCAGAATGGCCTTCGCAGGCGAGGCAAGGCAACAAACCCTGGACGATTCATCGCCGCTGCAAATGCAGGGCGCCGCCGACGCTGAAAGCCAGCTCAAGCAGCATCTCGAGCACTCAGGCATAAGCACATTGACCGTTCAGCGATCATCGGGACGCCTCGTGGTCTCGGGGATGATCCCGAATGACAAGAGTGGCGTCTGGACTGAAACGCAATCCTGGTTCGACCAGGCGTTCGGCGCGCACATTGCCCTCGTCTCCAACGTCATGACCGGCAACGCGGAGCTGGCTCCGCGCCTGACGCTGCAGGCAATCTGGTACGGCGAGCGGCCTTACGTCATCGCGGCCGACGGTGCACGCTACCACGAAGGTGCCTTCACGAATGACGGCTGGACGATAAAGCATATCGGCGAGACGGAACTTGTCCTGACCAAGGGCGGCGCCACGGTCGCGCTGAAATATCCGTGAGCCGCCGGCTTGAAGGGCCGCGGTTCGACACGGCAAGGGTCGACGGCCGCGAGGTCCGACAGGCCGAAGGCGTACGCGGTCAATCGATCAACCGGCGACGGATGAATGGCGCCGACAAGGCCGCAAACCGTGCTCAGGGGACGAAGTCCGCCACTGGTACGGAAAAGCCAGACACCGCGGAATTCCAGCCCTCTGCGGGTGCGGCCGGGGAATCGCTCGACGAGATCCTCAGCAATTTCGTCATGCCCGGCATTCCCGAGCCAGCCATCCTGCGTCGCTCCGTGCCAATTCTCCAGCATTTCATAACGAACCTGGTCCCTGACCTTGAGGGTGGCGAGCAACTCAAGACACTCGCCAGAACGCTGATGGAGGATGAGATAGAGCGCCATCGCGATCTGCTTGGTCGCATGCAGGAAGGGATCGAAATCTGACCGACCCGCATGACACGGTGCATCTGCTGCACGTCCTGGGCTATCTCTACGGGTGTCACGGGCAGGCAAAGCGGGGCGCGGCGTACCTGCTTATCGCCACACAGCTCTCGCCGGGAAACGCCGGCGTCCTCAGGACATTGGCTCATCTGCTCATACTCGATGGCGAGGCGGAAAAGGCCCTTGCCACGATTGCCAGGCTGGAGACGTTGGAAGGCATGGATCACCCGGCGCTTGCATTGCTGAAGAGCCGCGCCTTGCTCGTGGCCGGGCGCAAGACCGAGGCGCGCAGTGCCTTGCTGAGCTTCCTGTCGCAACGAGGTGTTGAATGACCATATCGGAGCGACTTCTGCAATTCCTGGCCAGGCTGTCACGCCGCAGCGATCTGGTCATTGCCCTCCTGTTGCTCGTCGCCGTGGTGATGATGCTCATTCCATTGCCGACATTCCTCGTCGACATTCTCATCACCGCGAATATCGCCATCAGCGTGCTGATCCTGCTGGCTTCGTTTTACGTTTCTCATCCGCTCCAGTTCTCGTCGCTGCCGTCGGTCATCCTCATCGCCACCTTGTTCCGGCTGGCCATCACGATCACGACCACGCGACTGATCCTGCTCCAGGCCGACGCGGGCGACATCATTACCGCCTTTGGCACCTTTGTCGTCGGCGGCAGTATTGCGGTGGGCCTGGTCATCTTCCTGATCATCACCGTCGCTCAGTTCATCGTGGTTGCGCGGGGTGCCGAACGCGTCGCCGAGGTCGCCGCGCGCTTCACGCTCGATGCGCTGCCGGGCAAGCAGATGAGTATCGATGCCGAGCTGCGCAACGGCGACATCGATCATGCGGAGGCACGCCGTCTGCGCCAGCAGCTGGAGCGTGAAAGCCAGTTGTTCGGCGCGATGGACGGCGCCATGAAGTTCGTCAAGGGCGACGTCATCGCCGGAATCGTGATCATTCTGGTCAACCTTGTCGGTGGTTTCGCCGTCGGAACGCTGCAGCACGATATGTCCCTGGGGGACGCGGCTGCCACCTACTCGCTGCTGACCGTGGGTGACGGGCTGGTGGCGCAGATACCGGCACTGCTCGTCGCCGTGGCTGCCGGTACGATGGTGACGCGCGTCGGCAGCGCCGACGGAACGGGAGACCTTGGACAGCAGATAACCAGTCAGCTGCTGCGGGACGCCCGAGCGCTGGCGCTTGCTGCGGTGATCATGGTCGGCCTTGCCATGGTGCCGGGCTTCCCCGCCATCGTGTTCCTCATCCTTGGCGCCTGCTTCGGAGCGGGCGCCTACGCAATCAATCGCCGCACGGCCCAGGAATCCGAACCCAAGGACATCGGCCAGATCGCGACGCCCGAACCAGGGAATTCCACCTCGCTTTCAGCAATCCCCACCGGAACACTGCCTCCTTCCTATCGCGTCGTCGTACGCTTCGGAATCGAGCTCGGACGCTCGATCCCCGAGCCCGAATTCGCCGCGCTCGCCGACGACGTGCGCCGCGAACTCTTCGGCGATCTCGGTGTCGACGTTCCCGCAATCGGCATGCAGGTCGACGAGATGCTTTCACCGCGCGGCATCCGCGTCGATCTGGAGGGTGCACCGATCCTGGACGCCGAAATCCCGGCCGACCGCGTTCTTGTCGAAGCGGACGCAACGCATCTCGATCTGCTCGAAGTGACTTACGAAAAAGGTCCTTCGGTTGCCGGTCAGCGCAAATTCGTGTGGGTCGATGACAGCCACATATCGATCCTGATGGACGCTGGCTTCGTCTTCTCCGCACCGGCCGAAACAGCGGCCAGATGGACCGGAAATGCCCTTCGGCTCTATGCCGGCCATTTCGTCGGGATTCAGGAGACGCGCCGGCTTCTGTCGGACATGGAGCCGGATTACGCGGACCTGGTCAAACAGGCACAGGAGATCGTGCCGCTGCAAAAGATCGCGGAAGTGCTTCGCCGGCTCGTCGGCGAAAACGTGCCGATCCGCAATCTGCGCCTGATTCTCGAAGCCCTGATCGAATGGGGCCAGCGCGAACAGGACGTCGTGCTGCTGACGGAATATGTCCGCACATCCCTGAAACGCCAGATCAGCTTCCGCTCCGCCGGCCGCAACAACATCATCGCCGCCTATGTCCTGCAGCGATCGGCCGAGGATATCCTGCGAAACGCGGTGCAAAGCACTTCGACCGGGACATTCCTGAATCTTTCGGACGATGACGCGCGGGCCTTGGTCACCGAAATCGAGCGAGCGCTGGCACAGAACGCCACCGATGTCTCGCCAGTGGTCCTCGCCGCGATGGACGTGCGGCGCCATATGCGCAGCCTGCTCATTCACAATGCCATCGAGCTTCCAGTTCTGTCCTTCCAGGAACTCGCGCAAGAATTCAACGTCCAGCCGCTGGCCACGATCGCCGGCCGCTCGGGCAAAGCCGGCGCGCGCAATGTCTCCCAGTCGCTGCCATCGGCTCAGCCGAAGGCCGGGCAAGAGGCAACCTCATGACGCCAGCCGGACGGACGGGGACTTTTGGGGATTCAGGAGAGGAACGGCATGACAATCCACGATACCGCAGCAGGCATTCGACCAGCCGCTGGCGCCAGGCGGACGGATTTGCGCCGGCTCGCTATCGCGACGGTTAGTGGAACCACGACAGTGCGATAAGATAGCAAGATGGCCGAAGAAGCTGAAGAAAAGAAGTTACCGGCGTCCGACAAGAAGCTTCGGGACGCCCGCCGCAAAGGCCAGGTTTCGCAGAGCCGCGACCTGGTCTCCGGCTTCACCCTTTTCGCGGCGCTCGCGTATCTCTACTTTTCCTGGCCGATGCTCTTCAGGCGCCTTTCGGAACTCGTGCAGACCGTGACGATGTCCGGCGGCTCGTTCGGGGAGGTCAGCCTGCGGGCCATCCGCCATTCGTCCTCGTTGCTGATGCTTGCCACATTGCCGCTGGTCGGGATCGTCGTCGTTTTCACCGTGGCTTTCGGCATGCTAGGGACGTTCGGGCCGGTCTTCTCGTTTGAGCAGCTCAAGCCGCAGTTCGATCACATAAACCCGGCGAAGGGCCTTCAGAAAATCCTGTCGCTCCGCAACGTCATCGAGTTCACCAAGGGCCTGATCAAGGTGGTGTTGCTGGCAAGCCTGTTCGTATTCATCTTGACCGCGTGGCTGCAGCCGCTCTTCGATGCACCAGGCTGCGGTCAGTCGTGCCTGGAGCCCATCATCAAGGCGGTGCTGACACCCCTTGGAGTTGCCGCAGCCCTGGCCTTTGTCGTTATCGGCCTGATCGACGTTCCCATTCAGCGCTGGCTGTTCCTTCGCGACATGCGCATGACGACAACCGAATACAAGCGCGAACACAAGGATCTCGAAGGCGATCCCTTGATCCGCCACGAACAGCAGCGGCAGCGGCGCGAAGCAGTGATGCAACCCGCGAAACTGGGTGTGAAGAATGCGGTCATCGTCTTCGTGTCCGGCGACCGCGCCGTGGCGTTGCGCTACGTCAAGGGTGAAACGCCGGTGCCGACGGTCGTCGGCAAGGGCCAAGGCCGCGCAGCCGACGAGATAGTAGCTCAAGCGCGCCAGGCACGTATCGCGATAGTCGAGGATGCTGCCGTCGCCGAACCACTCTTCGAGAATGCGAGCACCGGATCCTATATCGGCCAGCAGATGTTCTCGCCGGTCGTTCGCCATCTCGTCCGGCACGGACTCACTTGAGGCAAAAAACCGCGGTCGTTCTTAGCAGGTATCGTTTCCCGCGAGCGATCAATCGGGGAACACGATGGGCGATCCGGCGAGCGGTCTGTCAGCAACGCTCTGGGCCATCGCGATCGCCGCAAAAAATTTTTTGAGGTTTCACCAATTATCGGGACCAAACGGACGTTTTTTGAACTTTGCGGTTTTCGACGGAGCGTCTCTCAAGAAGTACCGTCACCCGCTGCAGACAGGGTTTTTTTCGTTGCAAATCAATAGTCATGGTGGGGGCCGGAGGATGCGGCAAGAACGTTGATTTTATTGAGTTTTTTGTGATCTAAGATCAGAAATCTTCCTGTATCGTTCCGTAAGGTTCCGCGGCCTGCTGCGTTTGATCCGGCAAAGTTGCAAACCCTTAGTTACCTCGATGTCGGTTCTCCCAGTTAGCGCCGCAAGAGTTCCGGCGAGGCGTGGACAGCCGCGACGGCCCGCGTCCTTGGAATGAACTACCCAAGAGTTTGACTGGCGAGCGCATAGGTCACTGGTGCAACCGCGGTGCCGACGGCAAAATCGGAGAGGCGTTTGCCCATCGACATGGTGAGCACGGTGTCGAAAACAGGCATTCCGCTATGCGACAGAAAGGCGGCGAACTCGCCATTGTCCATGTGGGTGTCGATCCGCAGGAAAGACCCCGAATGATCGGCCACGTGCGGCCGGACGATCGCTACAGCGTCGGCGTCGCATTCCGCCACGACCGGCCCCACGACGTGGCCTCGCCCGAACGGCCGGCAGAGCGCGAATGCGCTCAGCCTGCCATCCTTGAAAAGACCATAGCCGGCCCAGTGTGCGAAAAGCCTTTCGATGAGTGCCGCCCGCCTCACGCCAAATCCTGCCGCGTCGAGCGCGATCGCTGCCGGAATATCCTTTGGGTCCAAGGTCCTGACATCGAGAATGTCCGCCGGGCTACCCGTCGTCTCCAGGCGGGCGATGCCCTGGCATTGATAGACAGTCTTCTCCGGCTGGAAGTCGAGCGAGAGATAGAGCCGCCTCGCCGCTCTGGTTGCATTGAGGCGCAAGTCGCGGCCGGCTACCCTGTCGAAGACCCGCTTCATCAGCCATTGCCCCGCGCCCAGCGTCTGGAGGCGTGGCGAGGTGATGACCATGCCCACGGTCGCGAAGCCGGCGCCATGAGCGAACCACATGGCCGAGCCGAGAACCCGGCCGATCTCATCGAGCGCCACGAACCCCTGTCCCGATTGGCGCAGGAACTGCCAATCCTCGGCGCGATGCGGCCATCCCACGGAGAGCGAGAGTGCGTGCAACCGATCCAGATCGACGCCTTCGATATCGTCGATGCGCATCGAGAAAGTATCGATTTTCAAGCTTTCGGAAGGCTTCAAGTCCATGCCCCTGAGAGATTACCACGAGGGAGGGCGACCTGCCGGCCACCGCCCACGTCCGGCCAACGCTAAACAAGCAGCCCGGTACGATTTGCTCGAAAGCCGCGTACCAACGCAAGATTCAACTGAAACACTTCCGCTTTCGGCACGCAATCGCGAAAGAACGCGCACACTCTCTTTGGAAATCTAGCAGCATATGGTCGACGGCATCGATCCCGGCGGACCCGAAATGTTTTGAGGGCTGGAATGAACGTCTTCGACATCCTCGACCGTCTCGTCGCCTTTCCATCGGTCGCCGGCAGGCCGAACGCTGATATCGCCGGCTGGATCGCGGCCTATCTCGCGGAATACGGAACTCAGGTCACAGTGCTTCCAGGGCCGGAAGGCGACCGTTCCAATCTTTTCGCGACAATCGGGCCCGCCGATATCCCGGGCTACATCCTGTCCGGCCACATGGACGTCGTTCCTGCCGGCGAGCAACAATGGAGTTCGGCTCCTTTCGCGCTGCGCCGGGAGGGCGCGCGGCTCTACGGGCGCGGCACCACGGACATGAAGGGGTTTCTGGCCGCAGCACTCGCGGCCGTGCCTGCGCTAACGGGACTGCGCCTTGCCAGGCCAATCCACCTCGCCTTCTCCTATGACGAGGAGGTGGGATGCCGCGGCGTGCCACATTTGATCGCCCGCCTTCCCGAACTTTGCGCGAAGCCGCTCGGCGTCATCGTCGGCGAGCCGAGCGGCATGCGCGCCGTGCGCAGCCACAAGGGCAAGGCGGCCGCCCGCGTGATCATCAAAGGGCGCCCCGGCCATTCCTCGCGGCCCGATCTCGGGCTCAACGCCATCCATGCCGTGGCCGGTGCGCTGGCCGCTGCCGTGAGCGAAGCCGAGCGGCTGACGCACGGTCCGTTCAACCCTGCCTTCGAGCCGCCCTACTCCTCGCTGCAAGCGGGCGTGGTGTCGGGCGGACAGTCGGTGAACATCATCCCCGACACCTGCACGCTGGACCTGGAGGCTCGCGCGGTTCCCGGTGTCGACCCGGCGAGCCTGCTCGCGCCGGTAAAGGCGCGGGCAGAGGCCCTTGTGGCCGAAGGCTTTCGGGTCGAGTGGACACCGATGAGCGCCTATCCGGCGCTGTCGCTGCCGCAAGACGCCGCACTGGCGGGACTGTTAGCCGAGTTGACTGGCGAAGCGCCGCTTGCCGCCGTCAGCTACGGCACGGAGGCTGGACTTTACCAGGCCGCCGGGTTCGATGCGATCATCTGCGGACCGGGCGACATCGACCGCGCCCACAAGCCGGACGAATACATACTCACCAGCGAACTCGCCACCTGCCAGCGATTGATCGAGGTGCTGGGCGCCCGCTGCGCGGCTTGAAGGGAACCGGAATGACATTCCTGTTCAATTCCGATGCGCGGCGCGGGGCGATCTTCGCCGATGCCTTCGCCAAGGAGCTGCCGGACGTCCCCTTCACGATGGATGCCGCAACGGTCGATCCCGACGCCGTGCGCTATCTCATTACCTGGACCGCGCCAGAAGACCTCGCCCGCTACAGGAACCTGGAGATCCTGTTTTCCATTGGCGCCGGGGTCGACCAGTTCCGCCTCGATAGCGTACCGGAGCAGGTGAAGATCGTGCGTACGATCGAGGAAGGCATCGTGCGCATGATGCAGGAGTATGTGGCGCTGGCCGTGCTCGCCCTGCATCGCAACCTGCCTGCCTATCTGGCACAGCAGCGCGCCGGCGAATGGCGTGACATCCCGCAGCTGCAGGCCGGGTTGCGCCGGATCGGCGTGCTTGGCCTCGGGCACCTCGGCCGGGCAGTCCTCGATAGCCTAAAGCCCTTCGGCTTTCCGCTCGCCGGCTGGAGCCGCTCGGCACGGCAGATCGAGGGCGTGGCCTGTCAACATGGCGAGCTCGGGCTGGACGGGATGCTCGCGGCCAGCGACATACTGGTCTGCCTGCTGCCGCTGACCGAAGATACGCGCGGTTTCCTCGATGCCGACCTGTTTGCGAAACTGCCCAAGGGCGCGGCCCTCGTCCACACCGGCCGGGGGCCGCAGCTCGATGACGAGGCGCTTGTCACCGCGCTCGATCGCGGCCACCTTTCGGCGGCTATGATCGACGTGACCGATCCCGAACCGCTGCCCACAGGCCATCCGTTCTGGTCGCATCCGAAGATCATCCTAACCCCGCATGTCGCCAGCGTCACCCAGCCCGCGACCGCTGCGCGGGGCGTCATCGAAAACATCCGACGCCACCGCGCCGGGCTCGACCCCATCGGGCTCGTCGACCGGTCGCGCGGCTATTGAAATCCAACCTGAAAGGCCATCCCTTGTCCCTGCTCAAGACCGTCGACACCAGCCCTGCCTTCCCGCCGCGCGAATCCAAGGCGCTGCCCGAACGGCTGATTGCCGGAAACCCTGCCTTCAAGACCTGGGCGCAGGACGCCGCCAAGGGCGACCTCGTCCATACCGGCGTCTGGGAAGCGACGCCCGGCGAGACGCGCTCGATCAAGGGGGAGACTTTCGAGTTCTGCCACATCCTCACCGGCGTGATCGAAATCACGCCCGATGGCGGCGAGGCGGTGACCTACCGCGCCGGCGACAGCTTCGTATTGAAGCCCGGCTTCACCGGTGTTTGGAAGACCATCGAAACGGTGCGCAAAATCTACGTCACGGTTGGATAAAAGGGTCGGCCTGGGGCGCCGGCCTCCGCAACAGATTTTGCCGTCTCTCATCGCCGGTACGCAACAATCATCCGCCACTGATCGCCGAACGGCGCATGCTGCGCTCCTGCTCGCGTTAGGTTCCTCCAGAATAGCTGAAAGTAGGCGCCCGTGGGCCTGAGCTTCGATCCGGATACCGTCTGCCTTCCCGTCGGCCATTTCGTCGGCGGCGAACTGATCGCGGCCGAGGGTGCGATCGAGATGCGTCGCCCGTCGGACGGCAAAGTATATGCCGCCAGTCCCGTGGCCAGTGCCGACATGATCCACCGCGCGGTGGACAGCGCCAAGGCGGCGCTAAAGGCCAGCAACTGGGGCGGCGTTCGGCCACGCGTGCGCACAAGGGCACTCCAGGCCTGGGCCGACCTGATCGAGGTAGAAGCCGAAACGCTGGCCAGGATCGAGGCTCTGTGCTCCACCCGGCCCGTTGGCCAGCTCGTAGCCGGCGACATCGCCGTAACGGCCGAGCAGATCCGCTTCTTTGCTGAATTCGCCGACAAGGAAGGCAGCGAGCTGGTGCCGACCGACGATGCCAGCCTCGGCATGATCATGAGCGAGCCCTATGGCGTGGTCGGTGCGATCACGCCGTGGAACTTCCCCATCTCGATGGCTGGCTGGAAGCTCGGCCCGGCACTGGCCGCAGGCAATGCTGTCGTGCTGAAGCCGTCGGAAATGACACCCTTCTCGGCCGTCTATCTGGCACAGCTCGCCGTCCAGGCAGGCCTGCCGGCCGGGCTGATCAACGTGGTGCTCGGCGACGGTCCGACGACCGGCACGGCGCTGACCGGCCATTCCGAGATCGCCAAGATCAGCTTCACCGGCTCGACGCGCGCCGGCTCGGCCATCATGGAGAATGTTGCCCGCACCGGCGTCAAGCCGATGACGCTGGAACTCGGCGGCAAGAGCCCGCAGATCGTCTTTGCCGATGCTGATCTGGACAAGGCCGCAATGGCCATCGCGGGCAGTGTCACCTTCAACGCCGGCCAGGCCTGCGTCGCCGGCACGCGGCTGATCGTCGAGAAGAGCGTCGCCGACAGGCTGACGGCCGCGATCCTGGAGAAGATGAAGGCGGCACGCCCCGGCCCGACCTGGGACGAGGCGACGCACTATTCACCTGTTATCTCGGAACGGCAGCGGGCGCGTGTCGACGGTATCGTGCGGGCCGCGGTCGAAGCCGGCGGCCAATGCCTGACCGGCGGCCACACCATGGACAGCCCAGGCTATTTCTACGAGCCGACGCTGATCGCCAATGTGGACCAGACCAATCCCGCGATCGTCGAGGAAATCTTCGGCCCGGTCCTGACCGTCCAGACCTTCGAGACCGAGGAAGAGGCGCTGGCGCTGTCCACCCATCCGACCTATGGACTGGCTTCCGGCCTGTTCACCTCCGATCTGTCCCGCACGATCCGCTTCGCGCGCAAGCTCGAAGCGGGCACCGTCTGGGTCAACCGCTACAGCCGCTCGCGTGACCATATCCTGCCGACCGGCGGCTACAAGCGCTCTGGCATCGGCAAGGATCTCGGCCGCGAAGCCTATCAAGCCAACCGCAGGACCAAGAGCGTCCTGATCAGCCTGTGAAGAGGTGCCGATGAAGTCCTATTCGATCGCCCTGATCCCCGGTGACGGCATCGGCCGCGACGTGACCGCCACCGCCTGGTCTGTGCTGCAGACCGCGGCCAAACACGCGGGCTTTGCCTTGACCGGAACCGAGTTCCCCTGGTCCTGCAAATTCTACAAGGATACCGGCCGCATGATGCCGGAGGACGGCATCGAGACCTTACGCGGCTTTGACGCCATCCTGCTCGGCGCAGTCGGCTGGCCGGCGGAGGTGCCGGATTCCGTTTCGCTGCACGGCCTGCTGCTGCCGATCCGCAAGGCATTCGTGCAATATGCCAACATCCGGCCGCACCGCCTGCTGCCGGGCGTGACAGGCCCGCTGCGGGCGGAAAACTTCGACATATTGTGCATCCGCGAGAACACCGAAGGCGAATATTCGGGCGCCGGCGGGCGCGTGCATCAAGGCACGCTGGACGAGGTCGCCGTGGAGACCTCGATCTTCACCCGCGCCGGCGTCGAGCGCATCCTGCGCTTCGGCTTCGAGCAGGCGCGGACACGGCGCGGCAAGCTCGCCTCCGTCACCAAATCCAACGCGCAGAAATACTCGATGGTGTTCTGGGACGAGATCACCCGCAAGCTGGCTGCGGAGTACTCTGACGTCGCCGTGACCAGCTATCATGTCGACGCGCTCGCCGCGCGGATGATCATGGCGCCGGAGAGCCTCGACGTGGTCGTCGCCTCCAACCTGTTCGGCGACATCCTGACCGATATCGGCGCGGCGATCCAGGGCGGGCTCGGCTACGCCGCCTCCGCCAACATCAACCCCGACCGCACGGCGCCGTCCATGTTCGAGCCGGTGCACGGCTCCGCGCCCGACATCGCGCATCTGGGCATCGCCAATCCGATCGCCACCATCTGGTCCGGCGCCTTGATGCTCGATCATCTCGGCGAAAAGGCTGCGGCCAGCCGCGTCATGAAGGCAGTCGAAGCCGCAACCGCCAGAGGCATAGGCACCATTCCCGGCAAGGACAGCACGAAATCCATAACGGCCGCAATCGTCGCGGCGCTCACCTGATTGCAAGGTCGTTTCGATGAAAAACCTGAAAGACAAAAACCTCTTCCGCGAGACCGGCCTGATTGGCGGCCAATGGGTCGCTGCAGACTCCGGCAGGACGGTCGACGTCGTCGATCCGGCGACCCAGGCAACGATCGGCGCGGTGCCCGACATGGCCGGTCCGGAGACTCGTGCGGCCATAGAGGCCGCGGCTTCCGCCTATGGCGACTGGAAGAAGAGGACCAATGCCGAACGCGCTTCCCTGCTCGAAGCCTGGCATGGCCTGATGCTCGCGCATCTGGACGATCTGGCGCTGATCCTGACGGCGGAACAGGGCAAGCCGCTGGACGAGGCCCGGGGCGAGATCCGTTACGGCGCTTCCTTCGTAAAATGGTTCGCGGAGGAGGCACGCCGCATCAACGGGCACACCATCCCCTCGCCGACGCCAGACAGGCGCATCATCGTGCTGAAGGAACCGGTCGGTGTGTGCGGCATCATCACGCCGTGGAACTTCCCCAACGCTATGATCACCCGCAAGGTCGCGCCGGCGCTGGCCGCAGGCTGCACGGTGGTGATCAAGCCATCCGAGTTCACGCCCTATTCGGCGCTGGCGCTCGGCGTGCTCGCCGAACGCGCGGGCATCCCCGCCGGCGTCATCAACATCGTTACGGGCATGCCGGCTGAAATCGGCAACGAGATCATGGCGAACGAGACCGTTCGCAAGATCTCCTTCACCGGCTCGACGCGTGTCGGTTCGCTGTTGATGCGCGGCGCGGCCGACAGCGTAAAACGGCTCAGCCTCGAACTCGGCGGCAACGCGCCCCTCATCGTCTTCGACGACGCCGATCTCGATCTCGCCGTCGAGGGCGCGCTTGTCTCGAAGTTCCGCAATGGCGGCCAAACCTGCGTCTGCGCCAACCGCATCCTCGTCCAGGCCGGTGTCCACGAAGCCTTCGCCGCAAAGCTCAGCGCTCGCGTCAACGCCATGACCGTGGGGCCCGGCACGCAGCCCGGCGTCGCCATCGGGCCGATGATCAACATGGTGGCGGTCGAGAAGATCAACCGCCATGTCGAGGACGCGCTCGCCAAAGGTGCTATGATCATCACCGAAAAGCCGGCGCTGCCGGAGGGTCCTCAGTATGTCGCGCCGCTGGTGCTGACCGGCGCCACAAAAGACATGCAGCTCGCCAGCGAGGAAACGTTCGGTCCGGTCGCGCCGCTTTTCCGGTTCGAGACGGAAGAGGAAGCGATCGCGCTCGCCAACGGCACGCCCTACGGGCTTGCTTCCTACTTCTACACCGAAAACCTGAAACGCGCCTGGCGCGTCGGCGAGGCGCTGGAGTTCGGCATGGTGGGACTCAACACCGGCTCGGTCTCGATGGAGGTGGCCCCCTTCGGCGGTGTCAAGCAGTCCGGTCTGGGCCGCGAGGGCGCGCAGGCCGGCATCGAGGAATATCTCGAGATGAAGAGCTTCCACATGGGCGGGCTGGGCTGAGGCAATTTGGCTGAAGCCCGACCGGGCCGGATCGACGATCACTGAATCCGGTCGAGCGCCTTGTAGTAGAGGCCGACCATCGGCAGGAACCAGGGCTTGCCGGAATAGCCGGGGATGGACGGCCACTCGAGCCCCCTCATCGGATTGCGGTCCTCGCGGCCGAGCATGGCATCGGCCAGGATCATGCCGAGATGGGTGGAAAGCTGCGCGCCGTGGCCGGAATAGCCCATCGCGTACCAGACACCATCATGGTAGCCGGCGCGCGGGAAGCGATCTTTGGTCATGTCGACGAGCCCACCCCAGCAATAGTCGATCTCGACCTTGGCAAGCTGCGGGAAGATCGCCGCGAGGCCTGCTTGCAATACCTGTCCGCTCCTGGCGTCGGAGCTCTGGTCCGATGTCGCCGAAAAGCGCGCGCGACCGCCGAAGATCAGGCGCCTGTCCGGCGAAAGCCGGAAGTAGTTGCCGATGTTCATTGAGGTTACGCAAGTCCGGTTGCCGGGCATGGTCGCGGCGATGTCGGCGTCGCTCAACGGCCGCGTGGCGATGATGAAGCTGCCGACGGAAATGATCCTGCGGCGGAAGTAACTGAAATTCGGCGTGGTGTAGGCGCCGGTCGCCACCAGCACATTGTCGGCACTGATCCGGCCTCGGGAGGTGGTGAGCTCGTGCCTGCCACCGGCCTGCTTGCGGTCGGTCACTGCCGCGTTCTCGTGGATCACGGCACCGTGGCGGGCGGCGGCCGTGGCCAAGCCTGCCACATAGCGGCCCATATGCATCATGGCGCTCTTCTTCGAGAGCATCGCGCCGTGGAAGGGCGAGCCAATCTCGGACTTGAGATCTGCCGCCGACAGCAGCGCCGTATCCGGATCGACTTCGGCATGGATGGCTTCGAAGTTGCGGGCGATCGCTTCGAAATGCTGCGGCTTGGACGCGAGTTTCAGCTTGCCGGCGCGGCGGAAATTGCAGTCGATGCCTTCCTCGGCGACCAGCGCCTCGATGGTGTCGACGGAACTGTCCAGCGCCCGGTAGAGCGCGATCGCCCGTTCCTTGCCGAGCTCCGCCTTGGCCGAAAGGTAGCTGTGGGCGAGGCCGTTGTTCAGGTGTCCGCCATTGCGACCGGATGCGCCCCAGCCCACCCGCTCCGCCTCCAGCACGGCGACCTTGGCGCCGGCCTTCGCCAGTTGGCGCGCCGCGGCGAGACCGGTGAAGCCGCCACCGATGATGGCGGCATCGTAGTGCCCCTCGACCGGGCCTTGCGCCCCGCCGGAAAAGACGGGGGCTGTGTCGTGCCAGTAGGAGACGAACTTCATCGGCAACCCGCCTGTTTCAAAGACCAACCACGCCCGCAAGACCCGAAATGTCTGATATCTCGACATAACCATAGTACGGGTTGGCCGGTTCGTGGCCACGGTTGACCCAGACCTTGTTTTTGATGCCGAGATCGTGCGCCGACATCAGGTCGTAGCGGAACGAAGACGAACAGTGGAGGATGCCCTCCGGGCCACAGCCCAGCATGTCGAACATGTATTCGAAAGCCTGGAAGCGGGGCTTGTAGGCCTGCGCCTGCTCTGCCGTGTAGACGGCATGGAACGGCGCGCCGAGCTTTTCGACATTGGACATGATCTGCGCGTTCATGGCGTTGGAGAGGATAACCAGCGGAATCTCCTTGGCCACCTTCGCCAGGCCGGCCGGAACGTCCGCGTGAGGCCCCCAGGTCGGGACGCGCTCATAGACCATCCTGGCGTCGTCGGCGCTGAAGGCGACGCCGTTGCGCTTGCAGGAGCGCTCGAGTGCGTTGTGGACGACGTCGGCATAGGGCTTCCAGTCGCCCATGATCTCGTCAAGCCGATACGCCGCGAAGTTCTTGATGAACTCCTGCATGCGCGGTTCGTCGAGCCGGCTGCCGTAGAGGTCGCGCGCCGCTTCCGCCATCTGGAAATGGGTCAACGTGCCGTAGCAGTCGAAGGTGATGTATTTGGGCCTGAAGGAAGCCATGTCCGTCGATCTCCGGTGGAAGCACATCCGCGCTGGGATGTATTTCATCATAGGACGGCAGGTGGCGACCCACCTGACCGAAATCGCCCTCCCGAAAGCAGAAAGTTCCGTATCCGCCATCCTGTTTGGCACGCTATAGCATCTGGAGTGCCGAACGCGGCGCCGCGCGCGACGTGAAGCGCGTCCACCGCGGACGGCGCCAGCACAAGATGCGGCGCACCCCTCGCGCTACGGCGAAAGATACCGTCAAAGCCAAAGCCTTCAGACGATCTGCGGCGCGCCGATGGCCGAGACTTGGGCAGCAGACGGAAGGATGCCTCATGCAGCAGGGCGAGATCGAAATCCAGGACTTCGGGCCTGACCATATCGAGGGCGCGTTGGCGCTTTCTCGCCAGGAGAATTGGCCGCATCGCCCGCAGGACTGGCAGATGGCGCTGCAGCTCTCGAGCGGCGCGGTCGCGGTCGACGACCAGGGCCGCGTCACCGGAACTATACTGGTAACGCCCTACGGCACGGATTGCGCCATGATCAACATGGTGATCGTCGACAGGAACGTGCGTGGCAAGGGGCTCGGGCGCCGGCTCATGGAACAGGCCTTTGACTTGGCAAGGGACCGCCCATTGCGGCTCGTTGCGACGACTGACGGCATGCCTCTCTATGAGAAGCTCGGCTTCGTGCCGTCCGGTACGATCCTGCAGCATCAGGGGATGGTGAAGGAGCTTGGCGCGCCCAACGGCGTGGAAGCCGCACACATTGACGATCTGCCTGAAATCAAGGCGCTGGACCGCGACGCCTATGGCGCCGACCGGGAAGCCCTGATCGATGCACTGGCCGAGCGCGGCCAATTCGCCATCATCCGCCGCAACGGCGCCATCGAGGCCTATGCCGCGATCCGCCCGTTTGGACGCGGCGAGGTAATCGGGCCGGTCATCGCGGGAAATGCCGAGGATGCCAAGACCCTGATCCGCTTCTTCGCCGCTTCGCGCCCCGGCGCCTTCCTGCGGGTGGATACCGACAGCAGAACGGGTATCGCCGGCTGGCTCGAGGAAATCGGCCTTGCCCATGCCGGCGGCGGCGTGGCCATGGACCGTCCGCCCAAGAACGGCGCGGAACAGATCAGACAGAAAGTTTACGCCCTCGCCAACCAGGCGCTCGGCTAGTCCGGAGGACAACAATGCTCGCCAATTCACTGATCGAACTCGACCGCGCCCATCTCATCCATCCGGTCTCCTCATACCGCGGCCATGAGGCGCTCGGCGTGCGCGTGCTGAAATCGGCGAAGGGCGCGACCGTGACCGAAGCATCCGGCCGGCAACTCGTTGACGGCTTCGCGGGGCTGTGGTGCGTCAATGCCGGCTACGGCCACGACAGCATCGTCGAGGCGGCGGCCCGGCAGATGCGCGAGCTACCCTACGCCACCGCCTATTTCGACCTCGGCTCGGAGCCGGCCATCCGGCTCGCCTCGGAGCTGGCCGAGCGCGCACCCGGGAATCTCAATCATGTTTATTTCACGCTCGGCGGGTCTGACGCGATCGACAGCACGATCCGTTTCGTCCGCTACTATTGGAATGCCAGGGGCGAGCCGAAACGCGACCAGTTTATCTCCATCGAACAAGGCTATCACGGGTCATCGGTGGTCGGCGCGGGCCTGACCGCCCTGCCCGCCTTTCACGACGGTTTCGGCATTCCCTTTGAATGGCAACACAAGATCCCCTCGCCCTACCCCTATCGCAACCCGGTGGGCGAGGACGGGAACGCGATCACCGCCGCATCGCTCGCCGCGCTGAAGGCCAAGATCGAAGAGCTCGGACCGGAGCGCGTCGCCGCCTTCTATGCCGAGCCGATCCAGGGCTCGGGCGGCGTGATCGTCCCGCCGAAGGGCTGGATCAAGGCGATACGCGAACTCTGCCGGGAGTACGGCATCCTGTTCATCGCCGACGAGGTGATCACCGGCTTCGGCCGCACGGGACCCCTGTTCGCCTGTACGGACGAGGACATCGTTCCCGATTTCCTGACGACAGCGAAAGGGTTGACCTCGGGCTACGTTCCTATGGGCGCCGTATTCATGGCCGATCATGTCTACAACGTCATCGCCGATGGCGCGGGCGGTTCTGCGGTCGGCCACGGCTACACCTATTCCGCTCATCCCGTCAGCGCCGCCGTCGCGCTCGAGGTGTTGAAGCTCTACGAAGACGGCCTTCTGGAGAATGGCGTCAAGGCCGGCTCTCGCCTGATGGCGGGACTTGCAGGCCTGAGCGACCACCCGCTCGTCGGCGATGTGCGCGGTCGAGGCATGCTTGCCGCGATCGAACTGGTGGTCGACAAGGAGAAGAAGACCCCGCTACCAGCATCGGCCATGCCGGCGCGGCGCGTCTTCGACAGGGCGTGGGACAACGGCCTGATCATCCGTGCCTTTGCGCATGGGGTCATCGGCTACGCTCCCCCGCTCTGCTGCACCGACGACGACATCGATGCGATCATCGAGCGCACGCGCCGGACGCTCGACCAGACGCTGGACGATCCTGATGTCCGCCAGGCCCTGGCATGACGGGACCCGAGTACCGCGTGTTTCGAAATAGCGCTGGGGCAGACGATTTCGCAATTTTGTGCCGCAGCCCTGCGCGTTTTCGGCGAATCCAGCGCGGGGGAAGTGCCAGACTGCTCTTAAGACAAGGCCAGAGGGCCCGAATTTCCGGGCTTTTGAAAAGGCCGACGCCCGGGACAGCACGGAATTTTGTTCTGTTCAGCACCATGCAATTCGGCCGCGCGCAGAGGAGAGCCAGTCTTGGCCAGGGGCTTTAGCGAGTTCAAATACATGACCTTCGACGTCGTCGGCACGCTGATCGACTTCGAAGGCGGCATTGCGACCTGCCTGGCCGGGATTGCCGCCGACGCTGGCGTCTCCATCGATGGCGAAGCCGCGCTGGCTCTGTACCGGCAGGCCCGCTACATGCCTGATGCGGGCCTGTTTCCCGACGATCTGGTGCGCGTCTACATGGTCATCGCGCCGCGGCTCGGCCTGCCAGCCGAGGAGAAATACAGCGTCCGCCTGCGGGACTCCGCCAGCGCCTGGCAAGGCTTTCCCGACAGCGCGGCGGCATTGGCCGAGCTTGCGAAATCCCACAAGCTGATTGCCATGACCAATGCCCGGCGCTGGGCGCTCGACCATTTCGAGCAGCAGCTCGGATCGCCCTTCTTCGCCACCTTCACGGCCGACGATACCGGCACGGAGAAACCGGATCCGGCGTTCTTCCAGAAGGTCTTCGATTTCGTGGCCTCGCGCGGCGACAACAAGGACGACATCCTGCACGTCGCGCAAAGCCAGTATCACGACATCGGCATATCCCGCGCGCTTGGCCTGACCAACTGCTGGATCGAGCGCCGGCATGCCCAGAAGGGCTATGGCGGCACAATCGAGCCGGAGCGCTTTACCGTGCCGGACCACCACTTCACCTCGATGGCCTCCCTTGCGGCGGCCGTGCGGGAAAGCCTGAAGGAACGAACCTGAGCCCAAGCCGGAAAGCCGCGACAAGACGAGCATCCCGGAGAAACAAACAGAAAGGGGAATGATATGACCGACAAGATCACGAACTGGACCAGCGCAGACGATGCCATGGTCGAAAACGCCATTCGGCGGGGCGCGAGCCGCCGCGAACTTCTCAAGATGCTGTTGGCCGGCGGCGCCGCTGTTGCCGCGGGCAGCGTGATGCTCGGCCGTGCCACCAATGCCGTCGCCGCCACACCGGTTTCCGGCGGGAGTTTCAAGGCCGCCGGCTGGTCGTCCTCGACCGCCGACACGCTCGATCCGGCAAAGGCGTCGCTCTCCACCGACTATGTCCGCTGCTGCTCGCTCTACAACCGCCTGACTTTCCTCGACAAGGATGGCGTCACGCAGATGGAGCTGGCCGAGAGCTTCGACAGCAAGGACGCCAAGACCTGGAGGGTGAAGCTGCGCAAGGGCGTCACCTTCCATGACGGCAAGGACCTCACCGCCGACGACGTCGTCTTCTCGCTGAAGCGCCATCTCGACAAATCGGTTGGTTCCAAGGTTGCCAAGATCGCCGCGCAGATGACTGGCTTCAAGGCGGTCGACAAGTCGACCGTGGAGATCACGCTCGCCGACCCGAATGCCGACCTGCCGACCATCCTGGCGCTGCATCATTTCATGATCGTCCAGGACGGCACCACGGACTTCTCCAAGGGCAATGGCACCGGCGCCTTCGTGCTGCAAACCTTCGAACCGGGCGTACGGTCGGTCGTCACCAAGAACAAGAACTATTGGAAATCGGGCAAGCCCTACCTGGACTCTTTCGAATTCATCGCCATCAGCGACGACAGCGCCCGCGTCAACGCTCTGCTTTCCGGTGACATTAATTTCGCCGCCGCGATCAATCCGCGTGCGATGAAGCTCATCGGCGGCCAGCAGGGCTTCGAGCTGTCGAAGACGACCTCGGGCAACTACACCGACCTCAACATCCGGCTCGACATGGATCCGGGCAACAAGGCCGACTTCGTGGCTGGCATGAAGTATCTCGTCAACCGCGAGCAGATCGTCAAATCGGCGTTGCGCGGCCTTGGCGAGATCGGCAACGACCAGCCTGTCTCGCCGGCAAACATCTTCCACAATCCCGACATCAAGCCGAAGGCTTTCGACCCGGATAAGGCGAAGTTCCACTTCCAGAAGTCAGGCCTGCTCGGCCAGTCCATCCCGGTGATCGCGTCCGACGCCGCGACTTCGTCGATCGACATGGCGATGATCATCCAGGCCTCCGGCGCTGATATCGGCATGAAGCTGGACGTCCAGCGTGTCCCGTCCGACGGCTATTGGGACAATTACTGGCTCAAGGCGCCAATCCATTTCGGCAACATCAATCCACGCCCGACGCCGGACATCCTGTTCTCGCTCCTCTACGCCTCGAACGCGCCCTGGAACGAAAGCCAGTACAAGTCCGAGAAGTTCGACAAGCTGCTCGTCGAGGCGCGCGGCTCGCTCGACCAGGCCAAGCGCAAGGAAATCTACAACCAGATGCAGGTCATGGTCTCCGACGAGGCCGGCACCATCATCCCGGCCTACATTTCCAACGTGGATGCCCTCTCCAGCAAGGTGAAGGGTTTGGAGGCGAACCCGCTCGGTGGCATGATGGGCTACGCAATGGCGGAATATCTCTGGCTCGAAGCCTAGGAGATGCCTGCCGCGGGGGCCGGTCAGCCGGTCCCCCGGCATTGCATTGCGCACGATTGTTTGGCCGAACGCAACCGCGGAGAGCGCTTCCATGACGTCTGGGGTTCTTAACCTCGTGCTGAAGCGGCTGGGGATCGCGGCCGTCACGCTTTTGATCGTGCTGTTCGCCGTGTTTTTCGCCACCAGCATGCTGCCTGGCGACACTGCGTCGATCCTGCTCGGTCAAGCGGCGACTCCAGAAGCGGTCGCCGGCCTGCGGGAGGCCATGCATCTCAACGATCCGGCGATCCTGCGCTTCCTGCGCTGGCTTCTCGGCCTGCTCCACGGCGACCTTGGCACCTCCTATGCCAACGAGATGCCCGTCGCGGCGCTGATCGGCGGGCGCCTGGTCAACACCGCGAAGCTCGCCGGCATCACCACGCTGCTTTCGGTGCCGCTGGCGCTGACGCTCGGCATCACCGCCGCGATGCTGCGAGGCTCCATCTACGACCGCACCGTCACCATCCTGTCGATCGGCGTCATCTCTGTCCCGGAATTCATGGTCGCGACACTCGCGGTCCTGCTTTTCGCCGTCTATCTCAAATGGCTGCCGGCATTGTCCTCGGTCAATGAAGCGCATTCACTGACCGATCTCGTGCGCATCTATGCAATGCCGGTGATCACGCTCACCTTCGTCATCTCCGCCCAGATGATCCGCATGACGCGCGCCGCGGTGATCGAGACGCTCTCCACGCCTTATGTCGAGATGGCGCTTCTGAAAGGCGCCTCGCGCAGCCGCATGGTGCTGAGGCACGCGCTCCCCAACGCGCTTGGGCCGATCGTCAACGCGGTCGCGCTCTCGCTGTCCTATCTGGTCGGCGGCGTCATCATCGTGGAGACGATTTTCAACTATCCCGGCATCGCCAAGCTGATGGTCGATGCGGTCGCGACCCGCGACCTACCGCTGATCCAGAGCTGCGCGATGATCTTCTGCCTCGGCTATCTCTTCCTCATCACTGCCGCCGACGTCGTCGCCATCATGTCCAACCCGAGGCTCAGATGACGATGGCGCGCGCGACAACCTCCCGACGGTCCTTCCTGGGCCACGGCTACAACCTCGTGGGCGTCGTGGCCGCACTGGTTATCCTGGCGTGGACGCTCGTCGCGATCTTCGCGCCCTACGTCATTCCCCATCCGATCGGCGACATCGTCGATGACGACTATTTCGGCCCGATGCGCCAGGGGCTGTGGCTCGGATCGGACTATCTGGGGCGCGATATGCTTTCGCGGGTTCTGATGGGCGCACGCTACACCGTCGGCATATCGCTGGCCGCCGTCTCCATCGCCTGCTTTTCAGGTGTCGTGCTGGGTATGATCGCGGCCGTCACCGGCGGCTGGCTCGACACCTGCCTCAGCCGCTTCCTGGACGCCATGAACTCCATCCCCAGCAAGCTGTTCGGCCTTGTGGTCGTCGCCGCCGTCGGCTCGTCGATTCCCGTGCTGATCCTGACGCTCGCCGTCATCTATATCCCGGGTGCCTACCGCTTCGCGCGCGCGCTCGCCGTCAACATCAACACCATGGACTTCATCACCGTCGCCCGTGTCCGCGGCGAGAGTACCGCCTACCTCATCGGGTCCGAGATCCTGCCCAACATCATTCGCCCGGTGCTGGCTGACTTCGGCCTGCGCTTCGTCTTCATCGTGCTTTTGCTCTCCGGCCTGTCCTTCCTCGGGCTCGGTCTGCAGCCGCCGCTTGCCGACTGGGGTGCGCTGGTGCGTGAGAACATCGGCGGCCTGCCCTTCGCGGCCCCCGCCGTCATCGTGCCCTCGCTGGCGCTCGCCAGCCTCACCATCAGCGTCAACCTGCTGATCGACAACCTGCCGCAGAAGATCAGGGACCGGGACGCATGACCAATCTCGTCGAGGTCAGGAATCTCAGGATCGAGGCGAGGACCGACGCCGGACGGCTTGTCGAGATCATCAAGGGCGTCAGCCTCGACATCGCCGACGGCGAGATCGTCGCCCTGATCGGTGAAAGCGGGTCCGGCAAGACCACGGTGGCGCTCTCGCTGATGGGCTATGCGCGGCCCGGCTGCCGGATCGCCGGCGGCGAGATCAATGTGAACGGCAAGAACATGGCCGCCCTTTCCGAAAAGCAGCGGGCCAGGTTGCGAGGCACCGACATTGCCTATGTTCCGCAAAGTGCCGCCGCCTCCTTCAACCCCTCGTCCACCATCATGGAGCAGGTGATCGAGGTTACGCGCATTCACAGGCTGATGCCGCCCGAGCAGGCGCGAAAGCGCGCGGTCGAGCTGTTCAGGGCCTTGTCGCTGCCGGACCCGGAAGGGATCGGTTCCCGTTATCCGCACCAGGTTTCGGGCGGGCAATTGCAGCGGCTGTCGGCGGCCATGGCGCTTATCGGCGATCCCAAGCTGGTCATCTTCGACGAGCCGACGACGGCACTCGACGTGACGACGCAGATCGACGTGCTGAAGGCGTTCAAGTCGGTCATGCGGGCGGGTGGGATAGCAGGTGTCTATGTCTCCCACGACCTCGCCGTCGTCGCCCAGATCGCCGACCACATCGTTGTGCTGAAGGGCGGCGAAGTGCAGGAGACCGGCTCCACGGCTCAGATTCTTTCAGCTGCCCAGCACCCCTATACGCGCGAACTTCTGGCTGCCTTCGAGCCGAAGCCGCGGCAAGCGCATGCCGACGCGGATGCCAGCGCGAAGCCGTTGCTGCGCATCGACAATGTGACGGCAGGTTATGGCGCGGTGCGGGATGACGGACTGCCACTCATCCGGGCCGTCGATTCCGTCAGCCTGGTCGTCGAGAAGGGGCGCAACCTCGGCATCATCGGCGAATCCGGCTGCGGAAAATCGACGCTGGCGCGCGTCATCGCCGGTATCCATCCGGCGGCGGCCGGCGACATCATATTCGACGGCAAGGAATTGCAGCGCGCTGCAGGGAAACGCAGCCAGGACCAGCTGCGCGAGATGCAGATCGTGTTCCAGTATGCCGATACCGCGCTCAATCCGGCCAAGCCGGTGGAGGATATCATCTCCCGGCCGCTGGCCTTCTATCACCGGCTCGACAGGCAGGCGCGCTCGAAGCGCGTGGACGAACTGCTCGACATGGTTCGCCTGCCCAGGGCGCTGCGCTACCGTCGCCCGTCGGAGCTCTCGGGCGGCCAGAAGCAGCGCGTGAACTTCGCGCGCGCGCTGGCGGCCGGACCGAAGCTTATCATCTGCGACGAAATCACCTCGGCGCTCGACACGGTGGTGGCGGCCGCCGTGATCGAACTGCTCAAGGAGCTGCAGCGCGAGTTGGGCCTTTCCTACATTTTCATCAGCCACGACCTCTCCGTCGTCGAAGCGATCTGCGACGAGATCATGGTCATGTACAACGGGGAGCGGGTGGAGCAGATCACGCCCGACAAGCTGAAGGCGCCCACCCACCCCTATTCCAAGCTTCTGTTCTCCTCCGTGCCGAAGCTTGACCCGACATGGCTCGACGGCCTCGTCCGCGACCCAGAATTGGTCAGCCAGTACGGCCATCGCTAAGAGCAATTCCAGGAAGGCCTGTGGCGCTTTTCCGTCCGGAATTGCTTTGAAACGGATCCCAGAGCGACGAAGCGCGGAGTCCTACCTCGGAAACAGGCTGGGCAGCGGCATGTGTGTCTTGACGATGGGGGACTTCAGCACGACGAAGCTGAAATACTTGTCGATGCCGATATCCATGTCGGTCAGCCGCTCCATGATCGTTTGGTACTCGGCTATGCCGGCGGTCACGAATTTCATCAAATAGTCGTAGCCGCCCGACACGAGGTGGCATTCGATGACCTGGTCGATCTTCTCCACGACAGCGAGAAAGCGGGCGAAGTCGACCTGGCGGTGGTTCTTCAAGGTGATTTCGGTGAACACGGTCAGCGTCTGGCCAAGCTTGCTGATATTGACTTGCGCGGAATAGCCTTCGATGTAGCCCTCCGACTGGAGCTTCTTGACCCGCATCAGGCACGGGCTTGGCGACAGATGCACCAGATCGGCCAGTTCCACATTGGTGATGCGGCCGTTCTTCTGCAATTCGTGTAGAATCTTTATGTCGATCCGATCCAGTTTCACGGTCGTCTCCGCAGAACGCACGCCACAGCACAAAATGCTGCCTTGCTTATGGACATTGACACTACCACAGCCCGTTGGCCTGTCCATCCAAGCGGACAGCGCTTTGAAACGCAGTGACTCCCGATTTTGAGCCAACTGCCGGAATAAAATTCTGCGCCGGCCTCAATTGCAGCAGCGGCTGCCTGCGCAACGCGCTAAATTGGCGCTTCAAGGCAGAGAGGACCATGCGCGCGCCACTGCAGCAAATCGAGACATCAGGCGAACTGCCCCAGTCCGCGGACGCGGTGGTGATCGGCGGCGGCATCGTAGGCGTCTTCGCGGCCTACTACCTTGCGCGGCGCGGCATGCAGGTCGCGCTTGTCGAAAAGGGACGCATCGGCGCCGAGCAATCCTCGAGGAACTGGGGATGGTGCCGCCAGCAGAATCGCGACGCCCGCGAGCTGCCGATGGCGACCAGCAGCCTCGATCTGTGGGACAGCTTTGCGACGGAAACCGGCGAAGATACCGGCTTTCGCCGCTGCGGCCTGCTCTATCTCAGCAATGACGAGGCGGAACTGGCCGGCTGGGCGCGCTGGCGTGACTTCGCCAGAACGGCCGGCATTACCACGCACATGCTTGACGGCGCCGAGGCCAGCGAGCGGGGCCGCGCCACGGGCCGGACATGGAAGGGCGGGGTCTCCTCGCCTACCGACGGCACCGCCGATCCGTCGCGGGCCGCGCCCTCGGTCGCCCGCGCCATTCTCAAGCTCGGGGGCTCCGTACACCAGAATTGCGCCGCGCGCGGTATCGAGACCGAGGGCGGGCGCCTGAGCGGCGTGGTCACGGAAAGCGGAACGATCCTGACGAAGGTGGCAGTCCTGGCCGGCGGCGCCTGGGCCTCCTCCTTCTGCCATCAGTTCGGTTTCCGCTTTCCGCAGGCGTCGGTCCGCTCCTCCATCCTGTCCGTTTCGCCGGGCGCGGAGGGCCTGCCGGATGCGCTGCACACAGCAAGAATCTCGGCCACTCGTCGCAGCGACGGTGGCTACACGCTCGCCATAAGCGGACGCGGCCGCGTGGACGTCACGCCGCAGCAGCTGCGTTTCTCGTCGCAGTTCCTGCCCATGTTTCTGAAGCGGTGGCGCAGCCTCGCACCCGGCGGTCTGGAGGGCATGCGCTCGGGCCACGAAACGCTCCGGCATTGGCGGCTCGACCAGCCGACGCCGATGGAGCGGATGCGCACCCTCGATCCGGCTCCGGACCAGGCGACCATCCGCCTGACCCACGCCCGGGCGCTCGAGCTGCTGCCGGCCCTGCGCAACACCAGGATCAGCGCGGCCTGGGCCGGCTACATCGACAGCACGCCGGACGGCGTGCCTGCCATCGGCGAGATAAATACCATTCCTGGTTTCTTCCTGGCTGCCGGGTTTTCAGGACACGGCTTTGGCATCGGACCCGGCGCCGGGCACCTCGTCGCCGATCTGGTGACTGGCTCCAAACCGATCGTTGATCCGAAGTCCTACGACCCGCAGCGCTTCGATGCTTCGGCCTGGGGGAAGGTCGCCGATTTCTAGGATGTGATCCTGATCCATGCGCGGCCTCCGCAATTGCATCAGCCGTTCCGCAGAAAAGCGCCGATAGGCGCTGGCCGGACTGGAGCCTGCCCGCGGAACCGGCCGACAGCGTCGGGCGTGCAGCCGGCTTGGGTCGCAACAAGCTCAACGGCAGCCAACTGACAATAGCGCCCCTGGCATCGCCCCATGCCGACGCGCGACAGCGATTTCACCCTGTTGGCCTCGGCGCCGCCGAAACCCGCGCTCTCGCGTACGGCTCCGGCAGTCACGTTCTCGCAGCGGCAGACGATTGCTTCATCAGGGAGCGCCCGCACCATCGCGGCCGGCCAGGGAAAAGCGCAAGCCAGGCCGCGGGCAAAGCGCTCGAGCCGTGCGAGCTTGCGCAGATCGGCATTGGTGGTGGGCGCCGGATGTCCGAGATCGGCAAGGCATACCGCCGCCGCGAGACGCCCTGCGATCTCCGCGCCGTCCGCTCCCAGAAGACGAACCCCATCGCCCGCCAGGTAGACTCCATTGCCGGCCCGACCCATCTCGTCAGTTTTTGGCAGCCATTGCCGCCACTGCTCGTCATAAATGAAGGCGCATCCCGCCAGGTCGGCCAGATGCGCCTCCGCCCGCAGGTGCCAGCCCATGCCGATCATGTCGCATGGAGTGAGGCGTTCCCTGCCGCCGGCGTCGCGCCAGCGCATCGCTGTGACACCTTTCCCGTCGGCCTCGATCCGTTCGAGCGTCACGCCTGCATGATAGCGACCGCCGAGCCTTGCCCGGAGGGCCAGACCGCGCAGCGCGACCAACGGCCGCGCGGCAAGTTCCCAGAGCCCCCGCATCTGCTGGCGCCAGGGAGAGGTGTCCAGCACCGCCACCACATCCGCCCCAGCCTCGACGAGCTGGGCGCCGACCAGCGTCAGCAAAGGCCCCGATCCGATCAGCACGATGCGCCGCCCGAGGGCCACGCCCTGCGCCTTGAGCGCGATCTGCGCCGCGCCAAGGCTGTAGGCGCCAGCGCTTTGCCAGCCCGGGACCGGAGCGACGCGGTCGGACGCACCGGTGGCTACGATCAGGCGATCATAGCCGATCATCTGCACGCCGCCCTCCCCCAGCATGTGCAGCCGACCCTCATGCACTGCGATGACCGAGCTCGCCGCACAATGGGTGAGCCGCCCCTCTGCGGCTAGCCGGTCGAAGTGCGCATGCAGCGCGCCGGCCTTCGCCGCCTCCGACCCGTAGAGTTGCTCCGGTGTGCGGGTGAACCCGGCCGGCGGGCGGCGATAGATCTGCCCACCTGCGCGCTGCCCTTCGTCGATCACCACAGGATGGAGCCCGGCCTCGACCAGCGTAGCTGCCGCCCTTATGCCGGCTGGACCGGCGCCCACGATCACGATCCGCGGCGGCAAGGTTTCGCTCACGGCCAGCTCTCCGATGGCGTCGTGCGCAACCGCATGCCTTCACTGACAAGTGCCGAGCACGCCCGCAGCCGCGGTCCCTTGTCCTGCCACACCCAGCAATCCTGGCAGGCTCCCATCAGGCAGAACCCGGCCCGCGGCTCGGGTCCGAACTCGGATTTTCGCAACGCATGCCCTGAAGCCAGCATGGCGGTCAGCACGGTATCGCCCGCGAGTGCAGTGCACACCTGCCCGTCGAGAAACAAATGCAGCTGCGCTCGGTCGCGCTCGGCCAGCCGGACGATGCGGCCGGTGGCGATCATTCAGCGGCCTCTTGCACCGGGCGAGGACGGGGCAGTTCGGGGAACCGTTCGCAGACCGCATCGAACGCCACCTGGACGCCTTCCGGTCCCGAACGCCCTTTCATGCGGCGGAATATCTCCGTCTTGGCGAAGAACCGCCAGTGAATCGGCAAGTCCCTTAGTATGGCGGTGAGCCGGTCATAGGCGGCCGGCGTCCACTGCGCTTCGTAGCCTTCACGCTCCGGACCGAAATGGAAATGGCCGGCCGCCGGCCCTTTCCGTGCGCGCAGCCTTTTCGTCGCCTGTTCGTCGACCCGACCGTTGCGGATGACGACGCCATAGTCGCGTTCGGCCGCAGCCGGCGAGACATAGCCGCGCCGTACGTCCTGCACGACCTGCCACGACTCGCGCTCATGCGGATCGCCGCGCCCGCCGCCTCCGGCGGAGCGGATGTCGAGCACGTCGCCAGGCTGCAGAACCGCAGTGTCGATGTTGCCCAGCCGCCGCTCGTGCTCGGTCCCCGGATTGACAACCATGTCCGACAGGCCGGCCGCTTTGCCGCCCAGCACGCCCCAGGGACGAAAGAGGCTACGGTCGCGGTTGCGCGCCGTGATCCTGGAATCGGGGGCGAAGACACGGAAGGCCATCTCGGTCGCCAGCCCGCCGCGCCATCGGCCCGCACCGCCGCTGTCCCTGGCGAGCCCGTATTTCACGAATTCGACCGGGGTTTCGGTCTCGGTGATCTCGATCGGCGTGTTCTTGAGATAGGCGGCATCGGCTCCCGATCCGTTGGTGCCGTCGCGATGCGGCATCGCGCCGCCGCCACCGACCACGGGGTTCACCGCCGCGATGACGCTCCGGCTGGTCCGCTCGTCCGTGGTCATGACGTTGACGATGCAGTTGTTGCCGGCCGGCGCCGCGGGCAGGCGCTCCGGCACCACTTGCGAGAAGGCGCCGAAGATGACTGACCGCAGCCGGGCGCAGGTGAGCGAGCGCATGCCCACGGCGGCGGGGTGGACCGGATTCAGCACCGAACCTTGAGGTGTGATGCAGGTGAATGGCCGGGTAAGGCCCGTGTTGAGCAGGATCTTCGGGTTCAGCGTATAGAGCACGTAGTAGACGCCCACCAACAGCATGGTGTGGCGCGGGTCGCCGCCTGAAGGCACGTTAAGCGAGGAGCCGAGTTGCGGATCGGAGCCGGTGAAGTCGAGCACCGCCTTGTCGCCGCTGATCGTCAGCCTCAGCTTCAGCCGGCACGGATTGGCTTCGACCGAATCCTCGTCGGCATAGTCGGCGAATTCCCACGTCCCGTCGGGCATAGAGCGCAGCACGTCGCGCGCCTGCGCCTCGGCATGGTCGAGAAGAGCGGAAACGCCTTCGATGAAGCCGGCCTTGCCGAACTTCCTCACCATTGCCTGGATCTTGCGCTCGCCGCTGTTGAGCGCGCCGACCAGCGCCTTGATGTCGCCGATGTTGAGGTCGGGCTTGCGCACATTGGTGCTCATGATCCGCAGGATCGTCTCGTCGAAGACGCCCTCGTTCACCAGCTTCATGGGAGGAAAGCGAATCCCTTCCTGATGGATTTCGGTCAGCGCCCGGCTGAGTGAAGCCGGCACTGCGCCGCCCATGTCGGTGTTGTGGATGTGCCCTCCGGTCCAGGCGACGATCTCGCCGTCGACGAAGACCGGCTTCCACAGATGCGTGTCGGGTGCGTGCGTGGCAACGTAGCCGGAATAGGGATCGTTGGTGAACGCAACGTCCCCCGGCCGGTAGTCGTCCACCATCGCGATCGCGCGGTGATACGACAGTCCCGGATACCAAGTGGCGCCGAGTTCCATTGGGACGGCGAAGGTCGCGCCTGAGCGATCCATCAGCATCACCGTGAAGTCCTGCGTCTCCTTGACGAAGGCGGAGTGCGCGGTGCGGTGCAGCGTGTGCGCCATGTTCTCGGCCGCCGCGCGGGCGTGGTTCGCCAGAACCTGAAGGTTTGTGCGGTCAAACAAGGGATCACTCCGGGAAGGTCAGCAGAAGGTTGAGATGGCGGTCGACCCTTGCCTGCGCTCCGGCGGGAATGGCGAAGGTGGTGTCTTCCTGAACGACCACGGCAGGCCCGTGGAACGTGCTGCCCGACACGAGGGCCTGCCGGTCGTGGAGGTCGACGGTTTCGACGCTCAAGCCGGTATAGACCGGGAGCCGGCGCGCCGGGATGGCCGCAACTCCCACTTCTTCGGTCTCCGGGAGGGAGAGTTTCGGCCCGGCGCCTATGGCTGACAGCCGGACGTTCACAAGCTCGATCTCGCCGTCCGGGTCGTGGAAATCATAGAGCTGCTGATGGGTGAGGTGGAAGGCCTGCCCGATTGCGCCCGCGTTGCCGTCCGTCAGCCATTCCGGCAGAAGGACAACCTCGATCTCGTAACTCTGCCCGACATAACGCATGTCGCAGGAGAGACTGAGCTCCGCCGCCCCGTCGTGCCCCTGCGCCGCAAGCCAGTCGCGACCCTCACGCGCGAGGGCCTCGAAGGCCTCGCGAATTCCGGCAAGCGACATGCCCGACAGCGGGCTGAAGATGGTGCGAATGAAGTCGCCGCGCAGATCCGCCACCAGACCGCCCAGCGCCGACACCACGCCTGGACGACGGGGCGCCATGACACGTTTAATCCCCAGTTCGCGAGCAAGGAAGGCGCCGAGCATGGGGCCACCGCCGCCGAAGGGCATCAAGGTGAAATCGCGCAAGTCCACGCCGGCGCGCGAGGCGAGTTTCTCGACCTCGACGAACATCTCCGACACCGCGATGTCGAGGATCGCCTGCGCGGTCTGCTTGACCGGGCGGCCGAGCCGGGCGGCAAGGTCGCCGACCGCGCGATGCGCTAGTCCGGTATCGATCCGCAGCTGGCCGTAGGCCATCTCGCTGTGACCGAGCCATCCGCACACCACCATGGCGTCCGTCACCGTCGGCCGCCCGCCGCCGCGGCCATAGCATGCCGGGCCCGGCGTCGAACCGGCCGACTCCGGCCCGACCCGCAACACCCCCTGCGCGTCGACACCGGCGATCGAGCCGCCGCCGACGCCGATCGAGCTCACCGACACGGAGGGGATATGCAGCGGGAATTCGCCGATCAGTTCGCCGGTGCCGAACTGCGCCTCGCCGCCGATGATGAGCGCGAAGTCGGCCGAGGTGCCGCCGACGTCGAGGGTAAGAACCTTGTCTTCGCCTGCCTGACGCGCCAGCCACGAGGCGCCAATGACGCCGGAGGCAGTTCCCGACAGCAGCATGTTCACGCAGGCGCGCTTGCCTTCGGCAGCGTTCATCAGCCCGCCGTTCGACTTCGTCAGCATCGGGCGGGCCGGCACGCCGCGGCCCTTCAGCCGCTCTTCCAGCGCCGTCAGATAGCCCGAGACGCGCGGATGGACATAGCCATTGAGAATGGCGGTCGAGCTGCGCTCGTATTCGCGGATGACCGGCCACACCTCGGCCGAGGAGAAGACGAAGAGATCGGGCGCGAGACGCGCGATCGCCGCCTTGACGGAGGCTTCCTGCGCGACATTGCGCCAGGAATGGAGGAAGGAGACGATGATCCCTTGCGCCCCGTTTGCCTTCGCCACTGCCACCGCCCTCTCCACCGCCGCCATGTCCGGTGCCTGGGATTCACTCCCGTCGGCACGCATGCGGACCGGAATGCCGAACACCATGTCGCGCGAGATCAGCGGGTCCGGCCGCGAGCAGAACAGCGAATACATGTCCGGCATTCGCAGCCGCGCGAGTTCGATCACATCCTCGAAACCGGCATTGGTGAACAGCGCGAGCGGCGCGCCCTTGCGCTGGATGATCGTGTTGATGCCGACGGTCGTGCCGTGCACGAAGCGCGTCATGTGCGCAGGATCTAAGCCTTCGCGTTCGGCCAGAAGCGTGAGGCCCGTCATCAGTTCGGCGCCCGGATCTTCCGGCGTCGTCAGCACTTTCAGCGAGGCGATCCGTCCGGAGCGGGCTTCGAGCGCGCAGAAATCGATGAATGTCCCGCCGATATCGACGCCGACCTTCCAGTCGGTTCCGTTGTGCACTTCATCCGCCGCGCAAGCGATGGCATCGTCCATGACGCGTCCCTTCCTGTCTGCCGCCCGAAAGCTGGCATGACCGGGTGGTCCGGGTCCAAGACGTATGACGAGCAAGGATATAAGGTTTGCTTATGCCCTTGTGCCGTCTTCGCTCAGAACGGCGGAACAGGCCGCACGGATTTGCTTGCGCATCGTCTCATCAGCCCGCGAAAGAGCCCGTGTGCGCGAGGTCAGCAGCGCGATCGGAAATTCCGGCCCCGCCGCGAGCGGCCTGACGGCAAGCCCGGCAAACTGTTGCCACGGCAGCAGCGCGTCGACGAGGCCGATACCCAGACCGGCCTGGACGAAGCCGACCGCGGAGATGGACACGTCGATCTCGAGCGACGGCGAAAGCGTCGCACCCTGCGCGCGGGCCGCATGGGCCAACTCGTCGGCGGGACGGGTGTTTCCGCGATAGGATATCAATTCCTCGCCGACGAGATCGGCGAGCGTCAGCTCGGTTTTTCTGGCCAACGCATGCCCGGCGGGGAGCAGGCATGAGAAGCCGACGTTGCCGATCACTTCCGCCTCGATATCGGGAGGCAGACGGTCGTCCATGGCCACGCCGAGGCTGACATCGCCGGCGCGCAGCATGTCGATGATCGCGGCGATCGGCGCCATATGCGAACGCAGCAAAATATTGGGATGCTGCGCCCGGAATCCGGTGAACGCGCGCGGCAATATCGCCATGGCCGGCGGCGGCGAGGCCGCGACCCGGACCAGCCCAGTTCGGCCCAGACGCAGGTCGGTGGTCTTGCGGCGCAGGCCCTCCAGCCCCGCCGACAGCCTCTCGGCATCGGCGAAGATCTCGAGCGCTTCCGGGGTCGGCCGCAGCCGGCCCTTCACCCGCTCGAACAGCGTGAAGCCGAGTTCGTCCTCGGTGTGGAGCAGGATCTGGCTCAAAGCGGGCTGGGAAATGTTCAGCATCCGCGCAGCGGCGGTGACGGTGCCCGCCCGCATGACGGCGATGAACACTTCGAGCTGCCGGGCCCGCATTGCCACTCCATAGGTAAAGCTTATGGTTCTTGTCCAAACCCATCTTTGACGCAATGGCGCGGCACGGACAAGATCGGCCCAGAGCAATTCCAGGAAAAGTGCGCAGCGGTTTTCCGTCCGGAATTGCATAAAAACAAATGCTTAGAGCGGGTCAGCCATTCTATCAAAGGCTGAACCGCTTCAGAAAAGGTTACTTTTCGCAAGAGGCCGCTATGGATGTGATCGTGCTGGGCGGCGGACTGATGGGGACGGCCTCGGCCTATTTCCTCGCCAGGCGCGGGGCACGCGTGACGCTAGTCGAGCGCAATCGGATCGGCGCCGGTGCAACCATCGCCTCCTTCGGCAATATCCGGCGCACGGGGCGTCATCCGTCTCAGCTTCCGTTGGCCCATCGCTCGCTCAAGCTGTGGGGCGAAGCCGAAAGACTGCTTGGCCACGACGTAGAATTTCGCGCCACTGGTCATATCAGGTTGATCTTCGATGAAGGCGGTCTCGCCGACATGCGGGCCTATGCCGAGGCAGCGCGCCCTTGGGGGCTTGACTTGGAAGAACTCGGCCCATGCGAGATACGTGCCCGCTTTCCCGGCCTCGGTCCCGAAGCGGTCGCGGCGTCGTTCTCTCCGCAAGATGGCAGCGGCAATCCGCGGCTGATCGTCCCTGCCTTTGCTGCGGCTGCCCGCAAGCTCGGCGCGGAAATCATCGAGGGAGCCGAGGTCGACAAGATCACCTACACGGGCTCCGGTTTCCTTGTCGCCAGTTCAAAAGGTACATTCGCCGCCGGCTGCCTGCTCAACACGGCCGGAGCCTGGGGCGCGCGCATCGCCGCGCAGTTCGGCGAAGAGGTTCCGCTCGACGCCCGCGGCCCGCAGATGGGCGTGACCGAGCCGCTGCCGCATCGGATCCTGCCCGTGGTGGGCATCTGGACGCGCGACAAGGACTACGGCGCCTATCTGCGTCAGGTTGAGCGGGGCAACATCGTCTTCGGCGGCGCGGCCGAAAGGGTGCCGGTGGACCTCGATCCCGGCCATGCGATCGCCGACCCCATGCGCCTACCGACGCAGTTGCGCGCGGTCGCGCGGCTGCTGCCGGCAATCGCGCAGGTCGCGCTCATCCGCACCTGGTCCGGCTGCGAGGGCTACGTGCGCGACATGCTGCCGGTCATGGGACGCTCGGCGACGACGCCAGGCCTGTTCCACGCCTTCGGCTTCAGCGGACACGGTTTCCAGCTTGGTCCGGGTGTGGGCGACGCGATGGCCGAACTCATCACGACCGGTCGCTGCGAAACACCGCTCGATGATTTCAGGATCGATCGTTTCGGCCGTGCGGCTTGTTCGTACAGAGACGAATCGGGGCCTCACCGGAACGGTTCCAACGCCTTACGGGAGAAGTTGATTTAAATTGATCGGCTCAGCGGCATTCTTGCATTCGGACTGATCTGTTAACCAACTTCGCTCCCGCTCGCGATGACAGGTTCAGACCCTTGTGCACGCTATTCTATGCCAGAGCACTCTTGCCCTTTGAAGCGGCTTTACATCATCCCCAGGTGGGCGCAGATCAGATCTGCAGAGTCAGAGATGGTGAGAACGCCAAGCTCAGCGGAAGAAGATTGGGATGCGACAGCAATTGCACGGCAGCGCAAATCGCCGCCGACAACCATGTCATGTCGTCAATTACCCTCTACTCCCACTCGATTGTTTCAGCCCGTAACCGGGGCAGATTTCCGGGCGATCAGGCTGGAGCGGCTTGGCTGACGAGATCGGGAAGCGGCAGAACGGCGGTTTGTGTGGGGATACCAAGGCGGTCGCCGAGGTAGGCGAAGAAGGAGACGCCGAGCTTGGTGCAGGTCTTCATCAGGCCGAGCAGGACATCGCGGGCATCTCTGCCTGCGTCACTGACGGTCCCGCCGGAGATCTTGCGTTTGATAACGACGGCGCGAATGTCATTTTCCGAACCGTTGGTGTGGAGTGGGATCTCGGGGCGATCGAGAACGCGCAGGAGTTCATGCTTGCGGCGGTGAAGCCGGGTGAGCAGCCTGTCGAGCATGACGTAGCCGGTTCGTCGTTTGAACAGGCGGTCGAAGCGGGCACGCAAGGCCGCCGCGCGGCGCGGACAAGGTGACCGCTGATAGCTCTTCAGGTCGTGATAGAACCACCAGATCAACTGGCGCATGACGTCAACGGCCTGGCGCTGGTCTGGCGTCATCGGCACCAATTTGTGGACGAGCCGCTCGGCGTGGACCCAACACAGAGCATGGTCGGCGATGCGGAACTGGCCGGCGTCATCGGAGACGATAACGGCGTCGGCAAGAAAGCCATGATGGCGGATCGCCCCCCACATCGCCCCCTCAGTGGCAATCTTGACCGGGTTCGGCTCAACCGCAAGCTGGTCGAGGCCCAGTGCTGCCAGATGCGCCTGCCAGGCGGCGCTGTCGGCAAACACCTTTTGCGGGAAAGCCGCCAGCCGGTCGATCACCGGACCAGCGAGGTTGCGGCCGCGCATATAGGCCAACGCCTCGTCATTGATGACGTAATCGCCGTGCCCGGCGCGCAGCGTTACCAGGAACGCCCCCCGTGACTTCGATCGCCCGGTGCGGAACGCGGTGAAGCGGTCATCGCCGATCTGAGCGGTGTAGCCGTCCTGGTTGGCGTGGCGCGCCGACGTATCATCGACCGTGATCCAGCGCGCCGTGGCAAGTCCGGTGCGCAACACGTCACGATCCTCTGCAACGAAGACCTCGAGGCCCTCCGAAATCAGCCGCACCACCTGACGCTTCGAGATGTCGACGCCAATGCCCGTCAAGAGTGCGGTTAATCGCTCCGTCGTCACTTGGCCCTGAAAATGGCAGGCCAGGATGAAGCGGCGCAGGTTCGCGCCCCAGCCGCCGACAATCCCCGACGGCAGTGGCGCCACGATCGTCTCGCCGCTGGGGGTCACCCAGCGTTCGCGCCGGTAGCGCACCACCTCGGCCGACAACACCAGATCGCGCACCAGGATCGTCTCATACCCCTTGAAGCGGGAGCCCGCAGGGGAGCTCACCGCAACCGTCACCTCGCGGCTCACACGAGCGCTGTCGCGCTTGGCGCCGCGCCGCCGACGCTTGCCCTTGGCCGCTTTCGCCCCCGTCGCCTTCTCCATCCCCGACGGTTTGGACGGCTTGATTGGCGGCCGCGGAGGCAGGTCCTTCAGACGCTTAATCTCGTCCTTCAGGCTCTGGTTGTCGGCGCGCAGCGCCTGGTTCTCCATCTGCAGGCTCTCGACCTGTCCGTGAAGACCCCGCACTTCGCCGAGCAGCGTCCCAACCAGCCCGCGGAGTTCCGCCAGCGACAGGCCTTCAAGCGAATCATTCGGCGGCAGAGTCACGCAAAGGGTGAATCACAAACCCGCCCCCCTGCAAACCCCACCTCCGCCCGGAAATCTGCCCCGGTTACTTTCAGCCCATGATAACCGGTTGATTTCGCAAAGCATTTTATTCTCGTTCAACACAGATACCGTCGAACATACCGCCAATAATTTGAGCTTTTGATTTCATTGACAAATTATCGCTGGTCAGGAATTCCGCGCTTTCGCGGACTATCGATAGGACCGGTGGATTTTTCTTCTTGTAGAGGCGGAGCAGGTCCGGTCGCGCAGCACTCAAAAATACCGTCGTCTTTGAGATCGAGCAGGTGCTTCGCCACAGGCGCCCCAATCGCTGGCCCACGCGACGAGTTGGGATGAGTGCCCCCTGACATGACGCGGGATCGCTTGTACGGCGCCTTATGGCGGTTTGTGCCATCGTTAGCGTGCGAGGGCCGACGGCACCCACGGTGCGGTCTTTGCGATCTCGGTGCGTTCCCAACTCGCGATCGATGCGCCAGCCTGGCAGCGCTATTCCGGCAGCCCCGCCTTTCGCAAACCTTCTGAAAGCAGAGCCATATCGGCCGCACGGCTAGTTGAAACGACGTCGGCGAGATTGGAAATTCGTTGGCTAGGATCTAGGGCGAGAATTCAGCTCACCACCTTTTGCGCATCCTCGATTCGGCCGGCGTGAGCATAGCTTGCAGCCGCAAAGCGCAACGACCCCAAAAAGTCCGGCTTTTCCCGCAACGACCTTTCAGCCCAAGATGATGCCTCCTCAAATCGACCAGCGAAGAGATGAGCCACTGCAACCGCATTCTGCATATCGAACATGAGCGGGTCGACTGGGCTCATGCGTATCGCAGTCGCAAGGTGCTGGAGTGAGTTTCCGTATCGCCGAGGTCGGCTCTGACCCAGCCGCTGAATAGCCACGCAGTGGCCAGGTTCGGATTGAGTGCAAGCGCACGATCAATGAACGCTGCCCCGCCATTGTTGTCGCCCACGACGAAGGCGAGCGCGCTCCCGCCGCGTGCGAGCGCAACCGCGTCATCCCTGCCCAAAGCCACTGCCTTCAGAGCCAGGCGTTCCGTCTCGGCGGTTTCTTGCTTGCGATCCGTCATCCAACCGTTCGCCTTGCGTATGACGGCACACCAGGCGGCCATGCCGTATGCCGAGGCAAATTCAGGGTCGAGTTCGATGGCTTTGTAAAACAACTGGAGGGCGTTTGCGGTGGATTCCCTGGTCAACTGGTGGAGGCTTGCTATCCCGCGCAGATAGTAGTCGTAAGCGTCAAGGTGCTCGGTCGGCTTGCGCTTGGCCCGCTCGATCTCTGCCTCTTCCAGCTTCGGAGCGATCGCTCCGACGACGCTCCTGGTCACTTCCTCCTGCAGGTCAAAAACATCCTCCAGCCCGCCGTCGAAACGGTCGGCCCATAGATGTGCACCCGTTGTCGCATCGATAAGCTGCCCGGTGATGCGCACCTGCTAGCCGCCTTACGCACGCTCCCTTCAAGCACGTAGCGCACACCAAGCTCGCGTCCGACCTGCTTAATGTCCACTGCCCGGCCCTTGTAGGTAAAGCTCGAGTTGCGCGCGATGACGAACAGCCAGCGCGTCCGGGACAGCGCGGTGATGATCTCCTCCACCATGCCATCAGCGAAGTAGCCCTGCTCGGGGTCGCCACTTAGGTTGTCGAATGGCAAGACCGCGATGGACGGTTTTTCGGGAAGCGTCAGCGTATCCCTTGTCGAGAATGCCGAAGTGGGTTTTGCTCGACTGACCCGATAGGCGCGCACCGCCGCCACGATGTTGTGGACCTGATGGCTACCGAGGTCGGTGTAGGCATAGTCTAGTTTGTCTTTGACCTGCTCGTAGACGTTGCTCGCGACGCAGACGCTGCCAGGTTCTGCAAGCTTCTCGATCCGCGCGGCGATGTTCACGCCATCACCGTAGATCGTATCGTCCTCTGCAATCACGTCGCCCAAATTCACGCCCATGCGGAAAGTCATGCGCTTGTCTTCGGGCAAACTTGCATTGTGAGCGGCCAATCCCTCCTGGGCTTCGACCGCACACTGCACCGCGTGGACTGCGCTGGCGAATTCGACAAGAAGGCTGTCACCAGCGGAACCGACGATGCGTCCGTGCGACTCTGTGATCTTGGGCTCGATCACTTCGGCGCGAAGCCTCTTCAGCCGTGCGAGCGTGCCAACCTCGTCGGCTCCCATGAGGCGGCTGTAGCCGACGACGTCGGCAGCAAGGATTGCGGTGAGGCGTCGCTCCATGCTTGTATCCTGCCTCTTCCATAGGTCGAAGCTCCGGGCGGCGAGCGTATTCTAGTCCTACCTCGAATGCGAGCGTGCAGTGCCGGCGCCAGCAGCGATCAACTCACCACGTCCCTTTGACCATTCCTCACATGGCGTGGTTTATGGTCCGATCGCGGGTGCTGCCGAAGGGCTACTTTGGGGTCAAAGCTGCCGCGACCCGAAAATAGCAAACCACAGCCCCTGGTTCGGGCCTGCTGGGACCAGCCTATTTGTACGCCGCAGTACGCCATAGCCCTCTGTGGGGCCGAACGGGATTTACTTCCGAAGCAACGACCTATCTGATCAGGCAAACGGTCAGGAAAGAGCACAGGAACGGTCGAAAGAGCAAGAGGGCTGCCGAACGTCGCTACTGACGCCGTGCCCCTCACTCCCACTCGATTGTTCAGACATCATATAACCCGTTGAAATTGCTGCCAAATATTTTTTGCAATCACGAAAAGTCCGACGCCAGAGCCGTCAAAAAATTGCGTTTTTGATTTTAAAGGGAAATTCGCCACAAAAAATATTTTGAGGTTTCACCAACTATCGGGACCAATCGGGCGATTTTTTGCACTTTGCGGCGTTCGACGGCGCGCCCTAGCCGTCTCGAAAAGTACCGTCACCGCTCCAACTAGGGCATTTTTTCGTTGCAAAATCAATGGCCATGGTAGGCCCGGAGGGACGTCGTCTTTTCAACAAAAACAATCAGTTAGCGAGTGGTTCGCCAAACCGTATCCTCTTCGTATGTTCTCGTATGGTCTGGCGACCCAAAGAAGAGACCTGACTAGTGCAGACCACATCTGCTCCGCAGGGAACGGACGCTAATTGTCATACGCCAAAGGACCAATTCCGAGACAAGTCGAGACCCAGCTTTCAATGGGAGAACGAGTTAGGGGAACTATCCCCTGACGCAGCTCCGACCACTTTGATAGCATGAGCGACCGTTGCGCCTTCGCCGTCTTATGCGGACTTCCGCATGAGAGGCTCGGCAGGAAACCCCATTTTTCATAGAAAGGGACCATGTCCTGCAGGCAGTAAAGCTCTCGGTTCTTAGCGTTGACGATTGCTGGATCGTTCAACACGGTCGCCATCAACAAGGCGCCTAGCCGCAACGACGCAATGGCAAAAACCCTGGTGCCAGATGCTTAGGGCCGTGTGAGAGCGTGAGCCAAGGCCGCTTCGAGCCTGAAAACCGTGAGGGCGATGTCACTCCGATGCGGTCGGGCAGACAAAGCCGTCCGACCAAATGGAAGAAGACCGGCGCGAGGTGCCCCTGCGGACGAGGTACTGACCTTCGGTCTCAGGTTGCCTGAAGCAATCAGGCGGCCTTGCGTTCCTTCAAAGCCTTCTCAAAGGCATCCTTGATCGGCTTGGACACGTCCTCAGTAGCTCTCATCATCACAGCCTGGAAGCCCTTGGCCTCCTCGGCGGACTTTTCGATCTGTTTGCACAGGAAAGCGGTCTGCAGTTCAAAGAACTCGGCGGGCGACTTCACGGCAACCAGTGCTTCGAGGTGCGCGAAGCCGGCTTCGGCATTGGCTCGCAGAGCGGCAATCGTCTTCAGGGACACCTCGTTGCTGGTGGTCTTGGCCATTTCAAAGGTCGACTCAAAAGCCTTTTGAGCCGTTTCGGCGTCCGAACTCAATTTGGAAAATGCTTCCGTCGACTGCTCAACGCCCCGTTCGGTGACAGCGCGAACTTGCTCGGCAGCCTTGGACGGGTCGAAGGTAGGGAATTCGACGTTTTCGATCGTTTCGGTCTTGCCGGTGATCTTGGACATTTTTCCATCCTTTTCCAGCGGCGGCCTCAAAACAAAGCCGTCTCCTTCATGTACGAAATCGTCGCAACGGATTTATGAAGCCGACATGAATTTGCGCGCGGGCTGCGCCCGGTGCTGCGCGAATAGGGTTCAGTATGGGCATGATCACTGAGCCGGGGATTCCTTGGCGCCGCGCGACTCCGAATGTCCCGTTGCGACCCGTTTGACCACGCTCATGCAATTCGCAGCCACGGTCCGCTTCGGGTCGCAGAGCGGACCTAACCGATGCGCGTTCGGAACAGATCGAGCGTTTTCATCGTGGCCGGCTGCCTTGATGGCGGGAAATTGAAGTGTGCATGCTACCCAAGCTGGCAACGAATGACGTGGCCGGACGTTTGGGCACAAGCGATGTCGAGAACCTGAAGGCGCACTAGCCAGGCAGAAGGTATTCCGAGGCTGGTGGACCTGAAGATTTCCCGCTTCTCGGCCGTACAGGCGATTGGATCGCCAGGGAGAAGGAAATGGCTGAAGGTCATACCAAATTAAACAGGCCGGATCTGGCTCAGGGCATCGCGTTCTCCGATCTTCCCGATGGCGGAAAGCTGATGGGCTATTGCGGCGATGAACAGGTGCTTCTGGTGCGCCGTGGGGCCGAGGTCTTTGCCATCGGGGCGACTTGCACACACTACGGCGGACCGCTCGTCGACGGTCTTGTGGTGGGGGATACCGTTCGGTGCCCGTGGCATCACGCGTGCTTCGATTTGCGTACAGGCGAAGCCTTGCGTGCCCCCGCCTTCAATCAACTCGCTTGCTGGTCGGTGGAACTGCGCGATGATCGGATATTCGTGGGAGAGAAGCGAAAACGGACTGTATCGAAACTGCGCGTTGGAGGCTCTGGCCAGGTTCCCGAGAAAATCGTCATTGTCGGCGGCGGCGCGGCCGGTTTCGCAGCGGCCGAAAGATTGCGGCGCGAACATTATCAAGGCAGCATCGTCATGTTCAGCAACGACGAAGCGCCGCCCGTTGATCGGCCCAATCTCTCCAAAGACTACCTCGCCGGCAAAGCACCGGAGGAATGGATTCCGCTCCGCAGCGAAAGCTTCTATTCGAAGAACGATATCGACCTGCGTCTCAATGCGAACGTCGCCAGCATCGACGCGCGTTCTGGCGAGGTTGTACTCGCAGACGGCGCCCGGACCCCTTACGACAGGCTACTCCTTGCGACCGGAGCCGAACCGGTTCGCCTGACCATACCCGGCGCCAACCAGCCACACGTTCACACGCTGCGATCGTTCGCAGATTGCAAGGCGATCATCGAGCGAGCCACGACTGCCCGCAGCGCCATCGTGCTTGGCGCCAGTTTCATTGGCTTGGAAGTTGCCGCGGCCCTGCGCTCGCGCGATATCGACGTTCATGTCGTAGCGCCAGGCAAACGGCCCATGGAGCGCGTCCTGGGTCCGCAAATGGGCGACTTCATTCGCGCCCTCCATGAGGAGAATGGTGTCGTATTCCATCTCGAGGACACTGCGATCAGCATCGACGGCAGGAAGGTGAAACTCAGTAGTGGCGATACGTTGACGGCGGATTTCGTCGTCGCCGGCATCGGCGTGCGGCCGCGGATCGGGCTCGCCGAAAAGGCTGGGTTTGGCCTCGATCGTGGTGTCGTGGTGAACGCTTTTCTGGAGACAAACGCGCCCGGGATCTTCGCGGCAGGGGACATTGCGCGGTGGCCCAATCCCCACAGTGGTGAAAACATTCGGGTCGAGCATTGGGTGGTTGCAGAGAGACAGGGGCAAACCGCAGCACTCAACATGCTCGGACAGCGCGAGAAGTACGCCGCCGCCCCGTTCTTCTGGAGCCAGCACTACGACATCCCAATCAATTATGTCGGTCATGCCGAGCGATGGGACGAGATCGCGGTCGATGGTGACATTGCCGCCAAGGATTGTCTCGTGCGTTTCAAACACAAGGGACGCACACTGGCTGTCGCTTCGATTTTCCGAGACATCGAGAGCCTAACGGCCGAGGTGGAAATGGAGCGGCAAATGACTGCTGTTTCAAGGATGTGACCGTCGCCTCGACATTCCAATCGACCAGCACCAGCACAGGCTCCGCACCCGGCGCGTCATCGGCGGGCTTGACGAAGTGTAGGTTCGTCACGGCGCCGGGAAATGTCAGCTCGATCCAGCGCCAGCCGCCATCGCCCATCGGCTGATCGGCTGCAACCTGGCAGGCGAGATGGTCGGCATAGAACGCCTTGGCGCGGTCCTGGTCGAACACCGGCAGCTCGGCAAACTGGATGTGCATGATTGTCTCTCCTGCTCTTTGATGGCTGCGGCGCAGCCGTCCCCAGGGTGAAAGACGATACGGGCGGCCAAAAAGATTCGTCGGGTGCGAGAATCTTTTTGGCACCACGAAACGTCTTTGTGTGCAGGTCAACCATTCAGGACACGGACGATGGGCTACACACTCATTCGCTACAGCGTGAAGGGCGCCGAGCTGGACGCGAACCGCGCGCTGGTGACAAAGGTGTTCGAGGCGCTGGGTGAGGCTTCGCCACCGGCAGTGCGCTATCTCGTGCTCGAACAGGACGACGGCGAGTTCATCCACATCGTCAGCCAGGACAAAGATAGCTCCGCGATCACCGGACTCGCGGCCTTCAAGGCATTCAGCGCGGATCATGCGGAGCGGCGGTCGGCGCCGGTCGTCAGATCGTCCGCCAAAGCCGTCGGCAATTACCGTATGCTGGCCGCCACCGAGTAGACCTGTCATTTGCAGGCAACCGCTTAAGAGAATGGACGCCATGAGCACACAGAAACTCGACCGGCCGGCGCTGGAGGCGATGCTGACCGGGCTGCGGCCGAAACTGCACCGCTACTGCGCCCGCATGGCCGGCTCGGTGATCGACGGCGAAGACATCGTGCAGGAGACGCTGTTAAAGGCGCTGCAGGCGCTCGATGGCAATGCCGCGGTCGAGCGGCCCGAGTAATGGCTGTTTCGCATCGCCCACAATGCCGCGCAGGATCATCTACGCCGGCGCAATCGGGAGAGATTGCGCATCAAAGAGGCCGATATGAGTACGATCGAGGATCCCTCCGGCAGCGCCGACGCGAGGCTCGCCGCCGCGACCGGCCTGCGCAGCTTCATGCAGCTTTCGGTTGCGCCGCGCAGCGCTGTGATCCTCGTCGACGTGCTCGGCCTCAGCTTGCACGAGACCTGCGAGGTGTCAGGTGCGACGCTGGCCGCGACCAAGGCGGCGCTGCATCGCGGGCGGGCGCAACTGAAACTGCTGGCATCGGCACCAGATCAGGCGGTCGTGCCGCGGCTCGATGTCGACGACGAGCGGCGCCTGCGCCGCTATGTTGATCTGTTCAACGCACGCGACTTCGACGCAGTGCGGGCGCTGATCGCCGAGGATATCCAGCTCGAAGTCGTCAACCGCACCCGCATGCGCGGCAAGGCTCAGGTTTCCAACTATTTCGGCAATTACTACCGCGTGCGCGACTGGGCGCTGTCGCTCGGCTTTGTCGACGGCAGGTCGGCCATCCTGATCCGCGACCCGCAGGCGCCGGAAAGCGGCGTGCGTGGCTTCATGCTGGTCGAGTGGCTTGAAGAGCGGGTCATCCAGATCCGCGATTTCCGCTACGCGCCCCATTGTCTCATCGACGCGGAAGTCCGCTCGATTGACGATTGAGCGGAACGTCAGGCGGAGAGCACAGGCCTGGCAAGTACCTGTCGCTGCTAAGCGCGGCACGGAGCTTGCTTTGGATTGCGCCGCGCCTTGACGATCAGATGCGCGACGCGATAGGCAAGCGTATTGGTCTTGCCGGAACCCGCACCCGCGATGACGAGCGCGGCCCGGCGATCCATCCTTCACCGTGCTTGAGCTTAAGGGTGGTGCGGCGGATCATCTGGAAAGATGAGGACTGAGGAGGGCGCTCTCGGCCCGCCCGTGTCGATGAATTTGCGACCTCAATCTGAGTGACCTATGCTCAAGCGATGCAACATCTCAGTTCGTTGACCGCCAAGCCCCCGCATGGATATTCCGATAAAGAACTCGATGCCTTTGTCAGGTTGGTTGTTTCGGAGGGCGAAGTTTCCCACTATGGGCTGCTTGAACACATTAAAAGCGCGCGGGGCCTAGTCATGCTCTATGACGGTAAGAAGCTGGTCGGAACTGCAGCGATTAAAAATCCAGAGCCGGACTATCGAACCGCCGTCTTTGCCAAGTCGAAATCAAATGCTGACGCCGCCGCCTACCCAGTCGAACTAGGGTATGTGGTCGTCGCAGAAAGCCATCGCCGTCATAAATTGGGCTGGCGTCTCGTCGACGCGGCGCTGTCATTCGCAAGCGGATCAGCCGTGTTCGCTACAACACGCAGCAATAATGCCGCCATGCGACGAATCTTGCCGGCTCGCGGTTTCACGGCCAATGGGTCTCCCTACCCGTCCACTGAACATCCCGGTCAGGAAATTCATCTGTTCCTACGTGGGTAAGCGCCCTGAGGACCGAACCTGGCCCTATAACCCGAGCACGCGCTCTTGTTCGACTTGCGGCAGAAAGCTTAGGATCCCTCGAGGAACGACTGCAGCGCCAACCGCGCCGATCCGCCGGTAACGTGCAGAGCCCACGAGGCAGCATGGCTAACCCCTCGCCCCTCATGCAACTGTCGTGGCTGACTGATAGGGTGAGCAAATGGTCAAATTTCAGCCCGATGGCTGGCGCACGTCACACCGAGAATCGTCACCGACGACGTCAGGGGCTTGGTCGAATTTCTCAAAACCGTATTCGACGCGACCGGCGAGTACCGGACTGGGGCGCCGGCAGAGAGAAGATTGGCGACCCTATCGTGATGGTCAGCGGCGATGGCGAACGCGAAGCAATGCCGGCTTTCCTCTATGTGTATGTAGAAGACGCTGACGAAACGTACCGGCGTGCTATCGGTGCGGGCGGAGAGTCGATTGAGGAACCCAAGGACACGCCCTTATGGCGACCGACGACCGACGAGCGATGATGCGGGATGCGTGGGGGAATAGATGGCAGATCGCGACACATCGGGAAGACTTGTCAGTCAACGAAATTTGAGAATACATGCGCGGATACTGACTTGTTCCGGTTGGGATGAGTCCCCGTCCAACCGCTCCGCCCTAGCGTGTTAACGCTAATCAGAGGCACGGACACATCAATCTTCTTTAGCGGACTTTTTCAAACCGGCCAGCATCATCGTCCAATTTTTCTTGAGTTCGGCCTTGGTCTTTTCGTCAACCTTGGCAGCAGGACCCATGTTGATCTGCCCCACGTCACCCTTGTCTTCTTCCCGTCCGAGTCGAGCGCAGCGGAAATCGATCTAGCTCGGATCACTCCTGGCCTTAAAGCGTGCTGCCTCTTCCGAACCGCGGGTGGCGTCGCCGGCGCTGTAGGAATGTGCACCGGCGCCGGCGAGCTTGCCGCCATCGACGATCAGATATTCCTCACGGATCGGCCGGCCTTCGAACCAGCATTCGAGAATTTCGCGGGTGCCCGCGGCGTAGCGCGCCTGGGCGGAGAGCGACGATCCTGAAATGTGCGGCGTCATGCCGTGATGCGGCATCGATCGCCACGGATGATCCTTGGGAGCCGGCTGCGGGAACCAGACGTCGCCGGCATAGCCAGCGAGTTGGCCACTCTCCAGCGCGCGGGCGATGGCGTCACGATTGCAGATCTTGCCGCGCGCCGTGTTCACCAGATAGGCGCCGCGTTTCATCCTGGCGATCATCGTCTCGTCAAAGAGGTTTTCCGTCTCGGGATGCAGAGGTGCATTGATGGTGACCACGTCGCAGACGCCGACCATGGATGCGGGGTCCTTGTGGAAGGTGACGCCAAGCTCTTTCTCGACCACCTCAGGCAGGCGGTGGCGATCGGTGTAGTGCAACTTGACGTCGAACGGCTTCAGCCGGCGCAACACCGCGCTGCCGATCCGGCCGGCACCGACGGTTCCGATCTGCATTCCCTCGATATCGTAGGAGCGTGCGACGCAGTCGGCGATATTCCAGCCGCCTTTCACGACCCACTGGTAGGACGGGATGTAGTTGCGCACGAGCCCCAGGATCATCATGACCACATGCTCGGACACGCTGATCGAATTGCAGTAAGTCACCTCGGCGACCGTGATGCCGCGGTCCATGGCGGCCTGAAGATCGACATGATCGGATCCGATGCCGGCGGTGATCGCAAGCTTCAGTCTGCTTGCCTTGGCTATGCGTTCTTCGGTCAGGTATGCCGGCCAGAACGGCTGCGAGATGACGATTTCAGCGCCGACGAGTTCGCGTTCGAAAACGCTGTCGGGACCGTCCTTGTCCGCAGTCACAACCAGGCTGTGCCCGGCGCTTTCGATAAATCTCCTGAGGCCGAGTTCGCCCGACACGCTGCCGAGCAGAACCCCCGGTTCAAAGTCGATGGCCTTCGGCGTGGGAAGTGTCTGGCCGCCGGGATAGCGGTCGAGCTTTGGCAGGCCGTCCCGCGCATATTTTGTCGGATAACCGTCGACCGGATCGTCATAGAGGACGCAAACGACCTTTGCCATTGTGTATCTCCCTTCGTCTGACAACGAAGAGGAAAACGCTCTGTTGTTAACGCTGCCGGCCAACGATGGTCGGCACGGCGATGCTCTGTTGAATTGCTGGTGGGGAGCAGACTCATCTGCCGGCGCTTCCTCATTCGGAAAGTTGTGCGCTATTGCGTATTACATGGAAGACCCGGGCATGGTTTCAAGTGCTGCGGGCGGCACTGGTGCAGCGTTCGAGTTCCTTTATTTCAGACCGCGCGCACGCTCTGCTGACAACAAATGCTTGATGCGGACACTTCAGAATTGCCGAGGTTGGGCACCGTGCATCATGATCACTGACAGGCTCCGACTTCGCAGGCCTCAAGGGCTTCTGCATCCCCTCAAAGATTGCAAACAACCTGTTATTCAGCGCTTATCAAGCAGAGGAATCTCGCATCGCTTGCCGCTCAGACGGTATTGCCAAGCCAGTTCGCAACGCTCACCGATGTCACACCTGGAAATGGCGAAAGTGACGAGACAGACAGGCAGCTTATGCAAGTCCTGATCAAGTTCGAGTTGCGGACGCACTAGAGCACGTCCCGCGATCAATGAATCGATTGTGATGTGACGTCGGGCTTCGCGGGTGATTCAACATCCACTTTGATGAGGTGGATGATGGGAAGAGCACTGAGCGACGATCTTCGATCGCGGGTCTTGAAGGCTTCGGACGCGGGCATGTCTGCCCGGCAGGCGGCGGCGCGGTTCGGCGTCGGCATATCGAGTGCAATCCGGTGGATCGCACGGGCGAAGATCGGCGAGCGGACGCCGCGGCCGCAAGGCCGTCGACGCGCGTCCAGCCTCGATGCGCATAAAGCCTTCATCGTGGGGTTGATCGATGAGCGCAAGGACATCACGCTGAACGAGATGGTAGAGCGGCTGGCGGTCGAGCGATCGGCTCGGATCAGTCGCAGCGCCTTAAGCGCCTGGCTTGGCCGGCACGGCTGGACGTTCAAAAAAAGTCCGCACATGCACTGGAGCAGGATCGTCCCGACATCCTGAAGCGCCGTCGTGCGTGGTTCGACGGCCAACTCGACCTCGATCCGGCAAAGCTGGTGTTCATCGATGAAACTGGACTATCGACCAAGATGGCCCGGCTGCGGGGCCGTGCGCCATGCGGTGAGCGTTGCCGGGCGGGCGTGCCGCACGGCCATTGGAAAACCACCACCTTCACCGGCGCACTGCGGCTGACGGGCATGACCGCCCCGTTCGTCTATGACGGCGCCATGAACGGCAACGTATTCCTGGCCTATGTCGAGCAGGTGCTGGTCCCGACCCTGTCGGAGGGCGACATCGTCGTGATGGACAACCTTCCCGCCCACAAGGCCGCCGGCGTTCGCGATGCAATCGAGACGACCGGCGCGAGGCTCATGTTCCTGCCGCCCTACAGCCCCGACTTCAATCCGATCGAAAACGCCTTCTCAAAACTCAAGGCTCTTATGCGGGCCAAAGCCGAGAGGACAATCACAGCCCTGTGGACCGCCGTCGGATCGCTCGTCGACCTCTTCACCCCAGCCGAATGCCAGAACTACTTCAAGGCCGCAGGTTATGACCCAGATTAAACCGGACGTGCTCTAGCCAGCGCTACAAGGCTAGCCTTTCCACAATGCGGGCCGTTTGTTGCCTTTTTACAGAAAATACGAAAACGCCGCTCGACCGGAAGGGAGCGGCGTTTACCAAGTGTGGTGTCCTACCCTAGACGAAACCCCGATTTGGTCGGGGCCGTCGGACTTGAACCGACGTTTCCAGCTTGTTCGCTATCAGTCTATAGGTGGTGTTTTCCTGTCGTCCTTGCAAGCGCCATCGGCGCAGCTTTGCAGGGTGTGCAAGGATAGTCGGAGTCGATACAATTGCATCCGAATTCCGTAATTGAACGACCGCTGCTTTCCGGCTTCCGTGACGCGCACACTCGCTGGTTCTGCCGTCAGCAATGTCATGAATCGACCTGTCGCGTTCGACGCGGCTCGGAACGCCGATGATGCAACGATATCCTGACTCGCCGTAACGGCAGACGCTGGCCCTGTCGCCTAACTGCTCCGTCACTGTTTTCAGTGGAGCGCAAGCCCGCGCCGAAAAATACTAGAAGCCCCGCCCCTGCGGGGTTTTTCGTTGGGGGAAGCGTTGCGGCGACATCGACGGGTGATCCGCAGGAGAGGGAGCAGCGCCAGAGATCAGCGATGCGGCTTGGTCGGCACAAGACGACGGCAGGCCAACCTCACCAAGCCACTCGTCGTAGTGATGGTTTAGGGCCAACAACAACTCGTCTGGATGATCCATGCCGCTTTGGAACAACTCGATGATTTGACGGCCAAGACGTTCCCTGGCCGGATCGCCCGCTGCTATCCCGGCCTGACGGCAATAATCATCGACCACTGTGGCCAGTATTGAAAGCTGCTTTGAGTCCGCTGAGTCATTGAACGTCATTATCGCTTCTCCCTTTGTTGGGCGAAAGCGTGGTGGTCTCTTCCACTCGCCGGCTTGCCGGGAAGGTGCAGGCGACCATCGATATATAGTGTGCCGGTTTGGTACATACGACTCAACTCGTTGGCAGCCTTCATGACGATGAAGGCCGGACTGTTGATCAGGTCGTGCGCCCTGAGCAGACGATAGACCGAAGACTAATCGACGCTCGCCGCCGCCGGTATCGGCGTCATGAAGTTCGAGCGGGAATACTTCACCATGCCCTCGACCTTGCCCTTGTCGTTCCCCTTGGCGGGAGCGCACTAGCCGAAGAAGCTCTTTAATCAGTGATCCCACAATATCTCCTGGAGCATTTCCTCGACCGAGTACGGCGAAATTCCAAGTTCTCCAAATCCCGGCATCTCCGGCGATGACACGTTGTCGACCTGCATCAGTTCCACTTGATTCCGAGTGACAGGCGGGCTCGGGAGCATTTCGGCGAACCAAGCCAGCGCGTGCCAAGCGGCAAATGGGATTGGAATCAGTTTGGGCTTAAGACCGGCTTCGTGCGCAACGGCTCTGAGAAATTCCTTGTAAGAGTAGACGCGAGGACCGCCGCACTCGTACGTGATCGCATGCGTCTCCGTCCCCTGCAGCGCTCTTGCGGTCGCCTCTGCCACATCGCCCACATAGGCCGGCTGCAATCTCGTCAGGCCGCGACCGAACATCGGATAGATTGGAAGCCGGCGGAGAAGTTTGAGGACAATGGTGAGAAACGCGTCATCCGGCCCGAACATCACCGCCGGGCGGATGATAGTGGCGTCAGCAAACGCGGCACGCACCACCAGTTCGCCTTCGCCACGCTTACGGATGTAGAGCGACGGCGAGGCAACATCGGAGCCGATTCCTGAAATGTGAGCGAGCCGTTCGACGCCAGCTCGGTGTGCTTGGGCTGCAACCCGCCGGGCTGACTCGACATGCACGGAATGAAAGGTCTCCTGTCCCTGTTCGACATAAAGACTGACCGCATTTACAACACCGTAAGCACCAGCAAGTGCATCGGCGATCGCCCGCTCATCGTGGATATTGGCTTCGACCGATTGAAGTTGCGGATCATCAGAACCAAACAGCCTCTTGGCCCGTTCCGGATGTCTTGATGCGATCCGAACAAAAAACTCACCATCGCGGAGATGCCGAACAACGCGGCGGCCGAGAAACCCGGTTCCACCGAACACGGTGACGACGCGATGGTTCATGGCAGCCATGGCTTAGACTTTGTCAGCTCTTGTCGGCCGTCTCGACCCGGCGGTTCAGGTCACGTGGGCGGCACGCCTACTGACCACTATCTATCACCTGGGCTACCTCGTACAGATTGGGATCGATCTCGTCCGTCAACTGATCGAAATGACCCCACTCCTTCCGGAATTCCGGCGATTGATGAGCCGATCGCAAGAGATCGCGATTCTGCCATTGGACGTAGTTGACGATGCGCCGCCCGTCGAGGCTGCGATGCAGGCTGATTGAGATGAAGCCAGGCTGGCGCGCCATAAAGCGCGCCCGCTCGGTCATGACGGACAATGCCTCGGCCTGCTTGTCCGGTTCAGAATCGACGATGGTGATTTGGGTGACGGGTTGGTTGTCGGTTCGGATCTTTGTCATGGAAACCTCGCTAGATTGGCGATGGATTTGCCGTGTCACTGCTGGCGGTCGACGGGCCGGCCCGAGCGATCGAGCACCCGATCGATCTTGCTCGCCATGATGAAATCGTTCTCGTGCAGCCCTTTGATCTTCTTGGTGCTCAGGGAAACCGTCACATAGCCCCAGCCGAAGCTGATGTCGGGGTGATGGCCTTCGGTTTCGGCGAGTTCACCTATCTCCTGAACAAGGGTGAGCGCGTCCCGGAAATTGCGGCATCGAAAGCTCCGTTGGATGCGGTGGGCATCGTCACCCAGCTCCCAATCTGGAGCCTGTGCCTGGAAGCGTTGGGCTTCATCACGCGTGAGCGGCGGGACGCCGCCGCGACAAGGCGTACATGTTTTCTCGGCAAGAGTGTCGGTCATGTTCTTGTCTCCAAGACCATTTTTAGCAGCAAAAACGACAGCGACGAGCGCCTATCGATCGATCTCCCCGAACACGATGTCAAGCGAACCGATGATCGCCGAGAAATCGGCTCGCATGTGCCCGCGTCGCTGGCCTTCCGGCGTCCTGGCTATAGTTTCAGGCGCCGCTCAGTAGTCCATTCCGCCCATTCCGCCCATACCTCCTGCGCCACCCATAGCGGGCGCATCCTTCTGCGGAATGTCCGCGATCATTGCTTCAGCGGTGATCAGGAGCGCGGCAATCGAGCCGGCATCCTGCAGGGCCGTCCGAACGACCTTGGCGGGGTCGACGATACCGGCCTTGATCATGTCGACGTAGAGTTCGGTCTGAGCATCGAAACCTTGATTGTGATCCTTGCTGTCCATCAGCTTTCCAACGACGATCGAGCCTTCGACGCCGGAATTCTCGGCGATCTGGCGGATCGGCGCCTCGAGCGCCCTCAGCACGATCGAAATGCCGGCCGTCACATCGGCATTAGCTCCCGTCAGCCCGTTAAGCGCCGACCTGGCGCGCAGCAGCGCCACGCCACCACCCGGAACGATGCCTTCTTCCACCGCCGCACGCGTGGCGTTCAGCGCGTCGTCGATGCGGTCCTTCTTTTCTTTGACTTCCGTCTCGGTCGCGCCGCCGACGCGAATGACGGCAACGCCGCCAGCCAGCTTCGCCAGCCGCTCCTGGAGTTTCTCCTTGTCGTAGTCGGAGGTGGTTTCCTCGATCTGCAACTTGATCTGCTGGACACGCGCCTGGATGGTGGCTTTTTCGCCGGCGCCGTCGATGATCGTGGTCGTGTCCTTTTCGATCAGCACGCGCTTGGCCCGCCCGAGCATGTCGATGGTGACGTTCTCGAGCTTGATGCCGAGGTCTTCGGAAATCATCTGGCCGGCGGTGAGCACCGCAATGTCTTCCAGCATGGCCTTGCGACGGTCGCCGAAGCCCGGCGCCTTGACGGCCGCGACCTTCAGGCCGCCGCGCAGCTTGTTGACCACAAGGGTCGCCAGCGCTTCGCCTTCGACGTCCTCGGAGATGATCAGCAGCGGCTTGCCGCTTTGCACCACGGCTTCAAGGATCGGCAGCATCGCCTGCAGATTTCCGAGTTTCTTCTCGTGAATGAGGATGTAAGGGTCCTCCAGCTCGACGCGCATCTTCTCGGCATTGGTGACGAAATAGGGAGAAAGATAGCCACGGTCGAATTGCATGCCTTCGACGACGTCGAGTTCGGTGTCGGCGGTCTTGGCCTCCTCGACGGTGATCACGCCGTCATTGCCGACCTTGTCCATCGCCTTGGCGATCATGGCACCGACCGACGCGTCGCCATTGGCGGCGATCGTGCCAACCTGGCCGATCTCGTCCGAAGATTTGACTTTCCTGGCCCGGGCTTGAACGTCCTTCACCACGGCAGCCACAGCAAGATCGATGCCGCGCTTGAGGTCCATCGGGTTCATGCCCGCGGCAACGAATTTGGCGCCCTCGCGCAGGATGGAAGCGGCCAGCACCGTGGCGGTGGTGGTGCCGTCACCGGCAAGGTCGTTGGTCTTCGAGGCCACTTCGCGCACCATTTGCGCGCCCATGTTCTCGAACTTGTCGGAAAGCTCGATTTCCTTAGCGACGGCGACCCCGTCCTTGGTGATGCGCGGCGCGCCATAGGCGCGGTCAATGATGACATTGCGGCCTTTGGGGCCGAGCGTCACCTTCACAGCATTGTTGAGGATCTCGACACCGCGCAGCATGCGGTCACGGGCATCGGTGGAGAATTTGATTTCCTTGGCAGACATGATCTTACGTCCAGTTCAGTCTAGAAATTAGGAGAGCGCAAATCGCCCGGTCAGGCGGCTTTCTTGCCCGCTTTGGTCTTCTCGACGATGCCCATAATGTCGCTCTCCTTCATGATCAGGAGATCCTCGCCGTCGATCTTGACCTCGGTGCCGGACCATTTGCCGAACAGGATGAGATCGCCGGCCTTGACGTCGAGCGGGATCAGCTTGCCGCTCTCGTCACGTGAGCCTGGGCCGACGGCGATCACTTCGCCTTCCTGGGGCTTTTCCTTGGCGGTGTCGGGAATGATGATTCCGCCCTTGGATTTGGTATCGCCTTCCGCGCGCCGAATGACGACGCGGTCGTGGAGTGGTCGGAATTTCATTGGGGTTCTTTCTGCCGCCGCACATAGAGCGACTGCAACACTTAACATAGCCCCTTTGGCACTCGAATGATAGGAGTGCCAAATTTTCCAGGCTTGCCTGGCGACGCGTCGGCGCGTTCATTCACCTGCCGGCAATCGCCCTGCAGAGTTCGGCGCAACAGATGGTGCAGCTCAGCCCAGCAGACCTTGCCGCCGCTCTCGAAAAGGACCTTGGATAATCATGACGGCACCATCCCTCATGCAACGCAGCCTTCCCGCGTGGGGAGCGCTTGCCTGCGCTGCGGCGGCGGCTTTCCATGCGAGCCGCTTCAAAAATGATGCTGCGAAACGGCGCCGGCTTTATCCGACGAACGCCTCACGCATCCGAGCGAACATGCCGGGCTGTCTCCCTGCAATCGCCGCACGGATGTGACGGGCGGCCGTTGCGGCGTTCACCGTCGCGCCGAAATGGCAATAGCAGATGATCTCATGCAATTGCCTGTCGGTCAGTTCGAAGAACCGCTTCGCTTCGCCGTAGTTGTCGTTTTCCAACCCGGCGGCGCGCAGGACAGGATCCTCGAAAGCGATCGAAATCGGCGTGTCGTGGCCGCGCATGATCGCGCGCGCATTAGCCGGCTGGTACTCAGTCTGAGGCAGCGTCGAGAGGCGCCGGTCAGGGTTCCGTTCGAGGAGCTCCGCCCAGCGTTCAAGACGTTCGCTGCGCGACATGGTCTGGCGCGGGTAGGCCTGATCGATCTCGGCGACGATCTGCAGTTGCTCGATCGTTTGGTGCTTCATGTTGGCCTCCTATTCGGACGATAGTTGGTCCACCCATATCCTTCTTATGCCTGCAGCCAGCGTGACTCCAACGGATCGTGAAGTCCAATCACGATGATGCCTGGAGGGCTTCGTTCACGCAGATGTGGAGGCTTCGCAAAGATCCGGCCATAATTTGGCGAACGCGGTCAAATGCGCGGCTGTTCGACGATGTCGGTCCGGAGTCCGTGCCGATCGATGGGCAGAGTCTGTACTGGAGTGCCCCGGCTCCATTGCTGGCCGGGGCAGAGGGATCAAGGGAGTGGCAGTTTAGCTTCGAAACCGCCGAAGGCCGGGCCGATGCGAGTTCTCCGCCCGGTCGTTGGGGCCCTTGTGGCTCCAGTGTACGACTTCCGGCATGACCTGGCGCCTGGCTACTCCGTAGGATCGCAGTTTGTCCGTGTCGAAACCATTATCGAAGTTACCCGGCCCGATGGCGGAGTGTTGCGGATTGCGCTCGATCCAAGAACCGGTCCGTCCAACAAGTTGAGCGGAAGCCATCTCAAAAACGGTCCAGGCTGTGCGTCGTCAGGATGGTAGCCGAACCAGCGAAACAGCCAATCAGGGGTCCCTTCCTTCGACCTTTAGAGATGAGCGACCCATTTGCCCTCTGGTAGGCAAACAGGCTGGATAAGGGTCTTTGAGAAGCGCGCACTACGACCGCGCCGGCATGATCGCCAGCGGCTGCGACCGGCGGCTGCAGGCGTGCTCGACGAGTTAGCGTTGCGCCATGGATGTCAAAAGATCGGCGATGCCATCTAGCGGCCGTGTGATCGATGCGGCGCGCGTTATCCTGATCTTCCAGCACAGCTCCGCGCAGTTGCACCCCTCATTAGACCGTTTCGAGCCGACTGAACCGAACTGGGATGAGTTTCCGAGTCTTGAGTTGCCCTGCCGCGACCTTGTCGATGATAGTCAGCAACTGTACTTTTTCAGATCCCACAGGCAGAACCATGCGCCCCCCTGGCTTGAGCTGCTCAAGCAAAGCCGGCGGCGTCGGCTCAGCCGCCACCGTGATCAGGATCTTGTCGAATGGGGCGTGCTCAGGCCAGCCGCGAGACCCGTCTCCGACACGAATGCCGACATTGGAGGTGCCGAGGCCCTGCAGGAGAGCCTCGGCATCGCTTGCGAATTCCTCGATGATTTCGACGCTCCAAACCTGCGAGGCGAGTTCCGCGAGGATTGCGGTTTGGTAGCCCAGGCCGGTGCCGATCTCGAGCACTGCCTCGTGCGGTTGGGGAGCAAGGAGATCGGTCATGAGAGCGACGATGAAGGGCTGCGAGACGGTCTTATCGAAGCCGATCGGCAGCGGCATGTCCTGGTAGGCATAAGGCGCGACCACGGCTGGAACGAAGAGATGCCGTGGCACCCGCCGCATCGCTGCCATCACCCGCTCATCGAGCGTCGCCTTGCCGAGTTCTTCGCTTGCAAGGTCGGCATGGATTGCAATCACCTCGACCATGTGCCTGCGTAGAACCGCGAGGTGCTCTTCGTTCATCGGCTTCATGACGGTGGGCGTTCCTCAACCAGTCTGCTGCCTGATAGCCTTATAACCTGTTCGTCTTGTCACAGTAACCATGTCGTCGAGAACGCGCTTCGGTTGGGGCGGGTTGTACCGCCCTGCTATTTCGTCGCCGTCCTTGTTGCTCTCCCGTTCCTCGCACCGGGGGGTGGAACGGCGTGCGCATCAGAAGCTCGCCAGCCAGGCGACAACATCGATATTGCGGATTGCCAGCCAGTTGAGCACCAATGGGCCGAAGGCCAAAACGACGCCGAACCCTGCGCTGGCGCTCACCGGCTCCTTCCCGTGCTGATCGTGCGTGATCTGGTGATTGACGATGACCGAACCTGGGCGAGCCAGCAGCGCTATTTGCGCTGCAGGCGAGGCGAGGGCGAACGCCGGCACAGCCGGCGCGGCGCTTCCGTTGCATTTACGCCGCCTCCGGACCCTCACTACGGCGCTGGTTGGATGCGCGTTCCGGCCTCCGCTTCCGCCGAGGCCAGCAGCAGCGGCTCATTTCTCGAGCTTCCACGAACAACCGGAATAAAGCTAAAAATCGCGACTCGGTCCGTAGTCGCCGATTGGCGCGACATGCGAGACCAAGCCGGTCTCGGGCGACCAGGCGTGGAGCGCAAAGCCCGGAGGCTCGAGGATAAATCGGATGGGCTGGCCCGGGCGAAGATCAAGCGCCAGCTGATGCGCCACTCCGGGCACAACGAAGCCGACCGTGCCGGCCCAGTGACGGGTGATGGGGCGATGGTGATGGCCGGCGACCACGCATTCAATTTCAGGATGGCTTTCGACAAGCCCCGCGAATGCGCTGTCGGTTCGGCACATCGTCGCGTCCATCCCGCTGACACCGGTAACGAAGGGTGGGTGATGCATGAAGACCAGCGTCGGGCGACCGTCGCCTTCAGCGAGACGATCGGCAAACCAAGCCGCTCGTGCGGCGCAGATAGCACCGCCGACCTTTCCCGGCACCACCGTGTCGAGGCCGATGAGCCGAACTGGAAAATCCTCGACAACGTAATGCAGAAAATCCTCAGCTTGGCGCAGATAGGGATAGGCCGCGGCGAGGCCGTCGCGCATCGTCTCGCGCCGGTCGTGATTGCCCGGAATGACGAATACCGGCATTGCCAGACGGGACAGGATATCAACCACGAGAGCGTACTCGTCCAGGCCCCCGCTATCGGCAAGATCGCCCGTGACGAGGACGCAATCGGGAACAGGGTCCAGGGCAGCGATCGTGGCAATGGCGCGCCGCGTCATGGCATTGGTGTCGATGCCAGCATATACCATTTGGCCAACGGGATGGACATAGAAGTCGCTAATCTGCGCAACGAGCATGGAAAGAAGTCCAAGTGGAGGGATAACCGGGGGCCGGTTGGCGCCCGTGCGGTGAATGGAGTGGCGCCGATGCGGATCGGTACCTTACCTGCTCCGAAGCCGTGAGCTTTCGGAGCCCTGCTATCTCATCGGAGCCTGAGTTTCCTGGCAAGGCGTTCGGCCCATCCTCGGGGGGAGACCGGTAATTTTGCTGGGGTAAATTCCGCCCCTTGATCGAGGTAATCCATTCGATCGTCGCGTCCATGACGAAAACGACCGTGTTGGATCGGACCTTGCTGCCAATCCCTGTAGACACTATCCCAGCAAAATTACCGGTCTCACGATTTACATGTCCAAGGCAACAGCTCCGAGGCACGGCTTTCACCATTGGGCACATCTGTGGCAGCCGAGGGCCACAACTAAGGGATACTCTTTGTTGCCATCAAGATGATCCTCCTTTGAGCAAACGGGAACGGAAAGATCATGCGCATGCTGACGACAATCGCCGTCCTTTTGGCACTCGGCGTGGCGTCGCCAGTTTACGCTCAATCCCCGGGCGCGCAACTTCCCCCAGATGTAACCCAGGCTCCGCCAACTTTGTGTGACCAGGCTTCACGAGCGTAGCGGTCATCGACATCGAGGATTTGCCTCCGGAAATTAGATCGGAGGTCGATGCCGTGATTACCCAAACGAGCTCGGAAGAGTAGTATATCCTGCAAAGTTCGATCGATGTGACGCCACCTGCCGTGTCGGTGTCGGCAGCGGTCGGGCTGGATTCGTCGCATGTGGTCGCTGCCAACATCGGTGACGATGGCCCAGACGACGACTTGATTTGATCGTCGGTCAGGCGCCGCACTTTGCATCGGGCATTCGAGATCGACTGCGAACTACGAGGCCGGAAGGATCGCCATGGCCGAGGCCGCAATTCGCAACTTCACCATCAATTTCGGACCGCAGCATCCGGCCGCGCATGGTGTCTTGCGGCTCGTGCTTGAACTCGATGGCGAGGTCGTCAAGCGCGTCGATCCGCATATCGGCCTGCTCCATCGCGGGACCGAGAAGCTCATAGAGCACAAGAACTATCTGCAGGCCCTGCCCTATTTCGACCGGCTCGACTACGTCGCGCCGATGAATCAGGAGCATGCATTCTGCCTCGCCGCCGAGAAGCTGCTCGAAATATCGGTTCCCAGGCGCGGACAGCTCATCCGTGTCCTTTTTTGCGAAATCGGCCGGCTTCTGTCACACCTTCTCAATGTGACGACGCAAGCCATGGATATCGGCGCGCTGACCCCGCCGCTCTGGGGTTTTGCCGAGCGCGAGAAGCTGATGGTCTTCTACGAGCGCGCTTCCGGCGCCCGCATGCACGCGAATTATTTCCGGGTCGGCGGCGTGCATCAGGATCTGCCTCCGAAGCTTCTGGACGACATCTGGGATTTCTGTGACCCGTTCCTCAAGGTCTGCGACAATCTCGAAGTGCTGCTCACAGACAACCGCATCTTCAAGCAACGCAACGTCGATATCGGCGTGATCGGTCTTGACGATGCCTGGGCTTGGGGCTTCTCCGGCGTGATGGTACGCGGATCGGGCGCGGCCTGGGATTTGCGCAAGGCGCAGCCATATGAATGTTACCCCGAAATGGATTTCGACATTCCCATCGGCAAGAACGGGGACTGCTATGACCGCTATCTCGTCCGCATGGAGGAAATGCGCCAGTCTGTACGGATCATGAAGCAATGCCTGGAAAAATTACGATCGCCGGAAGGCCGGGGCCCGGTCGCACTTCCAAATCAAAAGATCACGCCACCGTCGCGTGCCGAGATGAAACGCTCGATGGAAGCGACGATCCATCATTTCAAACTTTACACGGAAGGGCATCACGTGCCCGCCGGAGAGGTATACGCTGCGGTCGAAGCACCGAAGGGTGAGTTCGGCGTTTATCTGATTTCCGATGGCAGCAATGTTCCGTACCGGTGCAAGATCCGAGCACCCTCCTTCGCCCATCTGCAGGCAATGGATTTCTTGTGTCGGGGCCACATGATCGCCGATGTCTCCGCGATCATTGGTTCGCTCGACATCGTGTTCGGAGAGATCGATCGTTAAGCCGAGTTGCACATCTCGGCTGCTGGAAGATAGGCCTACAATCGCAGGATCATCCGTGGTTTATCGAAGTCGCGCAAAAAAAGGCCTGCCGGAGTGGGTCTCTGGCCTGCTGCCGGTTCAGTGGACAGGCAGCAGGCCAAGTTGACCCTACCCAGCCGTCAGGGAATGACAAATCCGAAAAGAACGGCTCGCCCTTTCACGACAATCGATTTGCGAGTCATCTCCGCGAAGGAACCAAGCCTGTGCCGTGTCGTTGCTTCATCCAAGGGACATGATGATGACTGACGAACAAGGCAAAGTGCCTAGAAGGCCGGACGATTCTGTCGCGCGCCGTTTAGTCAATGAAACCGGCATTACCGAAGATCAAGCCCGCGAGCTTATCGCCTTCTTGGGTGCGCATAGCTGGGCCTCGCTATTGAGGGAAGCCCGCATTATGTCAGCCCGAAAACGGTAGCGGGTCTAATCGCCGCCGGGCTTAACATCTTGATCCTGTAAAGGAACATTTTCGTCGGACGAGAATTCAGGTCAGTCAGCCAAAGGAGGCTTTCATGACCCAACGACGCGTCGACAAGGAACGGATTGAGCGCGCTGATCGCGAATCGAAATTGATGATCGAGGCTGAGCGCCTGGCGAGAGATACCAAGACGGCGCGGCTGCGAGAGCAGCGCCTTTTTGTGGAAGCATCTGCAGAGAAGCCCGCTCCGGTCAAACGTCAGCGAGGCGCCGCAAGAAGCCGGGTCGGAAAATCATCGAGGTCGAGTGACCCCCTTCCCTGGCTAGTTCGTCTGCAACTCGAACTTGACCACGACTTGCATAAGGTGGCTGCCGGTCTCGTCACGAACTTTGAACGTCAACTCTCGGTAGGGGTGACGGCATCAAAGCTCTTTAGTTCAGTCCCTTCGGTGTCTGGGTAGTCCTTGCCGGTATCAGAGAAGTCGAAGAAATAGAAGGCCATCCCCATCAATTCGCAGCCCGCTCAAAAGTTCATTGTACCGGTTTAACGAAGGCGGGTCTGTCAAATGCCCGCTGACGATGCTGTGGGCTCAAAAGTGGCCCGTAATGGGTCAATAGGTTTGGCATCGCATTTGCACTGACAGATATGGGGATGGGGTGAGGTCCAGTCGCTTCGCAAATGGGGCGGCGGGCCTTCGATGTGCAGCGAAGCCGCGCTAGCTGCCCCCTGCTTTGCTGAATACAACCGTGCCGTCGTCTTTGCGAACTTCCACCGCCACGATACCGGACTTTCGATCTGGAAAGATCGACAGCGCGTAGTCCCGTGCCGCTTTCTCGGCATCAAATGGCGTCTTCTCCACGATGCCCTTTTTCCCGTACCAAATCACCGTGTAGGCCACCGCTCCACGCTCCCTTTACAGGCGCTTTGATCTTGCTGGCCAGCAATTCAACGGGTGCGTCCAGCCCCTTGACGGCAGTGTGAAGGGCAGCAGTAGCCGCCGCCAGATGGTCTTCAGGTTTGCCATTGTCGTTCGCTAGATCGGTGCGTTGAGGCAGCGACATGAGCGAACTATGCGCCTTGTCGTGTCGTTGGTCTATGGATGGAGACGAAACGAGATCGCGCCACTGGGCATGACGCGAACATACATGCCGTCGCGATCGGCAACCTTGTAGATTTTGTCATTTGGTTTCAATGCCTTGAGGGCGGCGTCCGTCAGCATTCTCACCTCTTCCTGAAAAGTACCGTCAGCACATTTTCGAGGAGTCGTGAGAGAAAAACACTTTTGTTTTCAATAACTTAAAACAAAAAAAATACCGTCACGAACCTCATTTGCCGTGACGGGTTACACTTTGAAAATCTGCTCGCCTTTATCACCGGGGCCGTGCCTTCTCTACTACACGGAGCTGTCAGGGCAATTTACTCCCTAGCTCCTGCCTCATATTCCCGGTCAGGTCAGAAAAAACTTAGACAAATTAATGAAAATTAGGGACACGTCAGAAGAACCCCAAGATAAAAAAACCTTCGGCCCACCCGATTTCGTTTTTAATTTAAAAGGGCCATCTCGGGGGGGCTTGGGTATGGGGGGGGGGGGTGCAACTGGTGTTAAGGCCAGGGTGTTTCAGCTTGTATTATGCGTCCCCTCGTTCGTCGCGTAAGCAATGCCGGAAGGAAGGATTTAATTTTTATAATTTATTTTGTTTTTTTCAGTGGTACGTTTTTAATTTCTAAGACACTTACACTGCTTCGCGCCCGGACCCCTCCCGTATTTTCCGGCGTGCGTGATTTTTGCTTATTAGTGCTAAACCATAGCTGATGGAAATAAAAAAAAAAAAAAAATTCTACCTTATTTTTCCGCCAACTGTCTGCGCGACTGTGCCCGGTCCGCTATTCCCCGTAGATGCCATCGTCGATGGTTGGATACGACAATATTCCATTCTCGATTTTTCGCCTTTCCCCCGCCCACTCTCCGTGTCTTCCGTTTTGTATTTTTGTCTCTTCCTTTTATGTCCTTTCCGCGGTTTTAGTGCGGTGACTGGCAGCCATCGGTAACCGCTCCCGTTTTTTTTAGATTAATTTTTTTAGACGACTTCCATAAAACCCCGACCGCGAGTTTGATGCCGCGCGGAAAACCTCGGTGAATGAATTTTGCGGAGTGGCGGCCGGCGCACCCAGGACGCCATGTTCGTGTGTAGGTGGTTATAAAATCGCCCCCGTCATGCCCCCCCACGTTTCCATCGACCGCGATGGTCGGAACGGCGCGCGCCGCCCCCCTCACGCGTCCCCGCTGCGCCTGCCTCTCCGCTAGGGCCGTCGCAATGGCTGGTTGCAGGCTGTACCGCCCAGTGGGGCGGGTGGCAGAGGGAGCGCAGTACATGTGAGAACTTCTGTAGGTGATTCGTACATTATATGCGCCGCCCCCCATCAACTTGTTTCGCCCCCCATTCCCACCCCGCCCGACGAGTCCTCCTTTGCACCTCACCGGTGCCCAAAAAAATAGCCCTTCTTCCCAACAGCAACACACGTTGTCATCTGAGTTATCGGTGCGGCCTTTGTGCCCGATCTCAGCTTCTTTTTCCTACTCTCCGTCCTCCTCCGGTTCGTTTTTTGTGGCTGTTTGAGATTCCCCCTGCGATTCGCATGACAACGTGTGTTGCTTTTCCGGGCAGACCGTCGGCGGACCTGGGCGACGTGGCCCGCAACCTTACGAGTTCTTCTGCGCCCCACCCTGCGCGCTTCACCCTTTCGTGTGCCTCTCTTCCCGACGGGATGGACGGCGGATTTCTACCACTACGACATGGGTTCCTGGGTGCGGCCGCCACCGCATCATCAACGAGGTACGCCGCAGGCATCAACCGCGTTCGTCTCACGACGTCACCTCAGAGCCGCGGGCACAATCGAGTGGGAATGATTCAGGCCTACGCAAACGCCGCCGAAATGCACGTCGTGGTACGATTCTTACGAGCGCACTGAAAGAAACAGAAATAAATCCTTCCGATCACCTATGGCGATGGCTATCGTGGCATGAGTTTGGTTGTCTGACGGTCTATCTGACGGAGCTAGGGAGTATTGCCCGAGCGATTTTTCAATAGTACCGTCACGCCGTAATAGAGGTTCGTGACGGTAATTTTTTTGTTTTAAGTTATTGACTAATAGAAAACAAAATAGTGTTTTTCTCTGCGAGCGACTCCTCGAAAATGTGCTGACTGGTGGTAGCTTTCAGAAGAGTTTGGTGAGAATGCTGAGCGTGGACGCGCGCGCGCCTCAAGGTTCATTGAAACGCTAGAATGACAAAATCGTATCATGGTTTCCGATCTCGGCGACTGGCATGTATGTCGCGTCTATGCCCAGTGGCCTGGCTCAGATCTCGTTTCGTCTACGCATCGCATAGACACCAACGACACGACAAGTGCGCATAGGTTCGCTGGCATGTCGCTAACCTGCCTCGAACGCACCAGCTCTAGCGATACGTACAATGGCAAAACCTGAAGACCATCTGCGGCGGCGGCTACTGCTGTCTCACCAACTGCGCGTCAAGGGCTGGACAGCACCTCGTTGAATGTCTAGGCGCCAGGCAAGACATCAAGCGTCCTGTAAAGGGAGCGTGGAGCGTGGCACCCTACTACCTCGCGTGATTTGGTTTACTGCGGGAAAAGGGGCATGTCAGTCGTGGTAGAAGCACGCCATTTGATGCCGAGTGAAAGCTGGCACGCGAAGCTACGCGCTGTCGTATGCTTCAAACAAAGATTGTCGATAAGTCGCGGTATCGTGGCGTGGATAGTTCGTCAAGTGACGACGGCACGGTTAGGTATTCAGCATAAGCAGGGGCAGCGCCTAGCGTTGCGCGGCTGTCGCTGCACAATTCGAAGGGCCGGCGTCTTCGGACGCCCTTATTTGTCGAATGACGACTTGACTCACCCGGGCATCTCCCCATATCTCGTCAGTGCAAATGCGATGCGCCATACTCTATTGACGCCATTATACGGGCCATCTTTTTGAGCGCCGACAGGCATCGTCAGCGGGCATTTGACAGGATGCTGGCCGCTTCGTTGAATCGCCGTACAGTACTTTTGTAGCGGCTGCGAATTGATGGGGATGGTGGCCTTCTATTTCTTCAGACTTCTCTGATACCGCAAGGACTACTACGCCGAGACACCTGAGAGAAGGACTGAACGATAAGAGCTTGTGATGCCGTCACACCCTACCGTTCGAGTATAGTTGACTGGTCAAAGTTCGTGTGGACGAGACCGGCAGCCTCCACCTTATGCAAGTCGTGGTCAAGTTGCGAGTTTCTTTTGCAGGTTACGAACTAGCCAGGGCATAGGGGAGTCACTCGACTCTCGATGATTTTCCGACCCGGCTTCTTGCGGCGCCTCTCGCTGAGACGTTGACAGGGGCGCGAGCCGGGCTTCGTCTGCAGGTATGCTTCTCGCAGCAAAATAAAGGCGCCTGCGCTCGCTCGCAGCCTGCGCGTCTGGTATGCATCTCGCCTAGTTGTCGCTCAGCCTCGAGTCATCAATTGCGATTGGCGCGATCTAGCGGGCGCTCAAGTCGCGTTCCGTGTCGACGCGTCCGTTGGCGTCATGACAGCGGCTCCTTTGGCTGACTGACGCGCATGATTCTCGTCCGATCGGAAAACATGTGTCCTTACAGGATGCCAGATGTTTAAGAGTCGTGCGCGGCGGCGCATCTACGACGCCGCTACGTTTTCTCGGGCGGACCTATTATGCGGGCTTCCTCTCAATAGCGAGGGCCCAGTCTATCGCGCACCCAAGAAGGCGTATAAGCTCGTCGCCGGGGCTGGATCTTCGCGTAATGCCGGTTTGTTTCATCATGTACGTAAACGGCAGCGCGCACGCGTAATCGCTCCGGCCTCTGAGGGGTCATCTTTGCCATTGTTGCGTGTCAGTCATCATCATGTCGCCTGTTGTGATGAAGAGCAACGACCACGCACAGAGCTTGCGTTCTGCTCTCGCAGTGAGTATGACACTCGCAAATCGATTGTCGTGAAGCTTTTGAAAGGGCGTAGCCGATTCTTTTCGGTATTTGTCATTACCTCTGACGCTGTGGTAGGGCTAGCACTTGGCCTCGCTGGCTGTCTGTCCAGGCTGAAGGCGGCGGCAGCAGGGGCGCGAGAGACCCACTGCCGGCAGGCCGCCTCTGTTTTTGTTGTTTGTTTTTTCTGCGCGCACTTCGATAAACACGGATGTGATCTCGCGATTCTGTAGGGACCTATCTTGCGCAGCAGCTGTCGAGATTGTGCAGACTCGGCTTAAGGGCGATCGGAAAAAATTCCCTATCTCAGAACTCGCACATGGTCGAGCGAGAAGGTACCAATGATTCTTCGCGGAGACATCGCGCGATCATGTGGCCGGTCTGTACACGCAAGAAACCATCGCATTGCAGCTGCAGTACCTGGGCGAGCGGAGGGTGTCTCGGATTGGGTCTGCATATCCGGTACGGAAACGAGAGACATTGCTGCCGCGTATCGGAAATTGCAGATGTATGAAACCGCCGAACAGTCATTCGCCTGTTCGTGTGCTTCGACTCCGCAGCGTATATCGCTCTCCGGCATGCGGGCACACGTGATGCACTTCGCGTGTAAAGTGTGAAATGTATGAATCGTTCGCTTCGCATCCGAGCGTTTCTCACTCTCGGCACGCGAACCTGGTGGCTGTGGATCTTTTGATTGGGAAGTGCGACGCGGGCCCCGCCTTCCGGCGATCGTGTACTTCTCTTTGTCGTTTTTTCCCGTTACTTTTCCATGGGCTTATTGCTTCATGATGGCCGTAGTGCAGACTGGCGCATTCCTCCATGCGGTGTAGCGATGATAGCGGTGCATAGCAGTTCCTTGCTGTGCTTTTATCTGAGCGTGTCTTGCCGATGGCGTAATAGTCGAAATCCATTGCGGCGGTAACATTGCTTTATGGCTGCGCTGGTCGCAAATCCCTAGCCGCGTCCCGCCTTATCCGCGCGTAGCCATCACACGCCCGGAGAGAAGAAGCCCGGCATGCGGATGGGCTATCGTCTCAAGACGGAGATCCACGCCGATGATGCGACGTGCGTGGTCTATGAAGAGGCGTTGTCTGTGAGGACAGCACTTAACGAGATTGTCGCAGCAGTACGCGACTGTCGGACGTGGTGCACAGTAAATCCCTTAGATGTCGTCCAGAAGCTTCGGACGGCAGATCCTGATGCAGTCATGCCGCCGACGGCCGGAAATAATTCTTCAGAGGCGTGCGTGCATGGGGCGCGCCGCCGGTAAAGCAGGCGCCTCGTCGTAGAAGACCATCAGCGTCGTCAAGCGCGCTCTTTGGTCAAAAAGCGCAGCAGACCGGCGGGTGTCAGCTGCTGCCAGAGTGATCGCTATGGGCTGCGGCGTCAGCACTTGAGAAGGTGTGACAGAGATGCCGGCCGATCTTCAGTCGCAAAAAAGGAGGACGACGGATGAGCTGTCGCGCGGCGGGTGAAGCGCTGATATTTGTTTCGAGCAGCGTTCTCGGCGCGCGCGGGCGCGAGCAGTAATGCATGTCTCGCTGATTCATCGTAAGCGCGACGTAGTCGTGAGTCGCGGTCGAAATAGGGCTGTTAGGGCCTGCATGGTATAGTTCTTTGTGGCTGCTGATGAGTCTTCTCGGTGCCGGCGCGTATGGAGCATGGGCCTCGATGTGGATGCGGATCGTACGCGCTTGCCGACGGCATCGCCATTCGAGTCAAGTCACCGGAGCCGTGGGTCAAGACAGCTATGCTGCGCTCGAGGTATGCTGCGGTCCCTGCGAAATTGATGGTGTGAAGTTGCGATTGCGCTGCTCGCCTCGATGGGCGATCCCTTCCGGCATCCGTAGTCGCTTTAGCTCAGATGCTCTGAAGTCGCGCGCGAGTGCTAAAGTGCTGGCGCCTGACGCTGACGATCACAATCGAAGGACATCAAGTCGTCGTGCTGCGGCCATCGCTCACCGATGTTGGCACGGCGACCACATGCGACGAATCGCAAGGCTTCCGACGCGTGGCGGCTGCCGACACCGACACGGCCAGGTCGGGCGTCACTATCCTGATCGACTCTGGTTAGCAGGATATACTACTCTCCGAGCTCGTATGGTACATGCATCGGCGATCGACGGGCTCTTCGTATCTACATTTCGCGCGATGGCATAATGAGCTCGATGTCGATGACGCTACGCTCAAGTGAGCTGGTCACAGCAAAAGTTGTGGCGGAGTGTCCTGGTTACATCTGGGGGAAGTTGAGCGGCCCCGGGGATTGTGAGCGTAACGGGCGACAGCATCACGCCCCAAAAGAGTTTCGCCAAGGACGCGATTGTCGTCGAGCATGCGCATGATCTTTGCCGTGTCTCCGTTTGCCTCAAAGTTGGAGGATGCATGCGGTGATGCATACAAAGAGTATCCTTAGTTGTGGCCCTCGCCGCTGGCCACAGTATGTGCGCAATGGTGGAAAGCTGCTGTGCTGGACGTGTTGCCGTTGACGTACTGTAAAGTCGTGTGATCGGTAATTTTGCTGTGTGAGTGTATTTCTACAGTGAGATTGGCTCCAGGCAAGGTCGATCCTAACACCTGGTCGTTCGTCATGGACGCGACGACTTCGAATAGGATTACCCAGACCTCGTCGATGCGGAAGGGGCGGATTTACACGCCAGCAAAATTACCGGTCCTCTCCGCCCGAGTGATGTTTGCGGACTGCCTTGCCGACTGCAGGCTCCAGATGAGAGATAGCTATGGGCTCCGCGAAAGCTGCACGGCTCGGGTAGCAGTGTAAGGTAAGCGCGATCCGCATCGGCAGCCACGCCAGTTCACCGCTCATCGGGCGCTCAGACCGGCCGCCCGGTTATATCCTCTACCACGTTTGGACTTGGCTCCATGCTCGTCTGCGCGAGATTATGCGTAGCTTCTTATGGCCAGTGTCCCGTTGGCCTAATATGGTATATGCTGGCATCAGACACGCAAGCCATGCCTATGACGCGGCAGCGCGCATTGCAGCTGATCGCTCCTGGACGCCTGTTCCCATACATAGAAGTATGCGATTGGCTCCTGCGTCACGGGCCGATCTTGCCGATAGCGGGGGCTGGGCCTGGACGCGATAGTTAGCGCTACTCGGTGGTGATATCCATGTCCCGTTTGCGCAATGCCTGGTATGTCGTCATTGCCGCGCAAATCACGACCGGCGCGCGAGAGCGTATGCGGCGAGCGGCCTCGCCGCGGGTCCTGATCCCTATCTGCGCCAAGTCTGAGGATTTTCCTGCATTACGTTGTGCGAGGTATTTCCGATGTTCGGCTGGCTATCGCCTACGACACGCGGTGTGCCGGAGAAGGTCGGCGCGTGCTATCCTGTGCGCCTGCACAGTGAGCGGCTGCGTTGCCGCTTATCTGTCTCGCTGAGGGCGGACGGTCGCCCGACTGCTGTCTTCATGCATCACCCACCCGTCCTTCGTTAGCGGCGGTCTGTCAGCGGGGATGGACGCGTACGATGTGGCGACCGACAGCGTTCGATCGCGCGGGGCTTGTCGGAAAGCCTTATCGGCATGAAATTGAATGCGTGGATCGCCGGCCATCACCGATCGCGCCGGGCATCACGATATCACTGCGTGCCACTGGCCTGGCACGGTCGGCTTCGTTGTGCACAGGGAGTGGCAGAAGAAAGCAGAGGGGAGGGGAGGAAGCTAAAGGGGTGAATGAGGGGAGTGGGGGGGGGGGCAAAAGGAAGGAGAGGGGAGATGAGGGGGAAGGAGGGTAGATGCGGGGAAGAGGGGGACGGTGGAGATGGACGGAGGATAGCCCCAAAGAAAGGCGCCCCCACCGCGCCCCATCATTCCCCTCGACCCACCGCCAGCACTCAATAACTCCCGGAACTTCTCCCCCAACATACATTTCAACGAAAGCTATGACCTAGGGTGAACTTACATAAACCACAGGCCGTCACACAGGATCTGTTTTAGGCCAAGGACTTCCCCAGCGCACATATTCGTTGCGTATCGACTCGACATAGTCAGCGCAAGGACAACTAAGAGCCGTTGTAAGCCCCCCGACACTGCTGCCCTAATACTTCCGCAAAAAATGAAACAACTTAACAGAGTTCACCCCGAACGGTTCAGGTTTAGGACAAGGGCCGAGACGTGACAACCTCCTACCACTGACCCCCCGACAAACATCGTACTAGGTAAGTTCAAAGGGCTCGTAGTGGGGTGGAGGAGGGCCCCTGAACTGGTACCACAGAGGTTTATTCGATTGCGTCCACTGTGTGACCATAAGATGTCTAGTGACAGCATAGAGGTTGCGTCTGGAGCCAGCGCCGGCGCCCCCTTGTGCAGAAACACGGAACCTCGCTTGGGGGTGATCAACCACCGTCGGCGGACCAAAGCCAGCCGGAACATAAACAACTTGGGGTGACCCAGGCTGTCACTGACCTCTTGCCCGCAGGCTGGCAAGCGAAACCCAGCGTTCGGTCGCGCCGCGTGCATCCCGACCTCCCGCTGCCTCCGAGTCCTCTACCGACCTCTACCAGGCTAGGGAGCCGGCCCCCGCTGCGCCCCCGTGCGCTATACCGGGGCACGCCGCTTGTCGCCCGCGGCCAGCCCCCCCCGCCGACGGAAATTAGACAACGTCCATCTTACAATCAACCCTGCAACCACGATCTTTGCCCTTGCCCATCTAACTCAGACCCAAATCCTGCATGACGCCGCAGGCGCTCGGCAACACTGGATATAGCTGCCACAATGACTTTAATGTTTACTCCGCGTATCAGCGGCCTGGGATTACTGGAACATTCTGGCACTGCTTAAAGGTAAAAACAATAAAACGCCGAGCGCCGGGAAGTGGTGGCAGGGCTTGCTGCCGCCAACCAATCTGCACATCAACATCGAAATAAAGCCGTGAGTGGTTTCCGGTGGTATGCGGACAGCGTTTCGAATTGCTAAGCCTTGCTCGGCGATCCTAAACTGAACGTAGGGATTGAATGGATGAGGCCCACCGCGGGGTGGCCTCATCCATTTAAGAGAGAGGAACACCCGCTTTCATAATCTGTGGAGAGCCTGGGTGAAGACTAAAGTGGTGAATCACTGTCGACCATGATATGTCGAGGTAGTCTCGGAGCTATTGGCCAACATGGCGCGAGTTGGCTGGGGGGCCGATCCTGCTGGCAAGGGGAGCCTCACCAAAATATAATTGCTGGATCGTTTGCAGAGGCCAGTTTATAGGACCAGAACTGTGACCCAGGCCTTTCCTCGACAGCACAGCGATGCATGAACCACATCTGCAACGTTATCTCTAAACGCGTTACACGGTGGCCGCACCGTTACCGAGCATGCATGGCCGGAGCAAGCGTCTCTGCAGGTTCGGCGGCTACTCCCGTGTTGGGAAGATCTGTATTTTCTCAACACTGCAATCGTCATCGCAGTGCTGATAAAGCCGCCGAGGAGGAGCATATGTTGCTCGCTCATGGTACGCTTTGAGGGCGACTATTACCTGCGTCAGCCTTCTTTCTATGTGGTAGCTCCATGCTACTGGTTTTTGTCAGCTTCTTTCGGTCTCCGTATCTCTTGGAGCAGCACCAAGAGAGGACACCGGAAATTTGCAGCCCCCGCTGGTTATGAAAAAAACAACCCCAAAAAAGTCTCCACCGGTTTCAGCGCACATCAACATCCACAAAAAAGTATCCACTGATATGAAATCCAAAATTCGAAGGATGCAATAACTTAGGGTATACGTTCGATCCACAAATGCTGAAGGCTGGCCTAGCTTGCAGAGTTTCAGGTCCGGCATCCCCTACCGGCCTCGGCGCCTCCTCCCGGCCTGCCTTGCAGCACATTACACGAGACTAGGTACAGAGCGAGCTTGCGAGGCGACGACGCCTCCGCCGGGGCGGATCCCGGCACTCCACTCTCCTCACCTTAGTAACATACCAGATCACACTGGCTCAGCTTGGGAAATTATCACTACTGGACGCATTAGTCTACAGCGGCCACGTATGCATTCATACGGTCCGGTATTCGGGCTTCCTGCTGGTTGCGTCGTCTCTATTGCATGGACTTCATGGGGCCTTATGGTTGCGATCGCCGGCAGAAGCTACCCTCCAGAGCATACGCAGTCCCTAGGGGGCGGTCTTTTCGCAGTTGCAGGGCGCGTCCGTGACAGTTGGGCCCAAAATCACCCTTTGGCCCCAAGAGGTTACTATCTTGCTGCGGACTCGCCGTTTTTTCCACATGAGCCTCTAATCTTCAGAACCCTGGTTGCAGGACCTGATCGTGGCACTAGCCGATAATCAGCTCCGACACACCTCGGTCCGCACAGCTTATGCACGCATGGCTAGCAATCGCTGATTCAACGACCTCGTTGACAATCAGTTCACGGTGGATAGCTAGTGACATATGACGGATAGGTGTTTAAAGTCCGTTAGTCATTGTGGAATGGTGTTACAACACAAACCTCAAGCACAAGAGGATGAGAAAAGAGGACCAGCACGACACAAAAGACAATTCATAGCAGCCACAGTCGGAGGGCACTGCAAACGAGGAATGCAAGATATATATCTCTCGATTTCAAACTTCGGCCCTTGAAGACGCAGCTATGCTATCAGTGAATAAAAGTAATGAACAAAGTCATTGGTCCAACGAAAACGAACGTGAAAAAAACCAACAGATAAGGTCAGCACCGCGAAATACTAAATGGTATGGTAATTGCGTGTTGCCAGTTAAACCAGAGAGCGTGCTAGTCGAGACTCAAACAGAGTCAGTCGAGACCAGCTCGGGAAAGACAGGGTGTTTTGATAATACAGGCCGGTATATGGCAGCCTATCAGTTCAAAGATTTGGGCGCAGAGAAAAAAATAGAGCAGCGAGCCAAAGGATACCCTAAGAGCCAACAGATGGGGAGTGAGGCCCGTACCCAAACACCAATGAACAGACCTTTGGGCCAGCATATATGTACTGCTGGCACGGGCGCTAGAACCGCAGCAGACAATTGACAGAGGCCGGGCTCCGGTAATTAGCACAGCAGTACATCCAGAGTGAAGGCGGCCCTGGGGGTGGATCTATGTTTACCAGGGGCCTCACAGAGCGCCACAGGAGACCCTGGGGCCCCGCGCCGGCGGTGGTGCGCTGTGCTGGGCGTGGATGCAGACGCGCTTTGCGCTTGTGAAAGCAACCCCGCGGGAACGCCTTGCCATTGATTGCCCGAAGTGCATCAGGCAGCACCCCCCTGGGGAGAGCCGCCACGACTTCGGCGGCTTCGCGTGTCACTACTTGCCGTTGGCGCCCCTGCTTGACGGCAAGCACCGCGTAGTAAACCCCCCCTTTTGGGGACACGAACCCCCTGCTCCCTTACCGTTCATAACCCCATGACACCGGCTCTGCCCACGCACAGCATGAAATGGCATTACACGGAAGACACGAGCACTAACGGGCTGCACCCCACCCCCATAACTTTGAGGTACTGTTGAGACTTCGAAAGATTGGTGGACTGCAGACACTTGGGAAGAAACAACTAGAAATGGAAAATAAATGTATTATTGGTCCGAGAAACGGCAGGCAGGACCCACTTTTTCTTTCTTCTTGATAATTATCAGAACATCTCTCTGCGCCTTCGTTAGTAGCTTTCTTGTTCCCACTTGCGGGTTTCAGCTTGTTATAGAGTTTTGAGAGTTCCCGTGCTCAGAACGTCCTCAGTGATTCATTTTATTGGTGTTAGGTGCAAACGAGATGGTTTTACCGCGCTCCGGAGCACACCCCCCATGATACGGCCCCCCGTCGCAACTTTGCTGGGGTATTTGTGCGTGCGACGTTGGGACCTTGAGCTATCAAATCAGAGTAAGGCTTCGTCATCGCGTTGAGACTACCATCGAGGGCCCTCGACCCGATGGCTGATGTGCCTCACCAGCCGCAGTTCACGCCCGTACGCACAGGCGATATACATCGTATGCGCGTTGGTGCAATGATCCCTGTAGGCACAGCAACTCCAAGTCAGGGGGGCCCAGCAGCACCATGCGCTCCATGCTGAGCACTTCTGCGGCCGCTGACGGAGATCGTGACAGGGACCATACCCGGACACTCTGTTGTCACCTGGTTATGTGAGTGCCTCCCCCCCCCGCCACCCCCCTAGTCTATTATTCGTACGCGCCTGAACCCACGCACCAGCACTTCCCCGGCACCTGCTCTGTGACCCACACCCGGTTTTGTCTGCGGTTGTCAGGCGCGCCCCCCTCCGAAGCTCCAGGTCGATGCACGGCTGGAACCGGCCTCGCGGGGCCACCCCTCCGCGGACCGATAGAATAAATCAGGATCGGCCGCTAGGAGTCCGTATGCACGGAGAATGAGCTGCCCGCGGCTGGGCATCTCCGCCCACCACCCTCCCCTGGCCCCGGAATCCGACCGCCTCCTGCCCTCCGGCACCGTTGCTCCGTTAATAAAAGGGCAGACGAATGTGATCTCATGGGTTTCTGCTCCTGCACCTTCTTGGTTGGAGCGCGGATACAAAGAAAGTACAATGGATATTCGCTTCGCCTTTGGACAGAACACGTTGATCTTGAAACAGGCATGCAACGCACTGTCCTCCACCAGCACTGACTAAAACCCTGAGACTAGCTCGTGGTCGAAAACATATTAGTAACACCAAAACATGCCGCATTAACACAAGCTACTACAATACGACTCCAATTTTTAAAAACGACATGACTATTCAGCTAAAGGGTACACATCTCCTCAGTTAAGCAAATCACGAGAGAGAGATAAAATGAGATCGTGCACGCAAAGAAATAAGAAGGACCCACAAAACAAAGAAATCTCAGAAAAAACTAATACAAAGGATGAAGTCAAATAAGAAGAGAACGAATCATCCGACAACCGGATACAAGGAAGAAGAGATTGCAAACAGAAAAAGACCAATCAGCAAAATCCTCCAAACACCACTTCTCAAGAGGAGCACCACCCAGAACGACAAAAACAAATAAAAGTTACAACGAAAAGCCACAAACAGGAGTATAGACAAATTCATAAATTATAAAACAAATCACGTCAATTCAAGAAACAAAAAAAGAACGGATACCCACAGAAAAATGACATAGCTAGCGCAGAGAGCCACCTAACAACTACATAAAAATACAAAATAATAAAACCAAAAACAATCCAAGCTTATAATTAAAATCAGTACAAACAACACAAAATGCCAACTCAATCAGAAAAGAACAGAACACCCCAGTTTTTTTACCTGACCACTATACAATGCCACACATGATGACCAAGCTCAATCACAGAATCAAAAAACTTAAACTATACACAATAAACCAACATATAGATCATTGATTCCTCACCTATACCCTCCAACTATCAAATAGACAAAAACCACTGCAACTTCTATCCCCTCATACTCTCAACCCACCCTTCACCACACTTTCTCCTCTTCTAACCCCCACCCCCCCCCCTC
>NZ_JBHUGY010000058.1:0-82781 GCF_042682105.1 Mesorhizobium calcicola
CAGCGATCGTCCAGCGCTCAGCTCCAGCCGCCGCCATAGGTGCGGTAGAAGATATGCAGGCCGATCTTGGTCATCTTGTGCATCGTGCGCGCCCAGCCGGGATGGACATATTGGGCGTAGTAATGGGTCGACGATCCGACTTCCGGGATGAAGATCTTGCCGGCGGTGACGGCCATGGCGATATCCTGCGCGGTCTTGTAGGCGGCTGGACTGTCGATGCGCTTCCTCCTGCCGTCGCAAGCGAAGGAGAACTGGCAACGGTTGAACCAGCTGTCGTTCTGGTAGACGACGCCGCAGATCGAATTCGGATAGGCCGGGTTGCGGACGCGATTGAGGATGACCTGGGCGACGGCGGCCTGACCGCGCACGGATTCGCTCATCGCCTCGAAATAGATGCCGTTGGCAAGGCATGCCTGCTCCTTCTTGGAGAAGACACTTGCGGGAAGCGGGTTCTGGATCCACGAGTGGTCGCCCTTGGCCATCGGCGGAATGAAGCGGCCGTCATTGGGCTGCTCGTCCTGAAGCAGAGCTTCGAAGGGTGAAGCCTTGGCATAGTCGGGCTCGGCCTGCGCATAAGCGGTCGCCAGCACGTCGGGATGGTCGTTGTTGACCAGCGCGGCAAGCATCGCCGGCACTCCTGGATCCGGCTTCTTGTCCTCGCGCGCATGGAATGCCGCGGCGATCTGGATCTCCTTGCCTTTGATCTGCGGTTTGGCGAAGGCCATCTTCAGGCCGCTGTCCATGCTGGGCCGCAGCAAGGAGGAGGTGCGCTCGAAGATCGAGCCGGCATTGAAATTCTTCGGCGGCGCGACGGGAGACATCTGGACGATGCGCCCCTTCTTGTCGGCGCGCACGACGCGATCCTCGTCGGGCGTGCCGCTGACCTTGCCGCCCTTGCCACGAAACGACACGTTGCCGACGCCTGCCAGATGGACACCCGATCCGGAGATAGAGCCGGTGACATCGGAATCGACGAACGGCATCTCGGCCGCATGGGTCGAGCCGGCGACGGACTTCTCGACATAGGAATTCCAGCGGGTGTTCGATGCTTCGAGGCCGGAGACAAGGCTCGTCATGTCCTGGTAGGCGGCGACGGTCGGAAAGCCGATCCAGATGCCAAGCCCGATGACGAACGGAGACAGAAAGCCACGTTTCTTCTCACCGGCGGCGGCAACAAGCCGTTTCAACACACGTCGATGCACTGAACTCTCTCCAGGAACGCGACTGACCCCACTGGAGAGCAAAATGATGCATTAACCTTGATGGGACGTTAACGGGTTCGATCGGGTTTTCTCAGTCGGCTCAAGGTCGTGGTTCCGAAGTCGGGCGGTTTTGCGGCGAGAAGGATGACGGTCATGCGCGCCAAGCCGCGGGGCCATCCCTGCGTTGGGCCGAGCTTAACCGGATATCCATCTTCCGGCCGTCACATGGGACGGTTTCGAAACAGCGGCTGAGCAGAGCCGGACGACGAGGCAACGGTCGTGGAGATCCCAACCGCCAATGACGTGAATTCGACGGCGGCACCCGGACGCCCCCAGCTCCACAATCTGACGGCGCTGCGGGCCTTCGCGGCCCTGTCGATATTCGTCCATCATTTGCGGGAATTTGGAATCGACGCGTCTCGATCCATCGGCGGTGTGGATCTCGGCTGCGCCGTCTCGTTTTTCTTCGTCCTGTCGGGCTTCGTGCTGTCGTACAGTTTCACCGGACGCTTCCATGATTGGCGCTCGGTAAGAAACTTCATCGTCCAGAGATTTTTCCGGCTCTGGCCTGTTCACATGCTGTGCTGCTTCTTTGCCGTGATGACGCTTCCCGTGCCGACACGTCTGCTCACCGCATATCTGACGACAACGCTGCTGAGTTCCTGGATTCCGACTTACGGCACGGCTTACGCATACAATGGCGTCTCATGGTCGATATCGGTGGAGTTGTTCTTCTATCTTCTGCTGCCGTTCATTCTGATCCTGCGGCCAAACCAGATCATGCTCGTGATTTGCGGCTGGACACTCGCCGTTCTCGGTCTGCTGGCTTTCATGAGCGTTTTGCCGGGACCGGTATTTCCGCCTCCTTCCAACTGGCCATGGCAGGATTTCTACGTCACGGACGCATCCTTCGTTCAGCTCTTTCCGCCTCTGCGCATGATGGAATTCCTGGCCGGAGTAGCCGTCTGTCAACTGTTCCGACGTCGGCGCATCCCTGATGGCTGGGTCGCGTCATGTCAGATCGCCGCAATAGCCTGCCTGGCGCTTTATGCGAGCGCGCATGCCGAGATCACGCAATTTTTCAGCAGCCATGCGTCGATCATGGCGTCCAGCGCATTTCGCGAATATGGGATGTATCCCCTGTTCACGGCCATGGTCTATGTCTTTGCACATCAGTCCGGCATCGTGACACGCATTCTGTCGTGGCGTTTTCTGACTTTCTGTGGCGAGATCAGCTTCGCGTTCTACATGGTGCATCAAATCATCATTTATAACCTGGCATTCGTCTTTGAGATTCACCGACACCACAGTCTGATGGTGGCTGCAATTTCAGCAGCGATATTGAGCCTCGGCTTTTCGATCATACTCCATCGGACGGTGGAGAAACCCTCCATCGACTGGGCCAAACGACGGTTCCCGATGTCCCGGCAAGCGCCGTCCTTGGGGAAGTTGCCCCTGGTTGCCCCGGCCTGACCTTGCATCACGCCGATCCGGTTGGCGTTGGCCGCAGGAAGATCGGCCAGGCGATCAACGCGCAGATGGCGGCCGACAGCCAGACGCCGGACCATGATCCGACAACCAGAAGCCCAGGGATGGCGACCGGCACCAGGAAGAAGGCGACAAAGACGAAGCTGTTGGCGAGACCGAGCGCCGTCCCGGCGTTGCTGGCGCCGGCAAGCGTGGCGAGTTCGGTGTAGGCAACGCCGTGCCATGCCGAAACACAGATGCCGGCGACGATCAGGGTGGCAACGATCGTTGTCGCGAGCACCGGCTGCCAGCCGGGAATGGTGGCCACGACAAACACAAGCAGCGTGAGGGTGGCGAAAGCGCCCGCGCTCAGCATGCTGAAAAGGCGCAGGAACGAGCGACGATTGCCGTGACGGTCGGTGAAGCGGCCGCTCCAGACGCGCATGACCATGGCGCCGACCTGCACGGCTGCCAGGCTGGCGCTGATCACTGCCGTCCCCATGCCGCCGAAATCATGCAGGAAGACAGAGGCGAAGGTGAGTACCGCCACTTGCGGGACGCAGAGCAGGCCGATGGCCATTGCGATGCGCCAGACGTCCGGATTGCGCAGCGGTGTCGGGCGGGCCGGCACCATGGCGTCGCTGGCGGACGTCGCGTCTTCGCCAATTGGCGGCTGGCGCAACCAGCGCCACGCGAAAAGCGCCGTGACGGCGGAGAATACGGCCAGCAGGCCGTAGACCATTGCAAAGCCATGCGTCGAGGCGAGCGACGGCAGGGCAAGGGAGCCGAGCCCGCCGCCGAGCGGCACCGCGGTCTGCCTGATGCTCATGGCGAAGCCACGCTCGCCTTCACGAAACCAGGCCATGATGGCGCGGCCGCTCGAGCCGTTGACGCTGCCGCCGAGCAGGCCGGTGACGAGCAGCACGGCGGCCAGAAGCGCAACCCCGGGGATGTGTGCCGGTGACGGCACGACCAGGAATGCCATGAGGAGCAGCCATGCCGCGGTCGCGCCGAGGCCGGTGAGCAGCACGCGGCGATCGCCCCAGCGGTCGGTGAGCAATCCCCATGGCAGTTCGCTCAGCGCCACACCCAGGCCGAGAAGGCCGAGAACCAGCCCGAGCTGGCCGTTGCCGAGATGGTAGCCCGAGCGCAAGAAAACCGCTGTCGCCGGGATGCCGGAGAAGGTTGCCGAAAAACTGGCATTGGCGGCAACACCGATGCCCAGCACCTTCCAGCGATGATTGGAGCGGACTGTCGCGGCACCAGCGGCGGCTCCACCCGCCTGCTGCCGAGGCCTGCCCTGGCTGCATTGCAAATCCGTAACGACGAGCGACATGGCTTAATTTCCCTTGACGGTCCGACTGCATCCGGACCTTGACGGCCTGTCTCTATCGCCATAGGTTCATGCTGAATATCGGGAAGTTTTTGACTAATTGTCCTGAAAATCAGGATTATCTTCATGCGACGCGTGACATTCGACCTCGACGTTCTGCGCAGTTTCGTCACCGGCATGGAGCTGGGCAGCTTCGCCAAGGCTGCCGACCGGCTTGGCCGGTCGACGTCGGCGGTCAGTGCGCAGTTGAAGAAACTGGAGGAACAAGCGGCGACGCCGATCTTCCGCAAGTCGGGACGCGGCCTCGCCTTGACCGAAGCCGGCGAGACCATGCTCGGCTACGCGCGGCGGCTGATCGAGCTCAACGACGAGGCGGCATCCGCGATCCATGACGTCGAGTTGGAAGGCTGGGTACGGCTTGGGCTGCAAGAGGATTTCGGCGAGGCCGTGCTGCCCGACGTGCTCGGCCGCTTTGCCCGCGCCCATCCCAAGGTCAAGATCGAAGCCAGGATCGCGCGCAGTTACGAACTTGCCGAAAGGGTCATGTCAGGCAACCTCGACATCGCGCTCGCCTGGCACAGCGGCGAGACGCTGCCTTACAGCGAGCACGTCGCCGACGTGCAGATGCGCTGGATCGGCCCGGCAAAGCGCATCGAGACCAGCCTACGCCACAGTGAGCCACTGCCGCTGGTGGCGCTCGAAGCGCCATGCCTTTTGCGTACGGTGGCAACCGAAACGCTCGACCGCGCCGGCCTGTCCTGGCGGATGGCCTTTTCCAGCCCGAGCCTTGGCGGCATCTGGGCAGCCGTCGCGGCGGGGCTGGGGCTGACGATCCGCACCGACATCGGACTGCCGGCCAGCGTCAGCGCGATGGCACCGGAGATCGCCGGGCTGCCGGCACTGCCCAAAATGGCGTTGTTCCTGCATCGCAAGGACGCCGACCCCGAACCGGTAGCGGCCCGCCTCGCCGACATCCTGCTGGACGCAGCGCGACAGGCGCTGCCCGAAAATAGCCGGGCTAACGACAACGGCTTGCGCAGCGTGGCGTGATCTGAAGAGCTTCGACGCTCAGCCGCGTTTCTTTGCCCGTCCGGCGAACGGGTTGTCCGAGGTGCGCAGCGCAATGCGGATCGGCACGCCGGGAATGTCGAAGGCTTCACGCAGGCTGTTGGAGAGGTAGCGGACATAGGATTGCGGCATCGCCTCCGGCCGCGAGCACTGGACGACAAAGCCCGGCGGCCGCGTCTTGGCCTGGGTGACATATTTGACCTTCAGCCGGCGGCCGGCGACGGCAGGCGGCGGGTGATGCGCCAGAATGCTTTCCAGCCAACGGTTGAGCTTGCCGGTCGAGACGCGGCTGTTCCAGACCTTGTGGGTCCTCAGCACCGCATCCATCAGCTTGTCGAGGCCACGCCCGGTTTCGGCCGACACAGGCACCGCCTGGATGCCGCGCACCTGCGGCAGCAGCCGCTCGGTCTTCTCGCGCAACTCCGCCAGAAGCTCCTGGGGATGGTCGATCAAATCCCATTTGTTGAAGGCGATCACCGGCGCCCGCCCCTCGCGGATGATCAGGTCGGCGATCTGCAGATCCTGCTTCTCGAACGGAATGGTGGCGTCGAGCACGATGATGACGATCTCGGCGAAGCGGATGGCGCGCAAGCCATCCTGCACCGACATCACTTCCAGCTTTTCATGGATCCTGGCCTTGCGGCGCATGCCGGCCGTGTCGAACAGTTTCAGGCGGCGGCCATGCCAGTCCCAGTCGACCGAGATGGAATCACGGGTGATGCCGGCTTCCGGCCCAGTCAACAGCCGTTCCTCGCCGATCAGCGCGTTGATCAGCGTCGACTTGCCGGCATTTGGGCGACCGACGACGGCGATGCGCATCGGCTTGGTGTCGTCGTATGAAGGCTCGGCGTCCGGATCGGTGATATCCTCGCCGATCAGCACCTCGCCGGCGGCGATCTCGTCACCGACACCATCCTCTTCTTCGCCGAAGGCGCGTGCCTCGCCGAGCGCGCCGATCACCGCGTCGCGCAGGTCGGGCATGCCCTGGCCGTGTTCGGCCGAAACCGGGATCGGCTCGCCAAGGCCAAGCTCCCAGGCCTCGAGCATGCCGCCCTGGGCGCCCTTCGCCTCGGCCTTGTTGGCGACGAGAACGACCGGCTTGCCGGACTTGCGCACGATCTCGGCGAACGTCTTGTCGTCCGGCATCAGGCCGGACTTGGCATCGACCGTGAAGAAGATCATGTCGGCCTCGCGGATGGCGATCTCGGTCTGCGCGCGCATGCGACCGGGCAAGGTCGAGGCGGCGGCATCCTCGAAGCCGGCGGTGTCGATGACATCGAAATGCAGGTCGTAAAGCTTGGCCGCATGGACGCGACGGTCGCGTGTGACGCCCGGCGTGTCGTCGACAAGCGCCAGCTTCCTTCCCACCAGTCGATTGAAAAGGGTCGATTTGCCGACGTTAGGTCTGCCGATGATGGCGACTTTGAAGGTCACGACGCACTGCCCGACCCGCGGATCAGCTCGGACATCAAGGTTGCCCGCTCACGGGTGTTGCGCGGGGCGCCGTCATCGGCGGCGATCTGGTCGAACAGCTTCAGCGCGTCCTGGGTCTTGCCTTCCTTCCAGGCGGACAGGCCGAGCGCCTCGCGCGCCGTGTGGCGCAGCGTGTTGGTGTCCGATGTGAGCGCCTCGACGCGGCTGGAGACGTCGGCGAAGGAGCCATGGTCGACAAGCAGGAGTGCTGCCCGGAGGCGTGCCATGTCGCGAATGCCCGAGGGAATGGCCGTGTCGGCGGCGACATCGTCGAAATCCTTGACGGCGGCGGCGACGTCGCCCTTGCTGGCCTTGACGGTGGCGGCGCGCATGCGGGCGAGCAGCGGATAGGCGCCGTAGCCATCCTTCTCCAACTGATCGAGCGCGGTCAGCGCTTCGTCGTTCTTGCCGTCATTGGCGAGCTTCAGCGCCTGCGAGAATGCATCGCCCGAGCGGTTGGCGCGCGTCTCGTCCCAATAGCGATAGCCGACGACGGCGGCGGTGCCGAGCACCACGAGGATCGCAATGACGAGCAAGGCGGGACCGAAACGGTCCCACAGCTTCTGCGCCTGTTCGCGGCGCATCTCGTCGTTGACTTCACGGATAAAACTGTCGTCGGACATCAATCAAACCATTCCTGCCCTCTCGGGCCGTTGTCAGCCCGCGTTTTAGCGAAATTTTGTCGGCATGGAAGGGGTTCGACCGGAAAATCGCCTATTGCCAGGGCGGACGGGCGAAAAGGCCAATCGCACCCACGCCACATTTGCGCGATAGCCGGCTTCGAGACATCCTCCGAGTTAAGATCAGATTGCCGATGTACCTTCCGTTTCGCGTTGCTGCGTTTTCCCTCGTCTCGCTGGCCACAGCCAGCGGAGCCTTGGCCGATCCGCCCGCGCCACCGGCGCCGACGAAGCCCAGGCAGGTCGTCATCATCTCGTTCGACAGCGCCCGTGACATTTCGCAGTGGAAGCGCAGCCGCGCGCTGGCGCAGCGCACCGGCGCGCATTTCACCTACTTTCTTTCGTGTGTGTTCCTGCTGTCACCCGAGACACGCGAGGAATACACGGCACCCGGCAAGACATCAGGCAAATCCAACATCGGCTTTGCCGCCTCCAAGCAGGAAGTGACCGAGCGGCTCGAGCAGATCGGACTTGCCGCCTCGGAAGGTCACGACATCGCCAGCCATGGCTGCGGCCACTTCGACGGCAAGGACTGGAGCAAGGCCGACTGGCTGAGCGAGTTCGGCTCGTTCGAGCACATTTTCGAGAACGCCTATGCGATCAATGGCATCGCGCCCGAGCCCAAGGGCTGGCGCGATTTCGCGCGGCATGCGGTGGTCGGCTTCCGTGCGCCATACCTGTCGACAAGCAAGGGGCTCTACGACGCGTTGCCGGCGGCCGGCTATCAATTCGACGCCAGCGGCGTCTCGCAGGGCCCTGCCTGGCCGGCGGCAAGCCACGGCATCATGCACTTTTCACTGCCGCAGATCCCGGAAGGACCGAAATCAAGGCCGGTGATCGCCATGGACTACAATCTCTATGTCAGACATTCCGGCGGCTTCGAGCGGCCAAGCATGGCGGACGAATTCGCCAACCGGACCTACGATGCCTTTCGCGCCGCGTTCGATGCGCAATATCAGGGCAAGCGCATTCCGCTGGAACTCGGCTTCCACTTCACGCTGATGAATGACGGCGCCTACTGGAACGCGCTGGAGCGCTTTGCCGGCGAGGTCTGCGTCAGGGCCGATGTCGAATGCGTCAGCTTTCGCGATTATGTTTCGCGGCAGCGTGCCGGCGAAAAGCAGGCAGTCGTGGGCGGCTGAGCCGCCCACGCCGCTATTTCCCATAGTCAGGCCGGGTCGGGTTCTTGTGCTTGGCGATCCATGAAGCGGCGGTCAATTTCAGGAAGCGGCTCGCCATGGATCGTCGCCTCGAAAGCACGCAGACGCTTGTAGATCGAAATCAGTTCGACAATGGTCGGCCAGGAATTGACCAGATACTGAAACGAAGAGCGGACCTGATCAAAGGAATTGAGAATCTGATTCAGAGCTCCGAGCTTGATCTTTCCTGCGACCATTGTGGGAACAAGGACGATGTATGGAAATATATTGTCAATCTGAAGGTAGAATATTCTGGCGACATTGAAATATAAATAGTGAAAATATTTAAGAAAATAGTTTCTCCTTACATTTCGAAACAGCTCGGCAACAGTTGGTGGCTGTGCGCGGCCTAAATCATCTTCGCCATAGACCAGTTCTTTGCGGTAAGCCGCCTCGACACGCTGAGTGCGGAATTCGAGCCCCGGCAGCTTGATTCCTACCAACGCCAGGAAAGTGGTCCCGAAGAGTGACCAAAGGATTGCCACAACGACCAGGGAGTAAGGCACCGTGCCGACAATCGGCAGCTCCGTGACGTTTTGAGAGAGATGCAGCAGCACAGGAAGGAATGCAATCAGGGTCATGACAGACCCGACCAAGCTTACGCCCAAATCCTCCATCGTGCTTGAGAAGCGCATCGTGTCTTCTTGAACACGCTGTGACGCACCCTCGATGTTTCTCAATCTTTCCCAATTATTCATATAGTATTCGTTCATCGCGGTGCGCCAACGAAATATCCAGTGGCTTACGAAAAAGCGATTGAGGGCCCCAACCGTAACCGCCAGAAGCGCAATCCACATAATTGTCAGCAACTGGCTATAGAAGTCCCATGGCGTCGTGGAAAACGGTGTGCCCAAAGCCTTCTGAATGAGATCGTAGAAGGGACCGTACCAGTCGTTGAAAGCGACGTTTACCTGCACCTGATAGTAGATGACAAAGAGGATCAGTGAAGTGCCAAGGATAGACCAATTACGCCACGGATGAGGTCGATACCAGGCCCAAAAGCCGTAGAAAATAAGGACAACAGCGGCAAAATATAAGTAAAACCAGAGAAATGGCTTAGACCAAAAGAGTGATACGCCAATGATCTTGTCAACGCCTTCAGCTGTGGGAGGCAATCCAAATACAGCGCCAAGTTGTTCTCCACCAAAAAACCAGAACAAAATCGCCGCAAGGACCCAGACGACTACCGAAGAAAAGAACAGCTTCGGCTGCGGGAAAAAAGATACAAACACTGTGGCGAATTCCTCGTCGATGCGCAAATCAGCTGATATCAGCGGGCATAAAGTCACACATTAGCTGGAAAGAAAATGCCCGTGCCCGAAGCCCGGCACCGAGCAAGACCATAATCATGGCGATTTTGGCGCAGCCGACCATATGGTGGCGCCGGAGATGACCAGCATGGAGGCGGCGGTGAGCGAGGCAAGGAAGAAATTGCCCGACGCCTGCGCCAGCAACCCGGCGGCGATCGGGCCGATGATCTGGCCCAGGCCGAAAGAGGCCGTCATCAGGGCAAAGATACGCCTAGGCGCCGGTGGCGCCTGTTGCCGCGCGGCCTGCAGGCCAAGTGCCGTGATGGCAATGAAAGTGCCGCCGAGCAACACGCCGCCAAGCAGCGGCCCGGTGTATCCGCCGACGGCCACGCTGGCGGTGACGCCTACGACTTCGACGAAGCATGCCAGCGCATAGGCGGCATGGAGCCCGATCCATCCGGCGATCTTCTGCCAGAGCCAGGTCGAGGGAAAGCCGGCAAGGCCGGCGACCATCCACACCGTGGCCTCGAAGACGCGACTTCCGCCGGCTTGCCGGACGATGGCAACCAGGAACGTCGCCGTCACCACATAGCCAAAACCGAACAGGCCGTAGGCGACGATGATCTTCACCAGCGACCAGTCCTTCGGCAGCGCCGGCTCACGGGCGGCGTCGCCATCGGCGAGTGGCCCCTCGTTCGCCAACAGCGCCACGACGACGAAACCGCAAGCCGAAATGGCGGCCGACCATAGCCAGCCCGCCGCCCAGCCGGCATGCTCGGTGACCAGCACCGCCATCATCGCCGCCGATATGGCGATGCCAAGGCCAACGCCGCCAAAATGCCACGCCTGCAGGTCGCTGCGGCCGGCTGCGTTTATATGGCTGAAAACGATGCTGGCCATGAACACCATGACGAAGGCGCTGGCGAGACCGGCAAGAAAGCGGATGACGAGAAAGGCGACCATGGTGTCGGACAGCCCCATCAGGGCTGCCAGGACCGTGCTGGCGCCGAGGCCGGCCAGCATCAGCAGGCGCTCGCGCCCATGCGCCCAACCGCCGGCGGCGGCAAGCGCGCCGACGAGGTAGCCAAGATAATTGGCGGAGGCGATCCACCCGGCATCGGCCGGCGAAAGATGGAGTTCCTCCATCATGCCGGGCAGGATCGGCGTGTAGACGAAGCGGCCGATGCCCATGGCAACAGCCATGGCGATCATGCCGGCGATGGCGAAACGCAGCGCTGTTGAGGTGGCTGATATCATTGCAGCGCACAATAAGTGCAGGGATCGCTGAAACAATCCGCCATCCGTTGGGCCAGCGGTCGCAGCACGCGGCGCTCGCCTCGACTTTTGCTTAAGCCGGAACGTGTGATGTCCGCTCAGCAGCGTCCACCGAAACCGGCATGCACTGAAGCGGTCTCGTGCGCCGTCCGCCGTGCCGTCAGCCTGAACGGCACGTCACCCAATTCGCGCTCCGACATGGTGTTGAGCACCGGATGCGAAAGCGGATCGGTCAACCATCTTTGCGTCTCGCTGTCGCGGCGCGACTTATGGGGCGTATCCGTCGCGAAAAAGACCTTCAGCGATGACAACATCCTCAGCATTTTCGGCTCCACGGGTCGGTCTCCTCCGACAAAGTCCGCCGTTTCGATGTGTCTTTCAATTGAGATTTCAGCCGGATCGGTTTAGAAAAACTCAAATGGCCATGCTCAACCGCGTCCATCTCAACGGCCTTCGCGCCGTCGAAACCGTCGCTCGTCTCGGGTCGCTCGCGGCGGCGGCGGCTGAACTCAACGTTTCCGTCAGTGCCGTCAGCCAGCAGATCAGCCGCACCGAGAAGCAGCTCGGCCAGGCGCTGTTCGAGCGGACGGCGAGCGGTCTCGTGCTGACCGAATTCGGCGCCGTCTTCGCGGCTCGCCTGGGCGTCGGGTTTCGTGAACTTGCTCACGCCGTGGCGCTGGCCGACGAGGCGACGCAATGCACATTGGTGGTTTCGGTGGCGCCGGCCTTTGCCTCGAAATGGCTGCTGCCGCGATTGTCGCGTCATTTCGCCCGGCATCCCAACGTGCTGCTGCGCATCGACGCTTCGGTGCGGCTGGCCGATCTCGATCACTCCGACATCGACATCGCCATCCGGCTCGGCGACGGCAAATGGCCGGGCGGGCGGGCCGAACTGCTTTTGGCGCAGGAAGTCTTCCCGGTCTGTGCCCCGGCAATCGCCAAGAAGCTGAAGTCGATCGAGGACCTTGCTCGGACCTGCGCGATCACCGACGAGCGGGCGATGATCAAATGGGAGAGCTGGTTCGAGGCAGCCGGCGTTCCACCCGTCACCTTCCTGAAGGGCGCGCGCTTTACCGATCCTATGCTGTGCCTGGAATCGGCGATTGCCGGCCACGGTGTGATGCTCGGCTGGCAATTGCTCACCGCCGATGCGCTGGCCGACGGCCGGCTCGTGGCGCCATTCGGAATCCGCGCCCAGAGCGGGCTCGGCTATTGGCTGGTGACATCCTCCGCCAAGGCCGAAAGCCGCAAGGTCCGGGATTTCAAGGTCTGGATCAAGGAAGAGATCGGGGCGACGATGGCACAGTTCGGGTCGACGAATGCCGCCACCGCGCCCTCCGGTGGGATCGCGGTGGAAAGGACCGTGGTACCGGTCTATGTAGAGTGAGACATCAAACTACGGCAGGCAGGATCATGACCACACATTCGCGCGGCGTTTCCGCATCGATCGACCCGGTGAAGCTCGACAGGCTGGCGGAAGTCGCCATCAAGGTCGGGCTGCAGTTGCAACCCGGCCAGGACCTGGTGGTGACGTCATCGATCGCGGCGCTGCCGTTGACCAGGCGGATCGTCGAGCATGCCTACAAGGCCGGTGCCGGACTGGTGACGCCGATCTTCAACGACGACGAAATGACGCTGGCGCGCTACCGCTTCGGCGCCGATGCCGGTTTCGACCGTGCGGCGGGCTGGCTCTATGAAGGCATGGCGAAGGCCTTCGCCAACAATGCGGCGCGGCTTGCCGTGCGCGGCGAGGATCCGTCGCTGTTGTCGGCGCAGGATCCGGCGAAAGTGGCGCGCGCCAACAAGGCCAATTCGATGGCCTACCAGCCGGCGCTGGAGAAGATCACCGGCTTCGACATCAACTGGAACATCGTCGCCTACCCTGACCTTGCCTGGGCCAGGCAGGTCTTCCCTGGCGATGCCGACGACGTCGCCGTGGCCAAGCTCGCCGACGCCATCTTCGCGGCGTCGCGGGTGGATGTGGAAGACCCGATCGGCAACTGGGTGGCGCACAATGCGGCACTTCGCGGCCGCACCGAATGGCTCAACGGCCACAATTTCCATGCGCTGCATTTCACCGGGCCAGGCACCGACCTGACCGTCGGGCTGGCGGACAGCCATGAATGGATGGGTGGTGCCTCGACCGCCAAGAACGGCATCACCTGCAATCCGAATATCCCGACCGAGGAAGTCTTCACCACACCGCATGCAAGGCGCGTCGAGGGCCATGTCTCCTCGACCAAGCCGCTGTCCTACCAGGGCACGCTGATCGACGAGATCTCGGTGCGTTTCGAGGAGGGCCGCATCGTCGAGGCAAAGGCATCGAAGGGCGAGGATGTGCTGAAGAAGGTGCTCGACACCGACGAGGGCGCGCGCCGCCTCGGCGAGGTGGCGCTGGTGCCGCATTCCTCGCCGATCGCGGCCAGCGGCCTGCTGTTCTTCAACACGCTGTTCGACGAGAACGCCGCCTGCCACATCGCGCTCGGCCAGTGCTACTCGAAGTGCTTCGTCGGCGGCGCCTCGCTCAGCCAGGACGAGATCGCCGCACGCGGCGGCAACAAGAGTTTCATCCACATCGACTGGATGATCGGCTCCGACAAGGTCGACATAGACGGCGTCCACAAGGATGGCGCCCGCGTGCCGGTGATGCGCCAGGGCGAGTGGGCCTGAGGGGGCACTTGCGGAGGGTCCGGTGGGGTTCGACCTTGTGGTCAAGCGGATCTACGAGCAGCCCGCGCCCGACGATGGGCAGCGGGTCCTGGTCGACCGGATCTGGCCACGCGGCGTCAGCAGAGAGCACGCGGCGCTGGCGCTGTGGCTGAAGGACGTCGCGCCGAGCGATGGCTTGCGCGGATGGTTCGGGCATGAGCCGGAGCGGTGGGAAGAGTTCCAGAAGCGGTATCGTGCTGAACTGGATGGGAATGGCGAGGTGGTTCGCCAGTTGCGGGCCATGCTCGATGCGGGGAAGGTCACGCTGCTCTACGGCGCGCATGACGAGGCCCACAACAATGCGGTGGCGCTGGCGGGGTATTTGCGCGCGGGTTGAGGGGGCAACGTCGGCGACTAATCTCCCTCCTTGCGGGGGAGATGCCCGGTAGGGCAGAGGGGGGTGCTGTCCCGCCGACCTGTCAACCAACCGCAGCCAAGTCCTCAGACAGGTTCGCGTTGGAACAGTCAAAGGGTGGCGATCCTTCCCACCCCCTCTGGCCTGCCGGCCATCTCCCCCGCAAGGAGGGAGATTGGCAGCTTCTCCGTCCCGCTATTCCTACTTAAAACCGCCCACAGCCACCTGATAGACATCCGGCTTGAAGCCGACGAGGATGCGGTCGCCCAGTTCCAGCACCGGTCGCTTGATCATCGTCGGCTTGGCCAGCATCAGCGCCTTGGCTTTCTTCTCATTGAGGCCCTGCTTGTCCTTGTCCTCCAGTTCGCGGAACGTCGTGCTCGCCTTGTTGAGCAGGATTTCCCAGCCGACCTTGCCGACCCAGCCATCCAGCCGCTTCGCCTCCAGCCCTTCCGCCCTGTAGTCGTGAAAACGGTAGGGCACATCATGACCTTCAAGCCAGACGCGCGCCTTCTTGATCGTGTCGCAGGTGGTGATGCCATACATCGTGATCGTCAAAACGCACGTCCCCAAACTGACAGTCGAATCCGCTCGCAGCCTAGAACCGCCCTTCCCGCTTTGCCAGCACCCTTGGTTGGCATCCTTCGAATTTTGGCTGTTGCCATCACTAAGGAATTTTCCTAAGTATTGGTCAAAGCCGGAAAGGAATGACCATGGCCAGGATCGTTGTATCGGAATTCATCTCCATCGATGGCGTGATGGAAGCGCCGGGAGGCGAGCCGGGCTACCGGCACACCGACTGGGTCGGCAAGCGGCACGAGGCCGGACAGATCGAGTACAAATTCCAAGAGGTACTGGACCACGAAGCGCTGCTGATCGGCCGGGTCACCTATGAAAGCTTCGCCGGCGCCTGGCCGACCTACAAAGGCGCCTTTGCGGACCGGATGAACAGCATGCCGAAATATGTGGTGTCGACGACGGTGAAGACCCCAGCCTGGAACAACACGACGGTCCTTCAAGGCGAACCGATGGCTGCGATCCGCAAACTCAAGCAGGATCTGAAAGGCGATATCGTCGTTGGCGGCAGCCGCACGCTGGTCAATGCGCTCAAGCAGCACGACCTTGTCGACGAATACCGGCTGATGGTGTTCCCGGTCATACTCGGCAGCGGCGCGCAGCTTTTCGACAGGACCGAGGACACGACGAACCTCAGGCTGGTCGACACACGCTCCTTCGCCAACGGCGCGGTGGTGCTCACCTATCGTGTCGAGCGGTCATCGCCATGACAAGTCTGCAATCCGCGACGCAAACACCGCCACCAATCGACGGCATCTTTCGTGCCCTGTCCGACCCGACGCGGAGACGCGTGGTCGAGCGGCTGAACCGCAGCCCCGCCTCGGTCGGCGAACTTGCGCAGCCCTTCGACATGGCCCTGCCCTCCTTCATCGAGCATCTCAGGGTTCTGGAAGGCTGCGGACTGGTGCGCTCGCAAAAGACCGGCCGGGTCAGGACCTATCAACTGGCGCCCGAGCCGCTGAAGCTCGCCGAAAACTGGCTGACCGAACAGCGCACATTGTGGGAGCGCCGCCTCGACCAGTTCGACGCCTATGTCATGACCCTGAAGGAGCAAGAAAAATGAGCTATCCCTTCAAGCCGGATCCCAGACTGGACCTCGTGCTGGAGCGTGTCGTCGATGCGCCGCGCGAATTGTTGTGGAAAGCCTGGACGATGCCGGAGCATGTCAAGCAATGGTTCACGCCAAAGCCATGGCTGGTCACCGACTGCGAGATCGATCTGCGCCCCGGCGGGCTGTTCCGGACACGCATGCAGTCGCCCGACGGCAGGCAAGTCAACGACCGCCATTGCTGCTATCTCGAGATCGTGCCGAACGAGCGGCTGGTGTGGACGGATGCGCTGCTGCCGGGCTATCGGCCCTCAGGGGAGCCGTTCATCACCGCGGTCATTTCCTTCCAGCCGGACGGCAAAGCGACGCGCTACACCGCCACCGCGATCCACCGCGACGAAGCCACCCGCAAGAGCCATGAAGAGATGGGCTTCTTCGATGGCTGGGGCACGGTGGCGGATCAGCTTGCCGAGTACGTGAAGACGATTTGAGCCTCCCGCATGGCGGCCAGGGCATCGTCCCGGCCGCCATGCTGATTTTCAAACCAGCGAAGAGAGCAGGCTCCCGGAAGCCGGTAGTACTTCGGGCATCAATAGTAGAAGCGCTCTTCGGTGATCTTGCCGTTCTTGACCGTGTACAAGCCAACTTCGTCCATGGTTACGCGCTCGCCCGTAGCCTTGGGCGTTATGTCAAATTTGAAGCGCAGCGCGAACTGGTCGCCGTTGACATAGGGGCCTTCGACCAAGCCGCCATGGACTTCGTTGTTCTCTTGCCACCACTGGCTCTTTTCCTTGAGAGCCGCCTTGCCATGGCTGACGGCCATTGGCCCCTCCATCGCTTCGTAGCTCGCGATGTCGTCGGCATTGTATTTTTCGGCCGCGGCGTTGTGATCGCCCTGCTTGAGGAGCTCGGTGAAATCCTTGGCAATTTCCGCGATGGTCATTTGTGTTCCTCCTGTTCTGACGCACTGCAAGTAGGGAACAGCTTGCTGGCCTGCCACTGTCGGACCGGTCGATAGCTGACAATCCGTGTCAGGACGATGGTGGAGAATAGGTGAAGACGATTTGAGGTCTTTACATCGTGGCCACGGCATCATCATGGCCGGTCAATTGCCAACTGGCCGGGCATTCGTATTCACCCTGGTGGCTGCGGATCAACGAGAAACCCCGCACCGTCCAGGAGGTCGGCTCGACGACCCCAGCCTGCCGCGAAGCAACGTCACGTGCGGTTCAATCGAGATACGTCATTTGGCCATATCGCGAAGGTACGCCTCAAACTTTGGCCAGAACTGGTAGTCAAATACCGTTTCTTTATCGAGTTTTAGCTGCCGTGCCATACCCGTGCATTCACTGGTGTTTAGTTTGATCTTTTTTCCAGACTTGATTAGCTCTAAAAACAGACCCTCGAAAGCCATTTCATATTCTCGATTATCCAAATAAAGCCCAATGACCTCAACGGATTCAGTATCGAGATCCGCTCGTGACATCGTGCTTCGCACAAACTGATCGATCGGCTTAAAATTATCACTTTTTGTTTGCCACCACGGCATGTATCCGTTCTCGGTGGCGAGAATGGTGGTGTTCCCAGTTTCGAAGTCACCGGATTCGACTGAAATGAGACGATAGCCTAGCATTACAGTTGCATTCTAGATTTTAGGTGAGCTCGTCGAGCGGCCGCCTGATGGGCGCGCCTCCAGCATGACCATGCGATGACGTAGGCGGGGTTTATGCGACGCTGGGCGAGTCTGATGGCGATGCGCCGGACTTCCTGGATAGACCAGCGGATCAAATCCTGATGGTCGGCATCCGCGGTCTTTTTTGGGGCGTCGCGTCATTGGCGCGGTATCGGATCACCGCCATCATGGCGAAGGCGAGCATGACGAGGGAGGCGTGGCGATGCCAGCCATGCCATGACCGGGTTTCGTTGTGATCGAGTCCGAGCTCGTTCTTGGCGGTCTCGAAGCTGTCTTCGATCGCCCAGCGATGGCCTTCCACGGAAACGAGCGTCTGGATGCCCGTCCCGGCCGGGCACCATGTGGTGAAGAATGCGAGATCGCCGTCGCTGATATTGCGCCGGATCAGGAGGCCACGGGTCCAAAGCCCCGATTTCGTCTCGTTATATTCGTCGGCATCGAGATCGGCGAGTTCGCAGTAGGCCCAGTCATGAAGCCGCGCGCCTTTGGTGCCCTCACCGGCGGAAAGACGCTGCCATGCACTTGGATCGAGATCACGGGCGATCTCCTGAGCTGTGCCGGCGACCGGAGGCTTCCCCGACCAAGAGCCGAAATGGTGGTCCGACTTGACCCCAAGAACGTAGCCTTTGCAGGCTCGCCGCAGGGTTCCTTCGACGTCCCCGACGCCATACACCGCATCTGCGGCCACCCATGAAAACGGCACATCGGCTGCCAGCGCACGCCGTATCATATCGACAGCCAAGCCTGGCTTGGTAGCGAAGGCTATAGCCTCAGGAACATGGGTTGCTGCAAGCCTTACCGGATCTCCGGTCCAGCTTTTGGGCAAGTACAGGGCCCGATCGACAAAGGCATGACCGCGAGCGGACACATAGGCGGCGAACACACCGATCTGGCAGTTCGTTATCTTGCCTGCAGAACCTGTATATTGACGCGCAACACCGCACGATGTCTTGCCCTGCTTGAGGAAGCCCGTCTCATCGATGACCAGGACCGCATCATCTGTGGCGAGGTTTTCTACAACATACTCTCGCACGATGTCGCGAAGTGCGTCCGCGTCCCAACGCCCGCGACCCAGAATGGCTTGTTGCCGCCACGGGCCGGGATCACCGGCCGCCTCAGCGCGCATCCAACCTGTCTTACGCCGCTCGTCACCCAGCAAGCCGTCCAGGAAAAGGTTCGCAGATGCTGCAACTCGCTCCTGCGTAAACAGTCCGCGCATACGCGCTTTCACGTCACGCAGCGATGATGCCCAAAGCTCAAGCGTAGTTTCGATTGATGCACCTGTCATCCATGACCTCCGAATCATGGAGACCCATAGATTCAGACCATAGATAAATATGCAACTGTAATGCTAGGCTGTAGACTCATAAGCTCGCAGCCACAGGCGGCTCTACCGCGAGCGCAACCTGATCGAGCGTTTCTTCTCGAGCTGAAGCACTTCCGCCGCGTCGCCACCCGCTACGACAAGCTCGCCGCCAACTTCCTCGCCATGGTCCAGCTCGCCTCAATGCGCTTACTGAAGCACGGCTTCCAGCGCCGGTTGCTCTTCGGTGGGATGTTGGGCGTGGCACCCTGCTCCTCGATCAGTTCACGGATGCGGTCTGCATCGTAGGCCTTGTCGGCCAGAACGATGGTGCGCGGGCCGAGATGATCGAGCAGCGTATCGGCGTCTGCCTGTCGCGGCCTGCTGGTGGGCGCGAACGGAGGTGCTGTCGATCATCTGGATGTCGCTATCGTGCGCGGCTGTGACGGCGTCCATCAGCCGGTCCCATACACCTGCCTTTCGCCATCGCACGAAGCGGTTGTAGCAGGTGGTGCGCGGGCCATAGCGCTCGGGCAGGTCGCGCCACGGCGCTCCCGACTGCAACACCCAGAAGATGCCGTTCAGCACGCGGCGGTCATCAACGCGCGGTACGCCTCGCGGTTTGTTGGGCAGTAGCGGCTCGATCACGCGCCACTCGAAGTCTGTCAGATCGTATCGGCTCATGCCGATGTTGAATCATACCCCGGTGTGATATGAAAGCCGCCAAGTTGCGAAGGCTCAATAGCGAATATCGCGCTTTTCGGCTAAGTCCGTTTGCATGAGTAAACAACCCCCGATCCTATCGCTGGAACTCGAAGCCATCCCAGCCGATGGCCCTTCGATACCCTTCATACTGGAAGTTCAGAGCCCCTTCCTAGAGCGCGAGATGCAGTGGCGTTGTGTCGTCTTGATGGGCGACTTTCAGAGACCTCTCCGCATTGCTGGAGGCGATCCCTTTCAAGCCTTGTGCCTCGCGATTGACTTCGCCCGGTGGACTCTACGAACTTTTGAGGAAAGCGGGGGAAAACTGATGTGCAAAGGAGAGAGATTTCCTTTGGGGGCGTATTTCTTCAAGGGTCCAGAGTGAACCCCATCAACCCAAGACTTGTCCACTATCCATCAGCCTCAACGATTCCCAATTTTATGAGTTCACGGCCTAGTTGGTCTTCCAGTTGGCGCATGTACGCAATTGCTTCGCGGACAGCCGGCTGATCAGTGAGCAGCGCGACCATTCGGTCTTCGTCTTCGTCGCGTGAAAAATGAAACGCCCACCAATAGGAGCAATTGAAGATTTTGAGCCAGAGCTCAGTTGAGCTATCTCATCTTTGTACTCAATCCAACCAGATGGCTTGGTTAAATTCATATCAGCAAACGCTAAGGTTGGCGCAACGAACCAGAGGGCAATAAGAAATATACAGCGCATAGGCATTATTCCGTCTGATCCAAGGCATGGGGTGCAGGTCGATCTCCCGTTGTATTTCCGCCAAACGGAACGAAGCTTGGGGAGGAAAACCTGGCCTCGACGAAGACGGCTTCCGTGCCATCCCACTCGCTCTTTGATCCGCCTACCATACATCTCTGCCCCCTTAATGTTCAGGGGCCAAATGACCGTGGCAGCGAGGCCCTGGGCCGATGAGATGATTGCTCACGGGCAGTGCTCCGGCTTCTCAGGAAGATGAAGTCGAGATCAGCTTGGCAGCACAGGGCAGTTGGCGCCGCGGCGCAGGCTGATATGCGCCACGTCGCCAACGCTGAACTGAAAACCCTCGGCCTGGCGCGGCGCATCGATGACAACAGGTGCGCCCTGCCCGAGTTCGGCATGCAGGCGCAAGGTGCGGCCGTGGAAGACGATGCTGCTGACTCGCGCCGGCGCCGTGCCGATTGCCGCTTCGGTGGTCGCCAGCAAATCCTCGGGCCGCACGCCGACGGTGCGGATAGTGCCCTCGGCGGGAGCCTCGCCGGTTTCGGAGGTCGCTTCCAGCGGCAAGGCACCGGCGGCGAACCGCAAGCGATCGCCGTCGCGTCCGATAAAACGCGACTGCAACAAGTTCATGGTGCCGATGAAACTGGCGACGAATGTGGTGGCGGGCCGGTCGTAAAGGGTCGCCGGCGGCGCGATCTGCTCGATGCGGCCCTTGTTCATGACGACGATACGGTCCGAGATCGACAGCGCTTCGGTCTGGTCGTGGGTGACCATGACGAAGGTGGTGCCGAGCCGCGACTGCAGCCGCTTCAGTTCGACCTGCATCTGTTCGCGCAGATGCGCGTCGAGCGCCGACAGCGGCTCGTCGAGCAGCAGCACGCGCGGCTCGCAGACGATGGCACGGGCGAGCGCGACGCGCTGGCGCTGGCCGCCCGACAGTTCGGAGACGCGGGCGCCGAGCTTGTCGGCGAGGCCGACCATCTCGAGGGCTTCGCCGACGCGTTTCGCCTGCTCGGCGCCGGACAGTTTTCGCAAGGACAGGCCGAAGCCGACATTCTCGGCAACGTTCATATGCGGAAACAACGCGTAGTCCTGAAACACGGTGTTGACCGGCCGGTCGAAGGGCCTGAGTGCGGTGATATCACGGCCGTCGAGCAGCACCTTGCCGCTCGACGGGCTTTCGAAGCCGGCGATGACGCGCAGGCTGGTGGTCTTGCCGCAGCCGGATGGGCCGAGCAGGGTGAGGAACTCGCCGCCGACGATATCGAGATCGACGGCATCGAGCCCGACGATGCCGCCGGGAAAGAGCTTCGAGACCGCCTGCAGCCGGACGAGAGGATCAGGCGCCATCGCGAACCTCGGACGGCTTCGTGGTGTTGACCCACAGGATCTGGCAGCGCTCGGCGCCCGGATTGCGGAACGCATGCAAAAGCGTGCTCTTGAACGCAAAACTGTCGCCGGTCTTCAGCACGTAGTTCGTCGAATCCACGACCAGCTCGACCTCGCCTGCCAGCACGTAGCCGAATTCATGGCCGGCATGGGCATAGGCCTCAGCGGTGCCGCCGCCGGCTTCCACCGTCACCAGCATGCCGGTCAATGTCGCGCCCGGCGGTGACAGCAGCGCCTTGGCGATGCCTTCGGACTTCACGGGAATCGCGCGGCGGCTGTTGGCACGCACGCAATAGAGGTCGTTGACGGCATCATTGCCGTCGGCGATCAGCGCCGACGGTTCGATGTCGAGGGCGGCGGCGAGCGGCCAGATCACCTTGACGCGCAGCGAGGACATGCCGCGCTCGATCTGGCTGAGCGCCCCGATCGACACGCCGGCCCTGGCGGCGAGATCGGCCAGCGACAGCTTGCGCTCCAGCCGCAGCGCCCGCACGCGCCGGCCGACCCGCACATCGGCATCGTCCTTCGGCTTTTCAGCCGCTTCGTCCAGCATATCCATGCATTCGTCCTCGTTTGCCGCTTTATTGTCGCCAGTGTGCTGCACGTTTCCAAACGTCAGCGCTGCCCCTCACCCTTACCCTCTCCCCGTATAGAGACGGGGAGAGGGGGTCGCCGGCGTTGGAGTGCTTCCCTTCTCCCCGTCACTATACGGGGAGAAGGTGCCGGCAGGCGGATGAGGGGCGGCGCAGACCTCCGCGACTGGTTGTATCCAACGTGATTGAAAGCCAGGCTCAGCCGCCAGCCTTCACTTTCTCGAACATCTTGGCGAGCTCGTCGTTCTGTTTCATCGGTCCGGTGAAGATGGTGGTCTTCAGCATCACCTCCGGGTCGGACGGCAGTTGCAGCTTCTCCAGTTCCTCCTTCGGCACGGTGGCAAAGGCAGAGCTCAGCGAGCTGCCGTAGCCATAGGACTCGATCAGGTATTTGCCCGAGTCGGCGTCCAGCCGGCTGTTGATGAAATCATAGGCGAGATCGACGTTCTTGGCGTCCTTCAGCATGACGAAGCCGCAGGACCAGGTCAGCATGCCCTCCTTCGGCTTCATGAATTCGACCGGCACCCCTTGCTTCTTCAGCGAGGTGGCCGACGCGTTCCAGGTCATGGCGGCAACCAGCTGGCCGCTTGCCAGCGCCTGTTCGACCGAGGTCATGTCGGTGGTGTAGTTGGAGAGCAGCGGACGCTGCTCGCGCAGCTTCTCGGCCACCTTGTCCATTTGCTCGGGCGTCATGTCGAACGGATTGACGCCGGCCAGAAGCGCCGCAACGATCGGCGTGTCGTGCACGGCGTCGATGGTCGCCATGCGCCCGGCGTACTGCTTGTCCCACAGAAGGTTCCAGCTCGCTTCCGGATTCTTCACCAGGTCGGTGCGGTAGAGGATCGAGGTGTTGCCCCAGTCCCATGGCACCATCCAGACCTTGCCGTCGCCGGCCTGCAGGTCGGGCAGGTTCTTGAACACCGGGAAGATCGAATCCCAGTTCTTGATACGCTTGGTGTCGATCGGCTGCAGCAGGCCTTCCTTGTTCCAGCGCGCCACCTTGTCATAGCAGGGATGCGCGATGTCAGGGCGGAAGCCGGCCTTGACCTTGGTGAAGGCGTCATCGTCGTCACCGAAGATCGAGGCCTCGACGCCGTCGGGGTGTGCGGCAAGGAAGCTCTTGTTGAAGTCGGGCAGTTCATAGCCCGACCAGGTGAAATATTGCAGCTTGTCGCCCGCGAAAGCGACGGTCGACGACAGCGCCAATGCCAGGGCGGCCAGGCCGGTCCGGGCCATCTTTCCAGATATCAGGTCGAATGCCATTGCAGTTCTCCTCTCTTGGTTTGTTTTGGTTGTGACGGATCCGCGGGTCGTGGCGCCGTTGCGGACAGGCCGCGATGGCGCAGGGTTTCGGCGATTGCAGCGATGACGAAGGAGACGGCCAGGATCGACGTGCCCAGCGCCATGACGGTTGGCAGCGATCTCGGGAACCGCAGCTGGCTCCAGATGTAGAGCGGCAGCGTCGGCTCCGTGCCGGCGAGGAAGAAGACGACGATGAACTCGTCGAAGGAGATCAGGAAGGCCAGCATGAAGGCCGAGACGATGGCCGGCAGGCTGAGCGGCAGCATGACCCGCCGGAAGGTCGTCCAGTCGGAAGCGCCGAGATCGAGTGCTGCCTCGCGAATGGTTTTCGGGATGGCGGCGAAGCGGCTGCGCATGATCACCACTGTCGTCGGCAGCGCCACCAATATGTGGCCGAGAACGATGGCAATGCGCGATGGCCCGAGGCCGATGAGGTTGACGAGGATCAGCAGCGATATGCCGACGATGACGCCCGGGATCAGGATCGGCAGCCGGGCGATGGCGCTGATGGTGGCGGCCAGCGGCGAGCGGCCATAGAGGTCCATGTAGGACACGGTGATGCCGCACAGCGTTGCGCCCGTGGCGGCAATGGCGCCGATGACGAGGCTGTTCAAGAGTGCCCCGGACAGCGCCGAATTGCCGTACAGCGTCGCGTACCATTGCAAGGTGAAGCCCTGCAGCGGAAACGCTGCCTGGATCGAGTTGTTGAAGGAAAACAGCGGGATCAGCAGCACCGGCAGATAGAGAAACACCAGATAGGCGATGACGTAGACGCCAAGCCAGCGGCCCCCTCCCGTGCGCATGGCGCTCATGTGCGGCTGCCAAATCTGCGGTCGGTGAAACGTGCGACCAGCACCACGGCCAGGATGACCAGCATGACGGCGACGGAGAGGGCGGCGCCAAACGGCCAGTCATTGGCCTTGCCGAACTCAGCCTGGATCAGCGTACCGATCATGGTGCTGGCCGGGCCGCCGACGAGCGCGGGCGTGACATAGTCGCCGACCGTCGGCACGAAAACGACAAGCGCGGCCGCCAGCACGCCCGGCATCGAGTTGGGCAGCACGACCCGGCGGAAAGAGGTGAAGGGTCTGGCGCCAAGATCTGAAGCGGCTTCGATCAGCGACTTCGGGATGGTGTCCAGCGCCACGTAGATCGGCAGGATGGCGAACGGCGCATAGGCGTGGGCGAGCGTGACGACGACTGCGGCCGGCGTGTTGAGAAAGGCCAATGTCGGCTCGGACCAGATGCCGCTTTCGATCAGTGCCGAGTTCAGCACGCCATTGTAGGCCAGCACGATCTTCCAGGCGAAGACGCGCAGGAGATAGCTGGTCCAGAACGGCAGCGTCACCAGGAACAGTAGCAGGCCACGCCGCCGGCCGGCATGGAAGGCAAGATAGTAGGCGACGGGATAGGCGGTGACGACGGTGGCCAGCGTGACCAGAGCGGCAATGACCAGCGAGCGCAGCGTCACCGTCCAGTACAACGGATCGGAAACCACGGTGGCGAAATTCGCCAGGCTGAAACCGGTGCCGAGCAGCGAACCATCATTGCCGCGGAAGGCCAGAAAAAACACAAGGCCGAGGGCAAACAGGATCAGCAGGAACGTCACCAGCGCACCCGGCAGCAACATCGCAACCCGGAAGCCCGATGAAGACCGGGCCTCTGGCGCTTGTGTTGCAACAATGGTCGACATCGACCTGCCCGTCAGAATTTTGAAATTGCCTAAGGTTTTTTCATATTCATGAAACTGTCAAGCGGAATCCCTGGGCAGGATCCGAATGCCATGAATTGCCGCGTCAACGCTCGAGCGCGTCGAGCAGACGATACCAGGCGATGGTCGCGGCGACGCCGACCTGCCGGAAGGCGTGGAACGGGATCGGCCGGATCGGCGAGACCGGAAATGGCAACTGCCTGGCGTCACCACCGGAAAGATAGGTTGCGATGCGCTCGCCAAGCGCCGTCATCAGACCGACACCACGCCCCTGGCAGCCGACCACCGCCACAAGGCCTTGCTCCGGCTCGTGGATGTGCGGCAGGTGGTCCGGCGTCATCGCTACCCGGCCGAACCAGCGCTTTTCGATGGCGACGTCGGACAGCATGGGATAGAGCCGCCGCAGCGCCCGCTCGAGATGCGCCCAGTCACTGGGGCTTGTCGGCAAGGCCATGCGGCCACGCCCGCCGAGCACCAGCCGGCCGTCGGCGCTCTTGCGGTAATAGACGAGGATGCGCCTGGAGTCCGACACCGCCTGCCCTTCCGGCAGGATCGTGGCTGCCAGGTCGGGCGGCAATGGCGCCGTGGCAATCTGGAAGGAATGCAGCGGCACGATCGTCTGGGCGAGGCCGGGGATCAAACCGTCCGTATAAGCGTTGGTTGCCAGCACGACCGCCTTGGCCTGCAATTCCGCGCCATTTTCCATCGAAATTCGCCAAACGCCGGCAGTATTGGTGAGCCGCACGACCTTTTGGCGCTCCGCTATCCTTACACCAGCCGCCGCCGCGATGCGGGCGAGTTCCGATGTGTAGGCGAGCGGGTCGATGACACCGGCGCGGCGATCGAGCCAGCCGCCGAGATAATTTTGAGTGCCGGTCATCGCGGCGATCTCTGCCGCGTCGAGCAACCGGACGTCGGCGCCGCGCGCGCGCCATTGCCGGTCACGGTTTGCCGCCGCCTTCAGCGCGGCCTCGGTGTGCGCCGCCTGGATCCAGCCATTGCGGACGAAGGGAACCGCCAGTTTTTCATCGCGGATCAGTTCGAACACGGCATCCGCGGTCGACGCCGCGAAATTGACCAACGCCTCGCCACGCTCCGGGCCAAAATGCGCCAGCAGCCATTCCGGATCGTATTTCAGGCCGGGAATGACCTGCCCGCCATTCAGCCCCGAAGCGCCCTGGCCGATTTCGCCGGCTTCAAGCACCTGCACCGACATGCCAAGCCGGGCAGCATGCAAAGCCGTCGACAGGCCCATGATGCCGCCGCCGACAATCACGACATCGACACGATCGCCGCTTGGAAAGAGCGACCGAACCTTGGAAACCGCTTGCGGCTTGCGCCAGATCGGATCGGAGAACGGTGCGGGCAAGGGTCACCTGGATGCGCTGCGTTGAGTGAAAATCCTAGTCAGGATTTCACAATTTTGAAAGAGCGTTTCAGTTTTTCGTTGTAGACTGACCCCAGCAGAGCCACCAGGCGTGTAAAATTCCGCGAATGACGGAGCCATCGCGATCGCCAGCGACGGGATAGACCTTTGACCGGAATCCGGTGAAAGTGCCGCGCCGATCCGGCCAGTGTCGATCATTTCAGAGGACCGAACGCCATGACCAACCCGACGCACCTGCCCACCGAGGGCCTTTTTGTCGGCCGCGCCAGAAGCGGTGATGTCTCGTATCCTTTGGTGATCACGGTGCGCGACGGCACGGTCTTCGACATCACGTCGAGCGCGGCACCGACCGTGCGTGATGTCTGCGAGATGCCTGATCCTGCCGGCCATGTGCGGTCAGCCAGGGGCAAGCCGATCGGCTCGCTCGACGCCATCGCCGCCAACAGTTTTGAGGCCACACGCGATGCGAAAAAGCCGTACCTGCTCTCCCCGGTCGACCTGCAGGCGGTCAAGGCCTCGGGCGTCACCTTCGTCGTCAGCCTGCTGGAACGGGTGATCGAGGAACAGGCGCGCGGCTCGGCGGAAAAGGCCGACGCCATCCGCGCCGACATCGCCGGGTTGATCGGCCACGATCTGTCGAAGCTCAAGCCCGGATCGCCAGAGGCGATGGAGATCAAGGCCAAGCTCATCGCGCGCGGCGCCTGGTCGCAATATCTGGAAGTCGGCATCGGCCCCGACGCCGAGATCTTCACAAAGTGCCAGCCAATGGCCTCGGTCGGCTTCGGTGCCGATGTCGGCCTGCATCCGGTGTCGACCTGGAACAATCCCGAGCCCGAGATCGCCATGATTGCCGCCAGCAGCGGAAGAATAGTCGGCGCCACCATCGGCAACGACGTCAATCTGCGCGACGTCGAAGGGCGTTCGGCGCTGCTGCTCGGCAAGGCCAAGGACAACAATGCCTCGGCCGCCCTCGGCCCCTTCATCCGCCTGTTCGACGACACATTCTCGATCGATGACGTCAAGCGGGCCGTCGTGCGCCTGAAGGTCGAGGGCGAGGACGGCTTCTCGCTGGAGGGCGCGAGCTCGATGGCCGAGATCAGCCGCTCGCCGGAAGAACTGGTTGCCGCCGCCATGGGTCCGCACCACCAATATCCTGACGGGCTGGCGCTCTATCTGGGCACCATGTTCGTGCCTTCGAAGGATCGTGGCGAAAAGGGCAAGGGTTTTACCCACAAGGTCGGCGATATCGTCACGATCTCGTCGGAAAGATTCGGCGCGCTGGTCAACCGGGTGCGGCTGTCGCCCGACTGCCCAAACTGGACCTACGGCGCCAGCCATCTGATGCGCGAACTCGCCGGGGCCAAGCTTATCTAGCCGGCCTCCGTCCGCACGCCGGTGCCCGTGCCGGCATTGCGACCGCCAAGGTGCGGCGGCTGACGCTGGTGCTGATGGGCGCGATGGCGGAGCTTGCCGGAGTGCGCCGGCGGCATTGTCGACGCCAACCCTGCGACCGCCGCGAAAAATCACCGCAACTGATGCAATCTGATGGGACCGTTGATGGCGCCCCGTCAGGCGCCCACTACATCTGCAGATGGAGGCTTGCCATCCGTCGAAAAAGGGAATGCTCTGATGCATCCAACGGCGCTGGCAAAAGACGCGATCCGGCGGTAGCCGGAACAAGGGACGGATTCTGAACTGACCATCTACAACGGGAGGAAATCAAATGCTGACACGGCTAAGACTCGTTCTCTATGGCCTGTTGGTGGCGCTGACGATTGTTCCGGCAGTGGCACAGGCCAAGACCTTCTACTGGATTTCGCATGGCGGCCCGGCTGACCCGGTCTGGACCTACTTCCTGGCCGGCGCCAAGCAATGGGCCAAGGACACTGGCAACACCGTCAACACCTCGTTCCACAATGGCGACGTTGCCTCGCAGCAGGAAGCGGTGCGCGCCGCCCTCTCCGCCAAGGCCGATGGCATCGTCACCACCAGCCCCGATCCGGGCAGCCTTGTCGAGATCGTCAAGGAAGCCCGCGCGGCCAACATCCCGATCATCAACTTCAACACGCCCGATCCCAAGGCCAATTTCAACGCCTATGTCGGCGGTGACAACGTCACCTTCGGCAAGCACTGGGCGCAGTATCTGGTCGACAAGGGCCTGGTGAAGAAAGGCGACTTCGTCTGGATGCCGGTCGAGGTCCCCGGCGCCACCTATGGCGTCCAGGAAGAGGAAGGCATCAAGAGCGTCTTCGGTCCTCTCGGCATCACCTATGAGATCACCGAAGCGACGCTCGACCAGGCCGAAGTGATCAACCGCATGGTCGACTACCTCACCGCCAACAAGGCCAAGGTCAAGGCGATCATCGGCCTCGGCGACCTGGTGACCGGCTCGATCAAGCGGGTCTTCGACCAGGTCGGCATCAAGCCGGGTGAAATTCCGGTTGTCGGCTGGGGCAACTCGCTCGACACCACCCAGGAAGTGCTGAACGGCTATGTCAATGCCGGCCAGTGGCAGGACCCGCAGGCGACCAGCTATGTCGCGCTCTCCCTGGCCAACATGGCCGCTGCCGGCATTCCTCCGGGGTTCAACGTGATCACCGGCGCGCTCTACGAAAAGGATACTGCCGCGGTCTACGACAAGATCCTTTCCGGCAAATAAGATTCCAAACTCAAACAGTCGCGACTGCTCCGGCGGTCGCGACTGGCGTCCCATTTTCGCCGAGCCCTTCGCTGTGCAAGGCTCAGCCTTTCCAATCCTATCGCGGGTTGCTCGTGGAAAATCGTTCACTCATCCAACACCTGATCGCGCGGCCCGAATTCGGCCCTTTGGTGCTGCTGGTCATTGAGCTCGCCGTGTTCTGGAGCATCAACCACGACTTCCTGTCGCCACAGAACATCTCCAACATACTGGCCTTCACCGTCGAGCTCGGCCTGATCGCGCTGGCGATGACGTTGTTGATGACATCGGGCGAGTTCGACCTCTCGGTCGGATCGTTGTTCGGCTTCTCACCGGTGCTGATGTGGACGCTGTTCAACAGCGGCGTCACTTCGCTGGAGGTCGGCTTTGTCGCAGCACTGCTGGTCGCCGCCTTCATCGGGCTGGTCAACGGCTGGTTCGTCACGCAGCTCAAGATCCCGTCCTTCCTGGTGACGCTCGGCATGCTGCTGGTGGTGCGCGGCACCGCCCTTTTCGTCACCGACGGTTTTCCGCAGCGGACCTGGAGCGCCGAAGGCAGCTGGCTGGCGGAGGCTCTGGTCGGCGACTTCTTCATCGGGCCGTTCCGCATCTACATGTCGCTGTTCTGGTTCATCGCCGCGGCCATCGCGCTCGGCTATGTCCTGACGCAAAGCCGCACCGGCAACTGGATCCAAGCGGCCGGCGGCAATCCCAATGCGGCGCGCGCCCGCGGCGTCAATGTCAGCGGCGTCAAGATCGGCCTGTTCGTCCTGTCATCGCTGATGGCCTCGCTTGCCGGCGTCATCTCTTCATTGCGCACCTCGGCCGCCAACCCCAACAGCGGCACCGGCTATGAGCTGGAAGTCATCGCCATGGTGGTGATTGGCGGCACGGCGCTGACCGGCGGGCGCGGCACCATCATCGGTACCGTGCTCGGCATCCTGATCCTGCGCGTCATGCGCAACGGCATCGTGCTGATCGGCGTGCCCGGCCTTGCCTACAACATCTTCATCGGCGCGATCATCCTTGGCATGATGGCGCTCCATTCATGGCTGGAACGCCGGCATCAGGCAGGGACTTGAACCATGGCCGAGCCACTGATCCGCATGCAGAACATCCGCAAGTCCTATGGCCGCGTGCAGGCCCTCGAGGATGCCAGTTTCCATGTCAATGAACGGGAGATCGTCGGCCTGCTCGGCGACAACGGCGCCGGCAAGTCGACGCTGATCAAGGTGCTCTCGGGCGCCGTTCCGATGACCAGCGGCGACATCTTCATCCGCGGCAAGAAGGTCACCTTGCGCAGCACCAGCGACGCCATCGCGCAGGGCATCGAAACGATCTACCAGGACTCGGCGCTGGTCACGCAATTGTCGATCGCCCGCAATCTGTTCCTCGGACGCGAGCCGATCAAGCCGCCGCGCTTCCTCAACCGGATGGACCAGGACGCCATGAATACGGTCGCCCGCGATCTTCTCAAGCAGGTCGGCATCTCGAAGAACATCCCGCCGACGACGCCGATCGGATCGCTCTCCGGCGGCGAGCGCCAGGCTGTGGCGATCGCGCGCGCCATGCATTTCGACAGCGACCTCATCATTCTCGACGAGCCGACCAACAATCTCGGCGTCGCCGAGACACAGGGCGTGCTGAGCTTCGTGCGCAACGCCCGCGATTCCGGCCATTCCTGCATTTTCATCGCCCACAACATCCACCATGTCTTCCAGGTGGTCGACCGCATCGTCGTCATGCGCCGGGGCAAGGTGGTCGCCGACGACATCGACCCGAAGAAGACCAGCGTGGCGGAAGTCGAACGGATCATCACCGGCATGTCGGACAAGGAAATTCGCGATGCCATCGCCGATGGCAAGCCATCGCACTGAGGCAGATGGCAAGCCAGCGCCTGAGGCAGATGGCAAGCCATCGCCTGAGAATGGGCGAAAGCGTTGTCGAGGCAGCCGAATGACCGTCGGTCTGATGGGCGGCAATCATCCGTCACCTCAAATCGCATCGCTCGTCTGGCGCGGCATCGCAGGGCACATAGGGTTGCGGCATGAAAGCCACCGTCTCGGATATCGCGCGCAGCTGCGGGCTGTCGACCGCAACGGTCGACAGGGTGCTCAACAACCGGCCGGGCGCGAGTGCCGCCAACCGGCAGCGCGTCATGGAGGCGGCCAAGCAGCTCGGCTATCTGCCGGTCGCCGATCAGGTGACGCTGCCCTCGCGGCCCGCCCATCTCGAATTCCTGCTGCCGATCGGCAGCAATGCCTTCATGCGCGATCTCGCCGGGCATATCGAGGACTACGCCGCGCGGCTGCCGCTCGTCGCCTCGTGCCGGATCCACAACCTTGCCGGAATCTCGCCGAACGCGCTGCAGTCAGCCGTCGAAAACCTTTCGCTCAGGGCCAATGGCGTCGGTGTCATCGCCGTCGACCATCCGCGCACGCGCAACATCCTGCGCGACATCGTCGACGCCGGCATGCGCCTGGTGACGCTGGTCTCCGATGTTCCGGCAGCGCCGCGGTCGGCCTATGTCGGCATCGACAACCGGGTGGCGGGACGAACGGCGGCGCTGTTGATGGGACGATTCCTCGGCGGCCGCACCGGCCACCTGGCGATGGTCGTCGGCTCACGCTCCTATCGCGGCCACGAAGAACGCGAAATGGGTTTCCGCTCGGTGCTCAATGAGGAGTTTCCCAACCTGACGGTCAGCAGCGCCGTCGAGATCAACGACGAGCCTGATGTCAGCTATGCCGAGACCATGAAGGCGCTGCATAACGAGCCCGAACTGCTCGGCATCTATTGCGTCGGAGCCGGGCACTCGGGCGTTGCAAAGGCGATCCGGGAATTAAAGCCCAACCGCAAGCCGGTGTTCATTTGTCACGACCTCACCCGGGACACTCGGGGCTATCTCGTCGACGACCTGGTCGATGTCGTCATCGACCAGAATGCCAGGCTGATCGCCGAGCAGTCGGTCATTCGGCTGCTTGGCTCGATTGCATCCTCCGCGCCCTATCTGACAAGGAAGTTCATCGAACCGCGCTTGATCTTCAGGGAAAACATTCCGGTGCAATGAAGTCGCAAGCGAGCCCGTGTGAGCTTTTTGGATCACACGCGACAAGCTTTCGTCTGCGATACGGCAAATCTGCACAGCTGCTATGCAAGTTTCATGGTTGCCGAATCCTTAAGCAACTCGTACGTTCTCGTTGTCGGCCATCTACTCCTCCCAGATGCGATGCCGACGCTGAATGGGGTGCACCTCCTCCCGCGCCGCATTCGAAATCGAGCCCGCTGCCACCTCCTCCCGGCAGCGGGCTTTTTTCGTTCCAATCCACGACGGTTGCAAAGGCTGCTCACGCCAAAAGGCGCAAGGCATCGTTCATCCTCGGTCATGGGATCGAAAAAAGCGGCGTCGGTTGCCGGGGAGAATTCAGCCGGCCGAAGTGCCCCGGAAGGAGACGATCAGCCCTTCAGCCATGCGGACGAACTGCGCGCTGGGGCCTTCCGTACCGACACTTTGAACGCTGACACGGGCGCCTTCAAGCAGAAGCGACAGCGTATCGGCGAGCAGCTCGGCCTGGCCGATGCCGGCATCCCTGCACAGCGTCACGAGGCGATCGCGCTGGGCTTCCTTGAGTTCCTTGATCACGCGCCTGGCCGGATGATCCGCGTCGGTCAACTCGATGGCGGCGTTGGCCATGTCGCAGCCGCGGCCGTCAGCCGTCAGGCAATCAGCGGCCATGCGAACCCAGGCATGCAATTGCGCCAGCTTGTCACCGGGATGCTGGACCTCGAATTTCTCCCACATCGCACCTGCCTTGCAGGCGGTGGCGCGCAGGCATTGGATGATGAGGTCGTCCTTGGAATCGAAATGACGATAGAGCGTCATCTTGTTGGTTCCGGCGGCCTCAGTGATGGCGTCGATGCCGACGCCCTTGATGCCATGCTTGTGAAACATGTCCTGCGCCGTCTCCAGGATCCTGTCCCGGGGGCGAACGCGTTCCACAGTGCCGTCTTCCATCAAAACCTCCTTGGTTTCCCAAAAATCCCTCGGCACGCCTCTTGACTAGGGTGTTACCGGTCTGTAACGTCACGAATGTTACTTACTGGTAACACCTATGCCGCCTTTCGTCAATCACAAGGCTGTGAACTGGTCCTGCCAGATTGAGGATGGGTCAGATCGAGATGGGCGGAAATTGCAGATCATGCGGCTTCGGCCGGTGAAGAGATGAAAACGGTTCGCGAGCATGGGCTGCGAATCGACAGACAAGGAGCCGGCCAATGCCACAGCGCCGCGATCTTACCATAGATGAAGCCGTCCGGGATCCGATGATCCGGCTGGTCATGAAAGCGGATGGCGTCGACCCGCGCGCCTTCGAGAGGATGCTGCGCTCGCTCGCCGATGCGCAGCGCCGCGAGGTGCCGTTGCTGCGTTCGCTGCAAGAGCCCGGTGATGGGCGCGGCCAAAGGCTGTCCAGGGTTGCCAATGCCTTCGGCAGGGCAAGAGCAGCCGGAGAGGCGTGCGTATCGTGGTAAACTTCTTCATCCACCGTCCGATCTTTGCCTCGGCGATCGCCATCATCATGGTGCTCGCCGGGACGATTTGTTATTTCCTGCTGCCTGTCTCGCAGTTTCCCGACATCACACCGCCCCAGGTCGTGGTCAGCGCCCACTATCCGGGCGCCAGCGCGCAGGTGGTGGCCGATACCGTAACGACGCCGCTGGAGCAGCAGATCAACGGCGTGCAAGGCATGACCTACATGTCGTCGACGAGCTCCAATGACGGCTCCTCGACCATCACCATCACCTTCGATGTCGGCTATTCGCTGAGCACCGCCGCCGTCGACGTCCAGAACCGCGTCTCGCAGGCGGCCTCGTCGCTGCCAGCGATCGTCAATCAGGGCGGCGTGACGATCAAGAAACAGAATCCGAACTTCGTCCTCATCGTCAACCTGACCTCGCCGGACAGTTCGGTCGATCCGGTGGCGCTGAGCAACCTGGCCTATCTGCAGGTGGTCGATCCGCTGAAGCGGCTGCCCGGCGTCGGCGACGTGCAGATCTTCGGCGAGCGGCGCTATTCGATGCGCGTCTGGCTCGACCCGGACAAGCTGGCCAATCTCGGCATCACCGCCGTCGACGTCCAGAATGCGATTGCCGAGCAGAACGTCCAGGTGGCGGCCGGCAAGATCGGCCAGTCGCCTGCTCCCGCCGGCACCGCCTTCGAGATGCAGGTCAACGCCGTCGGCCGGTTGAGCGATCCCAAGGAGTTCGGCGACATCGTCGTGCGCGCCAACACGGACACCGGCTCGCTGGTGCGGCTGCGCGACGTTGCCCGCATCGAACTCGGCGCGCTGCAGTATTCGTCGTCGGCCTTCTTCGGCAAGGATCCGACCGTGGTGCTCGCCGTCTACCAGATGCCCGGCTCCAACGCGCTCGATCTGCAGCAGCGCGTCAAGGACAAGATGCAGGAGCTGTCCGGCCGATTCCCGAAGGGCGTCTCCTACGCGATGCACTACGACACGACGCGCTTCGTTTCGGCGTCGATGCATGACGTGCTGATCACACTCGGCGAAGCGCTGGTCCTCGTCGTCGCCGTGGTGTTCATCTTCCTGCAAAGCTGGCGCACGACGATCATCCCGACCATCGCCATTCCGGTGTCGCTGGTGGCGACGCTCGTCGTCATGGAGATGCTTGGCTTCTCGCTCAACATGCTCAGCCTGCTCGGCATGGTGCTGGCGATCGGCCTCGTCGTCGACGATGCCATCGTCGTGGTCGAGAATGTCGAACGACAGCTGGAGGCCGGGCTGAAGCCGTTGGCGGCGACAAAGGCCGCGATGGCCGAAGTCACCGGTCCGATCATCGCCACCACCGCCGTGCTGATGGCGGTGTTCGTGCCCGTCGCCTTCATTCCCGGCGTCTCCGGCAGGCTCTACAACCAGTTCGCGCTGACGGTGGCGATCTCCGTCGGCATCTCGGCCTTCAACTCGCTGACGCTGAGCCCCGCGCTCAGCGCCGCCTTCCTGCGGCATCGCCAGCCAACGCAGTTCGTGCTGTTCCGCTGGTTCAACACCGGCTTCGACAGGCTGTCGCATGCCTACGCCCACGGCGTGCGCATCCTGATCCGCTTGCGCTGGATCATGCTCGGGCTGTTCGCCGCCGGACTTGTCGCCACCTATTTCGTCTGGCAGCGCCTGCCCTCGACCTTCCTTCCGGTCGAGGACCAGGGCTACTTCTTTGTCGTCATCCAGTTGCCCGACGGCGCTTCGCTGGAGCGTACCGACGCGGTGGCGCAAAAGGCGCGCGACATCCTGCAGGCGACGCCAGGCGTCGACATCGTCGGCTCGATCAGCGGCCTGAACTTCCTGACCAGTGCGGCGCAGTCGAACTCGGCGGTCGAATTCGCCATCCTGAAGCCATGGGAGGAACGTGGCCCCGACCAGAGCGCGTCGAAGCTCGTCGACGACGTGCGCGGCAAGCTGATGCAGATTCCGGAAGCCTTCGCGCTGAGCTTCGATCCGCCCTCGATCCCCGGTATCGGCACCACGGGCGGCTTCGAATTCGTCGTCGAGGATCTCACCGGTCGCGGCAGCGCGGCACTCAACGATGCGACGCAAGCCGTGATCGCCGAGGCGCGCAAGCAGCCCGAGATCGCTCCGCAGCAACTGTTCTCGCCGTTCTCGACCTCGACGCCGCAGTTCAACTACGACCTCGACCGCAGCAAGGCGAAACTGCTCGGCCTCAACCTGCCGGATGTGTTCAACACGCTGCAGATCTATCTCGGCTCGCTCTACGTCAACGACTTCAACCTGTTCGGCCGCACCTTCCGGGTGACCATCCAGGCCGACAAGGATGCACGTGCGGGCGCCGCCGACATTTCGCGGCTCTACGTTCGCAATGCCTCCGGCGGCATGGTGCCGCTGAGCACACTGGGCAAACTCGTGCCCTTCGTCGGCCCGGAAACCGTGCCGCATTACAACAACAATGCGTCTGCCTCGATCAATGGCGGTGCCGCACCCGGCTTCTCCTCGGGCCAGGCGGTCGCCGCGATGGAGCGGGCGGCCGCCACCGCACTACCCAGGGATTTCGGTTTCGAATGGACCGGCATCACCTTCCAGGAGCTCAAGGCAGGATCGATCGCGTCCGTCGTCTTCGGCCTCGCCATCGTCTTCGTATTCCTGATCCTGGCGGCGCAATATGAAAGCTGGGCGATGCCGTTCATGGTGCTGCTGGCGGTGCCGCTCGCTCTGTTCGGCGCGTTCGCGGTGCTGTGGGCGCGTGGCATGCAGATCGACGTCTACTCGCAGATCGGCTTCGTCATGCTGATCGGCCTGGCGGCGAAGAACGCCATCCTGATCGTCGAGTTCGCCAGGCGACGACGCGAGGAGGGCCTCAGCATCGTCGACGCGGCGATGGAGGCCGCACGGCTCAGGCTGCGGCCGATCCTGATGACGGCCTTCGCCTTCATCCTCGGCGTGCTGCCGCTGATGTTCGCCACCGGTGCTGGTGCGGCAAGCCGTCAGTCGATCGGCACCACCGTCTTTGGCGGCATGGTCGCCGCCACCATCCTGTCGCTGGTGTTCGTACCGGTCTTCTACGCGGTCATCGAACAGCTGCGCGAACGCCGTGGCAATGACGAGCCCGCCGCTGAACACACTGAACCAACTGCCGAACCCGCCTTCCCTCCCCTGGCGGAAGCGGCCGAATAAAATTGGAGACTATCATGCGTAAATGGAAAATCGCGTTGGGAACGGCTGTCGCGCTGGGAGCGATCTCGGTGGCCAGCGTCCACCTGCTCGACATGGGCAACCTCAGCCTCAATGCCGGCACGGCTGGTGCGGCGCCCGCTCCGGCGGCGTTCGTCATGCCGGTGCCGGTGGTCAGCGTCGTCAAGAAGACGATCCCGATCTACCTCGACTACGCCGCGCGCACGGAGCCTATCCGCAACATCACCTTGCAGGCCAGGATTCCAGGCTACCTGCAGGAGCAGGCCGCTGCCGACGGCGTCGACGTCCGCCAAGGCGATCTTCTCTACAAGATCTCACCCGATGACTTCCAGGCGGCTCTCGACCAGGCCAGGGCGCAGGTGCAGCGCGACACGGCAACGCTCGACTATGCCCGGTCCAATCTCGGCCGCGGCACCGAGCTTGCCAAGAGCGGCTATCTCGCCAAGGACGGCTTCGACCAGCGCACCAGCACCTTGCGCGAGGCACAGGCGTCGCTGGCGCTCAACCAGGCGGCGGTGCGCACGGCCGAGCTCAATCTGAGCTACGCCGAAATCCGCGCGCCGTTCGCCGGACGCCTGGGTCGCAACCAGGCCTCGGTCGGAACGCTGGTCAGCGTAGCCGGCACCGTGCTCAACACGCTGGTCCAACTCGACCCGATCTACGTCACCTTCAATCCGAGCGAGACGGATCTGGCCGAGATCGAGCAGGCGCGCGCGGCCGGCCCGATCGAAGTCGAGGTCCTGCTTCCCGGCGAGACCGAGGCCAGCCAGAAAGGCGAACTCACCTTCATCGACAATTCGGTCGACCGTTCGACCGGCACCATCACTGCGCGGGCGACGATCGGCAACGGCAAGTTCACGCTGCTGCCGGGCCAGTATGTTCGCGTCCGGCTGCATGTGAAGCAGCAGGCCGACGCGCTGATGGTGCCGCAGACGGCGCTGGGCTCGAGCCAGCTCGGCAAATATCTCTACGTCGTCGGCAAGGGCAACACGGTCGACCAGCGGCTGGTCTCGCTCGGGCCGACCAGCGGCGATCAGGTGGCGATCCTGAGCGGCGTGGCCGAAGGCGACCAGGTGATAACAGGCAATCTGCAGAAGATCGGACCCGGAATGCCGATTTCTCCGCTCCCGGAAAAGCCGGCCACCTGAACACCCCCGTCAGGTCCGGCTTCAGCGCGGCGCCCCGACCTCCCACAGGTCGCGGGCGCCGTTTTTTGTGAGCAACTCGACCAGGCCGGCGACATCGGCACGGTCGGCCTTGGCAGGCGGCATGAACGCGCAATAGGGATGCCCGAGGCGGACCGAGACGGACGAGAGCGCGATCAGCCGTCCTGCCTCGAGATCGGCACGCGCCATGACCCGCTGGCCAAGGGCGATGCCCAGACCCAGCCGCGCCGAGGCGATCGCCAGGCTGGACAGGCCGACGCGCCGCCCGTGCGATGGATCGGGCGAACGGCTGCCGCCGGACGCCGCGAACCAGTCCGCCCAGGTCGGGTGCGAGGCATAGTTCGGCCCCCAATTGGTGTGGATGAACAGGCTCTCGTGCAGATCCGCCAGACCCGAATCGCCGTTGCCGTTCCTCTGCCAGAATTCTGGCGCGCAGACCGGCAGGACCTCGTCATGGACAAGCCGGACTAGCTTCAATCCGGGATAGTGGTAGTCGCCATAGCTGATGCGCAGATCGATGTTCTGGCGCATCAAATCGACCGGATCGTCCTCAACCCGGACGTCGATCGCCATCTGCGGAAAGGCATCGAGAAGCGCGGCCAGCTTCGGCGCCAGCCACAGTTCGGCCAGCGAAAACGGCACGCTGACGACAAGACGCGTCCGCAAGCCGCCTTCCAGCATGCGCCGACCGATCGCTGCTATGTCGCTCAGCGCCCGCGCGGTCTGCGGATAGATGGCGTGGCCGGCGTCGGTCAGCGCGATGCGGTTGCCACTGCGTACGAACAATTGCTTGCCGAACCAGGTTTCGAGGTTGCGTATCTGCTGGCTCACCGCCGCCGAAGACACGCCGAGCTCGGTCGCGGCCAAGGTGAAGCTACTGGTGCGCGCCGCGACCTCGAAGGCCTTGATCGCATTCAGCGGCGGCAACCGTTCCATGCCCAATCTTCCCGAAAGTTTTTCTAGCGCAATCCTAATAATTTTCCGCGTTGAGAGAAAGATTTTTTTGCCATCTCATAGGCTCGAAACCTCGGAGCCCCATGATCATGACCAAAACCATGAACGACATTCTCGATCTCGACCGCTATCCACTCGACCGCGAAGGCAGCGCCGAATGGCAGCGCCTTGTCGAACAATCCGTCGCCGCGCTCGAAGCCGACGGCATGTTCAATCTCGAGGGGTTTCTGCGGCCCCGCGTCGCTGAAAAAGCCGTCCAGGAAATCCAGCCGGTCATGGCGGCGCGGTCGCATGTGCACAAGCGCATGCACAACATCTACTTCAAGCCCGACATTCCCGGGCTTGCTCCCGATCATCCGGCGTTGCGCAAGGTCGAAACCATCAGCCACACCGTTTGTGCCGACCAGATTCCCGGCAGCGTCGTGCTTGCCATCTACGAATACGAGCCGCTGCTGCGCTTCCTGGCGGCGGCGATGGGCAAGAGCAAGCTGCATGTCATGCAAGACCCGCTGGCGCGCACCAATGTCATGGCCTATCGCGCCGGCGAAGCGCTCAACTGGCATTTCGATCGTTCGGAGTTCACCACCACACTTCTCCTGCAAGCGCCGGAGCGCGGCGGCGATTTCGAATATCGCACCGATCTGCGGTCGGACGACAATCCCAACTATGACGGCGTTGCCAGATTGCTCGAGGGGCGCGATTCCGACGCAAAGATCCTGCGCGTGAGGCCGGGCACGCTCAACGTCTTTCGCGGCAAGAACACCGCGCACCGGGTCACCACTGTCGAAGGCGAACGCGAACGCGTGATCGCGGTGTTTTCCTACTACGAGAAGCCTGGTGTGATGTTCAGCGCCGAGGAACGGGTCGGCTTCTACGGCCGCGCTGCCTGAGGAAGAAGCAGGCATGCCAGCGGTCTTCAAGAATCCGAAAATGGCCTCTTGTTAGATTGTCGACAATCTGCTTGTCTTGTTCTCGATTTCCTCGGGAGTGGCCGAATGGGCAAAGCGGATTTCAGTCCGATCGCGGATACCACGCGCCGCGCCGAGATCGTGGCGCTGTTGCGGCGCGCGATCCTGACCGGGCAGCTCGAACCCGGCCAGAAGCTCAACGAGCTTCGAATTTCCGAACAGATGAAGGTCAGCCGCGCGCCGCTGCGCGAGGCGATGCGCGAGCTGGTGCAGGAAGGCATCCTGACCAGCATTCCCTATGCCGGCACCTTCGTCATCGATGTCACCGCGAAGGACATCGACGATGCCTATTCGCTCAACAAGGTGCTGGACGAATTCGCCATCGAGCGCACCTGGCCGCTGCGCGACCAGCGCTTCTTCGATGAGCTCGACCGTCGTCACGAGGCGGTGAAACAGGCGACCCGCAACCGCGACACCACCCGCCAGATTGAAACGGCGCTGCAACTGCATGGCCTGATCTACGAATGGGCCGACAATTCGGTGCTGCTGGAAACCTGGCAGCGGCTGACCAGCCGGCTGCAGATGTATTTCGCCCTGCACCAGCAGGCACGCAACGAAGCGGTGCCTTCCGAAGACGTTCACGAGACCTATGTGTCACTGCTCAAAGGCGCCGACATGCGTGCTGCCCAGCGCCATGCCCGCGAACATATCGACCTCGATTTCGAAGAGCTTCTTTCCTACGCGCGCGATCTCGAACAGCGCCCTTCGAAAGGCGCCTGACCAACCGTCAACAGCAGAAATAGCGGACAAGACACACGTGAAGATCGAAACCATCAAAGCCTACCATGTCGTGCAGCCTTTCGTGGACGGGCCCTACCGCATGTCCAAGGGACGCGTCGCCGACTGCTTCGACGCGGTGATCGTGGCCATCACCTCGGACAGCGGCTTGACCGGCTGGGGTGAAATGGCGCCGCTCGGCAACTTCTACTCCGCTGCATTTCCGGCAGGCACGCGCTCAGGCGTGCCGGAGATCGCCCCGCATCTGATCGGCCAGGATCCGCGCGGGTTGGCTGGTATCGGCCGGCTGATGGACACCGTGTTCAAGGGCCACCCCTACATCAAGTCGGCGCTCGACATGGCCTGCTGGGACCTTGCCGCGCGCGCCGCCGACGTGCCGCTGGTGACGCTGCTTGGCGGCCGGGAGAGCGAAACCGCGGAACTCTACAAGGTCGTCACCCACGGCAGCGTCGAGGCCATGGCGGCGCTGGCCAAGCGCATCGTCAAGGACGGCTTCCACCGGCTGCAGGTCAAGGTCGGCGGCAATGTCCATGACGACATCGAGCGTGTGACTGCGGTTGCCGCTTCGGTGCCGAAAGGCACGGTGATCTTCTGCGATGCCAATGCCGGCTGGACGCCCTACCAGGCGCGCCAGTTCGCCGACACGACGCGGGCCATCGACTACACGTTCGAGCAGCCCTGCACGACGATCGACGAATGCATGTCGGTGCGCCGTTCGCTCGACAAGCCGATGGTGCTGGATGAGTCCGTCGCCTCGCTCGACGACATGCTCGACATCCACCGCAAGGGTGCCGCCGACGGGCTGACCTTGAAGATCTCGCGGCTTGGCGGCGTCACCAAGACGCGGCAGATCCGCGATCTCGCCGTCGACCTCGGCTTCATGATCACCGTCGAGGACACCGGCGGCGCCGAGATCGACACCGCGGCGATGGCGCATCTGTCGCTGTCGACACCGGAGGAACGCCGGCTGCATGCCATCGCCTTCCACGAATGGGTGACGGTGCGCACGGCGTCGAACATGCCGCCGGTCACCGGCAGCCGCATGGGCATTCCGGATGGACCTGGCCTCGGCATCGACGTCGTTCCCGATCTGCTTGGCGCGCCGTTCTTCGAGGTCGGCCACTGAGATGAAAATCCGCAGCATCACCGCCACTCCGGTCAACTTGCGCCTCGAGGCGCCCTACGCCTGGGTGTTCGGCGAGCTCGACGGGTTTTCGCCCACCATCGTCGAGGTCGAGACCGAGGATGGATTGATCGGCCTCGGTGAGGCGCCGACGCCAGCAGCGGCCGCGATCATCAACGATGTCCTTGCGCCACGGCTGGTCGGCCGCGACGCCTTCGACATTGCCGGCGCCGAGAATGTCTGCCTGCCCTATTGGACCGGTGTGCAGTCGATCAACGACCGCACCCGCATCATGGCCTTCGGCGCCATCGAGATGGCGTTCTGGGACCTGCGCGGCAAGGCGTGGAACCAGCCGCTCTACCAGTTGCTCGGCGGCGCCGTGCGCAAGGATATCCCGTTCACCGACTATTTCTCGCTGCGCGGCGACGGGCTGAAGGTCAAAGGCGAGACGACGCCGGAAGAAGTCGCCGACTATTGCGTCGAGATGCACGAGACATACGGGACGACCTTTTTCGAAGGCAAGTTCTCGACCGAGGACCCGAAAGTCTCGCTGAGAATCGTCGAGCTGATCCGCCGTAAACTCGGCGACGATGCGATGATCCGCATCGATTCCAACCAGGCCTATTCGCTGGCGACGGCGCGGCGGCTGGCGCGGCCGCTGGAAGAGCTCGGGGTGCGCAACTGGGAAGATCCGGTGGCCACCATCGAGGAGATGCGCGAGTTGCGGCGCCACTGCTCGATCCCGTTCTCGACCCACAACATCGATATTGCCCGCGCCATGGAAACCAAGGTGCCGGACGCTTTCGTCGGTAACCCGACGACGCATGGCGGCATCGGCCGCCTGCTGCGTTTCGTCGGCGCCTGCGAGCACGCCGGCATCGATTTCTGGTGCTACAGCGGCGACAGCGGCATCGGCAGCGCGGCCTATCTGCATCTGTGCGCGGCACTCGGCTGGATCAGGGAGCCGAACCAGTCGCTGTTTCGCATGCTGCCGATGGATGTCACCGACGAAGGGCCGTTTTCGCCGAAAAACAACGTCGTGCGCGTGCCGGAAGGCCCCGGTCTCGGCATCACGTTGTCGCGGGAAAACCTCGCTGCCTGTCACAGAGACTTTACCGAGAAAGGACCGTGCAACAAGTATCATGATCCGGCAAAGCCCGGAACCTATCGCCGTTTGCCGCTGAACTAGATGACGGCAGGCGGCCAGAACAAACGACCAAGATATGTGGCCAACAGACGAGAAGCCAACCGCCGTGACTTCGGTCGGGAAGGTCGGACAAAGACGGTGGAAGCAGTGCAGCCAGGAATCCGGCGCATCCACGCCAACGACCGGATGGACCGGACAAAACCGCATGCTACAGTCCCGGTTAGCAGGCCTTTCTGACGATCGGAAATGGAGCAAATCCGCAAAAAATTCGTCAACCATAAGAACACAGGGGAAGGGTAAAAACCCATGAGCAAGAATTATCACATTCTCGACCTGATCCGGCGCAATCGCTCGCCGCTTGAAAATCACCTGATCGATGGCCTCGTCGACGGCAGGGTCAGCCGCCGCGACTTCATCCGTCACGGCAGCCTGCTCGGCCTGTCGCTGCCGCTGCTGGGCCGCATCGGTGCAGCCGCCGGCCTCGGCGGCATGCCGTCGCTAGCGCGCGCCCAAGGCGCGCCCGGCGCCACCATCCGCGTCGCCAGCAGCGTGCCGGCGGCAACGATCGACCCGGTCACCATCGCGGACGCCGGCGGCCTGCTGATCATGCAGCAGGTTGCCGAGTTCCTCTGCGTCGACGGCCCCGACCTCGTGCTGCAGCCGGCGCTGGCCGAAAGCTGGAAGCCGAACGACAACGGCACGGTGTGGACGTTCAAGCTGCGCAAGGGCGTGAAATTCCATAGCGGCGGCGAGATGAAGGCCGACGACGTCGTGGCCAGCATCGACCGCCTTGCCGATCCGGCAAACTCGTCCAACGCGCTGTCGGTATTCAACGGCATCCTGCAAAAGGGCGCCAGCAAGAAGGTCGACGACTACACGGTGGAATTCCACCTCGACGCGCCGAACGGCAACTTCCCCTACATGCTGTCGTCCGACAACTACAACGCCGTCATCATCCCGGCGAGCTACAAGGGCGACTACGAAAAGAGCTTCGACGGCACCGGGCCGTTCAAGATCGAGAAGTACACGGCAAAGGTCGGCGCCTCCTTCGTCCGCAACGAAGACTATTGGGGCACGAAGGCGTTGCCGGAGCGCACCGAATTCACCTTCTTTACCGACACGCAGCCGCAAATCCTGGCACTGCAGGGCGGACAGGTCGACATCATCAACCAACTGCCGGTGCTGTCCGGCGTCGCGCTGCTCAACGATCCGAATGTCGACATCATCAGCCTGAAGTCGGTCGCTCACCAGCAACTGCATATGCGCTGCGATTCGGACCCGTTCAAGGACCCGCGCGTGCGCCGGGCCATCGCGCTCAGCCTCGACCGTGACAAGCTGGTTGCCGGCCTGATGAAAGGCCGGGCTTCGCCAGGCAATGACAGTCCGTTCGCCCCGGCCTACCCCTCGACCGATACGAGCGTGCCGCAGCGCAAGCAGGATATCGCGCAGGCAAAGCAGCTGATGGAAGCCGCAGGCGCCGCCAAGGGCTTCAAGGTGACGCTGACCACCGAGCGCTATCTGGAAATCCCCGAATACGCCCAGCTGATCCAGAACTGGGTCAAGGAGATCGGCATCGAGCTCGAGCTCAATATCCTCGACCAGGGCGGCTACTACGGAGACGCGGTGTTCGGCAAGTCGAACTGGCTGGATTCGGTGATGGGCATCACCGACTATGGCCACCGCGGCGTGCCGAATGTCTATCTTGCAGCACCGCTGAAGAGCGACGGTACCTGGAACGCGGCGCACTTCAAGAACAAGGACTACGACACGCTGGCGACCAGCTACATCGCCGCACTCGACCTCGAGGCGCAGAAGGCGACGGCAGGCAAGATCCAGAACCTGCTGCTCGAAGAAACGCCGGTCATCTTCGGCTATTTCTACGACTATCTGACGGCGACGGCGAAAGGCGTGACCGGCGTGCAGCCGACCGCGATGTCGCAGCTGTTCCTCGACAAGGCATCGAAGGCCTGAACGGAAAGGGAAAGCCAATCCTGTAACAGCCAGCTCCCCCAAGGGGGCTGGCTCCACAAGGAGTCTTAGCCATTCTCTCCTTCCTTGTCCGGCGTGTCTCGCTATCGCTGGTGACGCTGTTCCTGCTCAGCATCATGGTGTTTCTGGGCGGCCAGGTGCTGCCCGGCAATGTCGGGCGCGCCATATTGGGCCCGTTCGCCGACCAGCGCGCCGTCGACGCGCTCAATCACACGCTCGGTGTCGATCGCCCGCTGCTGGTGCAGTACTGGGGCTGGATCTCGAACTTCGTCCAGGGCGACATGGGCACCTCCTACATCTTCCGCTCGCCGGTCGCGCCCTTCGTCATCGATGCGCTCGGCAATTCGATGAAGCTGGCGGCAGTCGCCTTCGTGCTGGTGGTGCCGATCGGCATCCTCGGCGGGGTCATCGCGGCGCTCAATCTCAACCGGCCGCTCGACCGCATCATCAGCCTTGGCGGCCTGTCGGTGACGGTGCTGCCCGAATTCGTCACCGGCATCATCCTGATCCTGATTTTCGGCGTCTGGCTGCGCTGGCTGCCGATATCGGCCGCCTGGCCGCGCAATGCCGGCTTCTTCACCCAGCTCTATTACCTTATCCTGCCTTCGCTGCCGCTGTTCCTGGTGCTGTTCGGCTACATCGCCCGCATGGCACGCTCCGGCATGATCGAGGCGCTCGATTCCGACTACACACGAACTGCCGTGCTCAAGGGCCTGCCATGGCGCACGGTGATCTGGCGGCATGTGCTGCGCAACGCGCTGTTGCCGACCATCACCGTCATCGCGACGCAGACCGGCTATCTGATCGGCGGCCTCGTCGTGATCGAGACGCTGTTCCGCTACCAGGGCATCGGCTCGCTGATCTTCACCGCGGCGCGCGGCAAGGATTTCCCGATGCTGGAATCGGGGATTCTCACCATCGGCATCGTCTATGCGGTGGCGACGCTTGTCGCCGACTTCCTCTATTCCGTGCTCAATCCGCGCATCCGGCTGGGGTCAGATCAATGAGCGCCGTCCAAACCACCTCCCCCACTCCCGACGACACGCGCCGGCGCGGCCCGCTGGCGGAGGTGCTGTTGTCGCTGCTGCGCTCCGGCACCTTCCTGACCGGTTTCGCCATCGTGCTGTTCTGGGTTGCCTGCGCGCTGTTCGGCGAACATTTCGCGCCCTACGATCCGCTCGCCGACGACATCATCAACGCGCTGGCGCCGCCTTCGGCCGAACACTGGTTCGGCACCGACCAGATCGGCCGCGACGTCTTCTCGCGCGTCATCGTCGGCTCGCGCGACATCCTGACCGTCGCCCCGCTGGCAACCTTGCTGGCGACCGTGGCCGGCACGGCGCTCGGCCTGCTCACCGGCTATTTTCGCGGCCTCGTCGACGATGTCGTCAGCCGCATCCTTGAAGCCTTCATGGCGATCCCGGTGGTCATCGTCGCGCTGTTGGCGATCGTCGCGCTCGGCACATCCAAGACAACGGTCATCGTCGTCATCGGCCTCAGCTTCGCGCCGATCATCGCGCGCACGGTGCGCTCCGCGGTGCTCGCCGAGCGCGAACTCGACTATGTCGCCGCCGCGCAGCTACGGCATGAAAGTGCCCTGCATACGATGTTCGTCGAAATTCTGCCCAACGTCATCCCGCCGATCCTGGTCGAGACCACCGTGCGGCTTGGCTACGCCATCTTCGCCGTCGCCACGCTCTCCTTCATGGGTTTTGGCATCCAGCCGCCGTCGCCCGATTGGGGGCTCTCGATCTCCAGCAATTACGGCATGATCGGCGGCGGCTTCTGGTGGACGGTGCTGTTCGATGCGCTCGCCATCGCCTCGCTGGTGATCGGTGTCAATCTGGTGGCCGACGGCGTTCATGGAGCGCTCAATGACTAAGTCCGCCAAGGCCAAAAACGCCCTTGAACTACACGACCTGTCGGTTGCCTACCGCGTTGCCGGCCGCAACCGCGCGGTGCTGCGCAACCTCAGCCTCAACATCGGCCAGGGCGAAGCCTACGGGCTGGTCGGCGAATCCGGCTGCGGCAAATCCACCGTGGCGCTCACCGTCGTGCGCTACCTGCCGAGAAACGGCTCGATCACCGGCGGCGCGATCTCGCTCGACGGCCAGGACATCATGAAGCTGGACGCCGAAGCGCTCAGGCGGGCGCGGGCCGAAAGCGTCTCGATGGTCTACCAGGACCCGGGCAAGGCGCTGAATCCGTCGATCCGCGTCGGCCGGCAGCTGACCGAGATCTTCGAGCTTGGCGGCATAACGGGACAGGCGGCCACCGACAAGGCAATCGCCATGCTGAACCGGGTGCGCATCTCCGACCCGACAAGCGTCATGCAGCGCTATCCGCACCAGCTCTCCGGCGGCATGCAGCAGCGCGTGGCGATCGCCATGGCGCTGGCCAACGATCCGTCGATGCTGATCCTCGACGAGCCGACCACCGGCCTCGATGCGACGGTGGAAGCAGAAGTGCTCGACCTGATCGCACAGCTCAGGCAGGAACTGTCGGCCTCGATCCTGTTCATCAGCCACAACCTGGCGGTCGTCTCCAACATGTGCGACCGCGTCGGCGTGCTCTATGCCGGCATGCTGGTCGAGGAAGGGCCGACGGATGTCGTCTTCAACGATCCGCGCCATCCCTATACGGTCGCGCTCCTGCGCTGCCTGCCGCGCGGCGGCCAGCGCAAGGACCAGGGCCGCCTCGACACCATTCCGGGCTTCCTGCCCGGCATAGGTGCCGACATCAAGGGTTGCGCCTTTGCCGATCGCTGCGCGCTCGCCGACGACCGCTGCCGCACCGAATTGCCGCCGCTCTATGATCTGAGTGACGAGCGCGGCAAGCGCCTGTCGCGCTGCTTCCACCACGACAAGGCGCAAGCTCTGCCGCGCGCCACACCGAGCGATGTTGCGACAGTGCCCAAGCCGACAACCGCACCGGTGCTGCGTGTCGCCGGGCTGAACAAGACCTATGCCAGCCATGGCCATGCGCTGCGCGCCGTGAAGGACGTGTCGCTTGATCTCAGGCCCGGCGAGACGCTGGGGCTGGTCGGCGAATCCGGCAGCGGCAAGACCACCTTCGCCAGGCTGCTGCTCGGCCTTGTGCCGCCCGATGACGGCGGCACCATCGAACTCGAGGGCAAGGCGCTGGCGCCGAAGCTGGAGAAGCGTGGCGACGACCAGGTCAAGGCGATGCAGATCATCTTCCAGAACCCGGACTCCGCGCTCAACCGCTCGCATTCGATCCGCCACATCCTCGGCCGCGCCTTGAAGCGGCTGGCCGGCCTTTCCGGCAAGGCGCAGGAGGCGCGCCTCGACGACCTCGTCCGTTCGGTCCGTCTGACCGACCGGCATCTGGCAGTCAAGCCGCGCCAGCTCTCGGGCGGGCTGAAGCAGCGCGTCGCCATTGCGCGCGCCTTTGCCGGTGATCCGCGCATCGTCGTCTGCGACGAGCCGACCTCCGCGCTCGACGTCTCCGTCCAGGCGGCGATCCTCAATCTGCTCGCCGACCTGCAGTCGAAGGAAGATGTCAGCTACATCTTCATCTCGCACGACCTTGGCGTTGTGCGTTACCTCTCCGACAAGATCGCCGTGCTCTATCTCGGCCGCATCATGGAGATCGGACCTTCGGAGGAAGTCTTCTCCGGCCCGCATCACCCCTATACCGAAGCGCTTCTATCGGCGGTGCCCAAGCTCGACCAGACCGAGACGGCGCGCATCCGCCTCGACGGCGAAATCCCCAGCGCCACCAACCCCCCTTCTGGCTGCGTGTTCCACACACGCTGCCCACGCAAGATCGGTGCGATCTGCGAGCAGCAGGAACCGCCGCTCAGCGAGGCGCAGCCCGGCCATTCGATCCGCTGCCACATTCCCTATGCGGAACTGGCGAGGCTACAGAAGGCAGTCGTGACCGAGCCGGCATAGCGGGCATCACCGTGGACGCTCCGGTGATCCGGCCCGTCACATCTGGCCGGTCATGCTGAAAGACCGGTCGCCTTCCGCAAAGCCCCGATCGCTGGTCCAGTCTGTCGCCAACGTGCGCAGTCCGGTGAGCGCGACATCCAGCACATCCGACGAGACGGGGTTGCTCGGGTATGCGAGGTAGATCGGACGCTGGAACACCGGCGCATTGTCGATGCGCCGCATCTCGCCACGCTCGATATGAGTGCTGACGGCGCTGAGCGGCAGATAGGCCGCCGCCTGCCGCGACAGCACATGCTGCAGCCCGATGAAGACCAGCCCCGCCGATATCGCCGGCTTGACCATGCCGGCAAAGGCGCGGTCGTGCTCGATGCGGAATTCCAGCCCCCAGTCCATGAGAATGTAGTTTTCGGTCCATGGCTTCGTCTGCGCCGCATGCTGGACAAGCACGACCTGATCGACGGCCAGCGTTTCGTAGACGATGCCGGGATGCGGGCGCGGCAGATAGAGGATGCAGATGTCGAGCAGGCCTTCCGCCAGCTGGTCGATCGCCAGATCCGGGAAACTGCCCTCCAGGCGCAGCGCCACGTTCGGCCGTCTGGCGCGCATCCACTCGACCCATGGCGAGGTGATGCGGTCCCAGAGATAGGCGGGCGCGGTCAGCCGCAGCAGCGTCTCGTAGCCATCGGGAACGGCGATGTCCTGCCGCGACTGCTCCCAGGTGCGGGTGATGGAAGAGGCGTGCGGCAGGAACTGCCGGCCGGCCGGCGTCAGCGTGACGCCATCGCGATCGCGCACGAAAAGCCGGCGTCCCAACTGCTCCTCCAGCCCGCGGATCCGAGCGCTGACGGTGGACTGGGCGAGATTGAGCCGGCTGGCCGCCTCGGTGAAGCTGCCATGGGCGGCAACTTCGAGAAAGCTGCGCAGATTTTCAGTGTCCATGCCTCACCCCTTGCATCGAAAATTTCGATGGCCCCTATCAAAAAATATCGCTTTCCGGCGGCAGTCAACAATGAACTAGATGGCAAAACCCAAGACAAGCGAGGAATGCAGCCATGCCAAAGCATTTCAGGATGATCGACGCCGCTCGCCGGAATCTCACAGCAATCGAAAATTCCGCTGTCGACGAGTTGCTGGCCGGCAGGATGGGCCGGCGTGATTTCCTGCGCCATGGCAGCGTGCTCGGCCTCTCCCTGCCGTTCCTCGGCAGCCTTGTCACTGCTGCCGGCCTCGGCACGCAGCAGGCCCGCGCCGAGGGCAAGCCCGGCGGCACGGTGCGCGCCGGCGTGGCGACGCCCGGCGGCGCCATCGATCCTGTCACCTACTATGACAGCGGCAGCTACCAGCTGGTTTTCCAGACCGCGGAATTTCTCTGCGTCACCCAGCCGGACCTCACCTTGAAACCGGTGCTGGCGGAAAGCTGGGCGCCGAACGAAGACGGCAGCGTCTGGACCTTCAAGCTGCGCAAGGGCGTGAAATTCCACAATGGCGAGGACTTCAAGGCCGATGACGTCGTTGCGACCTTCGACCGGCTGGCCGATCCGAGCGGTGCCTCGAACGCGCTGTCGGTGTTCAAGGGCCTGCTGTCGAAGGGCGGCACCCAGAAGGTCGACGATCATACCGTCGCCTTCCACCTCGATGCGCCGAACGGCAGCTTTCCCTATTCCGTGTCGATCGACAACTACAACGCCGTCATCCTGCCGGCGAGCTACGAGGGCGATTACGAAAAGACCTTCGAGGGTACCGGACCGTTCCGGCTGGAGACCTACACGCCGAAGGTCGGCGCGACCTTCGTGCGCAACCCCGATTATTGGGGCGAGAAGGCGTTGCCCGACCGGCTCGAATTCAAGTTCTACGGCGACGTGCAGCCGCGCATCCTGGCGCTGCAGGCCGGCGAGGTCGATATCCTCGACGCCGTTCCGCTCGACGTCAGCCAGGTCGTGCTCAACAGCCCCGACATCACGGTGCTGCGTGTCGCCTCGACCGCGCACCGCCAGTTGCACATGCGCTGCGACACCGGCCCGTTCACCGACAAGCGCGTGCGCCAGGCGCTGGCGCTGTGCATCGATCGCTCCAAGCTGGTCGATGGCCTGTGCCGCGGCATGGCGGCGACCGGCAACGACAGCCCGTTCGCGCCGGCCTTCCCCGCGACCGACAAGACGGTGCCGCAACGCGTCCAGGACCTCGCCAAGGCCAGGCAACTGCTCGAGGCGGCCGGCGTTGCCGGCGGCTTCGACATCACGCTGACGACGCTGCGCTATTCCGACATTCCCGGCTACGCGCAGCTGTTCCAGAACTTCGCCAAGAAAATCGGCGCCCGCGTCGCGCTCAACATCGAGGACCAGGACAAGTATTACGGCAAGGCGGTGTTCGGACAGTCGGACTGGCTGGACAGCCCGCTCGGCATCACCGATTACGCGCACCGCAGCGTGCCGAACGTCTTCCTCAAGAGCCCGCTGGTCAGCGACGGACCCTGGAATGCAGCGCATTTCAAGAGCCCGGCCTTTGACGGCATGGTCACCAGCTATCTGAAGGCGCTCGACGTCGGCGCGCAGCGCAGGACCGCCTCCGACATCCAGAGACTGCTGCTCGACGAAACGCCGGTCATTTTCAGCTATTTCCCCGATCTGCTGGTGCCGGTGCGCAAGAATGTCAGCGGACTGCCGCCGATCGCCGCCGGGCTGCTGCTCGATCGCGTGTCATTGAGCTGACCGTGCGCCAGCGCCCGATCACCAAAGAAAAGCAACGGGAGAGTACCATTCGCAAGCGCCATCTGCGCGGCCGCGGGCCGCATTTTCCGCTGCTCGACAGCATCGTCCAATATGAGTTCGAGCCGGGTTATGTCGCCTTCACCATGCCGACGCAGAAGCGGCTGCGGGTGCAGGTCGGGTCGATGACGGTCGCCGACACGGTCAACGCGCTGGTGCTCTACGAGTCCGACCATCTGCCGGTCTACTATTTTCCGATGAGCGACGTGCGCGAGGAGTTCCTGCTGCCGAGCACGACGACGACGGAGAGCCCATTCAAGGGCGTCGCGACCCATTATTCGCTCAACACCGGCGTGACGCTGGTCGAGGACGCGGCCTGGCGCTACGCCGATCCGGTGAAAGGCAGCCCGCCGCTCGCCGACCATATGTCGTTCTACTGGAGCAAGATGGGCCACTGGTTCGAGGAGGACGAGGAGATCTTCGTCCATGCCCGCGATCCGTTCCGCCGCGTCGACTGCCTGCCATCGTCGCGGCGGGTGCAGGTCATCCTCGACGGCGAACAGGTCGCCGATTCATGCCGGGGCGTGTTCCTGTTCGAGACCGGCCATCCGGTGCGCCACTATCTGCCGATCTCCGACACGCGGCTCGATATGTTTGCGCCAAGCCGCTACATCTCGCGTTGCCCCTACAAGGGCATCTCCAGCTATTATCACGTGACGACCAAGGCCAAGCGCCACGAGAACCTCGTCTGGTACTATCCGGAACCGGTGCACGAGGCGGAGCGGATCAAGGGGCTGGTCTGCTTCCACCACGAACTGGTCGACAAGATCCTGGTCGACGGCGTCGAAATCCCCAAGGAAGCCACCGCCGCGTCGGACGGTTATTTCTGAGCAACGCAGGGCGCTTGATCAGAGCACGGTTCAGCGCATACCCTCTCCGAGGCAGGGAGGGCTATCGATGGATCTTTTCAAGCTGGACGGCGATGTCGCGCTGGTCACGGGCGCGGGCAGCGGCATCGGCCAGGCAATCGCGATCGGACTGGCCGAGGCAGGCGCCGACGTCGCCTGTTTCGGCCATGCCTCCAAGGGTGGTCTGGACGAAACCGCCCACCGGATCAAGGCGCTCGGCCGCAAGGCGCTGGTGCTGACCGGCACAGTGACTTCCGAGAGCGACCTCGCGACGGCGATCGATCGCGTCGAGAGCGAACTCGGTGCGCTGACCGTCGCCGTCAACAATGCCGGTATTGCCGGTTCGGAACCGGCCGAGACGCTGTCGCTGGAGACATGGCGCAAGGTGCACGAGGTCAATGTCGCCGGCGTGTTCCTGTCCTGTCAGGCCGAAGCCCGCAAGATGTTGGCGCGGCACAACGGCTCGATCATCAACATCGCCTCGATGTCGGGCACCATCGTCAACCGGGGACTGACGCAGGCGCACTACAACTCCTCGAAAGCCGCCGTCATTCATATGTCGAAGAGCCTCGCCATGGAGTGGGCAGACCGCGGGCTGCGCGTCAACGTCATCAGCCCGGGCTACACGCTGACGCCGATGAACAAGCGGCCGGAGGTGGCGGAAGAAATCAAGATCTTCAAACGCGACACGCCGATGGGGCGCATTGCGGCGCCGGAGGAAATGGTCGGGCCGACAGTGTTCCTGGCCAGCCGCGCATCAAGCTTCGTCACCGGCCTCGACCTGATCGTCGATGGCGGCTACGTCTGCTGGTAGGACGAAAGATCGAGCGGCCGGGCTCGACTTCGCGTGCAGTCTGAAATCGTGCATCCCGCAGGCGTTAATCGTTGCGCGAGATGAACCTTGGTATATATAATTTCATCTCATGAAACGGCTTAGCGAGATGGGGCTTGCCAGGGCCGACAGCCGAGATCATGGAACCTTGATGGCTCGCACCTTGAAGGGCGCCGCAAGACTGGCAAATGACCCACAGGTGATCGCTCCCGCAACGGTCCGTCGGCAGCCATGACCCCGACACTCCAGTCCTATTCCGCCATCACCAGAATTGAGCGCCGTCTTGCCTGCCTTGGCCAAAGCCATGGCGACAATTCGGCGCCGACGGGCTTGCGCAACGAACCGCCTTTCCAACACAATCAAGAAAAGCCGCAAGAAGGGAACCAACGATAATTTTCACACAGCTTGAAGGAGAACAAGCATGTCATTTCGCAGCCAGATCTCGAACCTGTCGATGGGCGCCGTCGCGCTCGCGACGCTAAGCCTGCTGACGCCTTCCGCCCAAGCCGCCGCGCCCGAATCCAACGACCCGATCAAGATCGCGCTGTTCGACTGGACCAGCGTCAACCTCAACGCCAAGATCCTCGGCGGCATCCTGGAAAAGCTTGGCTATACGGTCGAATATCCGACCGCCGACTACCTCTCCAGTCTGACCACCGGCCTCACCAATGGCGACCTCGATGTCGGCCTGGAGTTCTGGGACACGACCGCCGGCGAAGCCATGAAAGCCTCCGATGCGACCGGCCAGACCGAACGGCTCGGCAAGCTCGGACCCAAGGCCAAGGAAGAGTGGTGGTTTCCCGAATACATGAAGGAAAAATGCCCAACCTTGCCGGACTGGCATGCCTTGCTCGACGCCACATGCGCGGCGTCGTTCTCGACGGCGGAGACCGCACCGAAAGGGCGCTATCTCGGCGGCCCGGTAACATGGGAGGGCTTTGACGACGAGCGTGTCGAGGCGTTGAAACTGCCCTTCACCGTGATCCACGCCGGAACCGACGCGGCGATGTTCGCCGAGCTGGAATCGGCCTATCAGCGCAAGGCGCCGATCATGCTGTGGATCTATTCGCCGCATTGGGCGCCGGCCAAGTACAAGGGCGAATGGGTGCAATTCCCCGAATACACGCCCGAATGCTACAACGACCCGAAATGGGGCGTGAACCCCGACGCCAAATATGACTGCGGCAAGCCGCATGGCGAGATCTGGAAATACTCCTGGTCCGGCATGAAGGACAAATGGCCGGTCGCCTACAAGGTGGCGAAGGCCTTCACGATCGACACCGACGAGCTCAACAAGATGAGCGGCGAGATCGATCTCGGCGGCAAGACGCCGGAAGACGTCGCGGCCGCCTGGATCGCAGCGCATGAGGCAGACTGGAAAGCCTGGGCGCAGTGATTGTTCCGACTGGAAAAGTGAGACCCGGCTGCTGATCAGCCGGGTCTATTCCTGACGTTCCAGAAGGACGATTGGATGACGGATAGGACTGAACAGGCACCGACACAGCCGGGCAAGGATGCCCGTCCGATAAAGCTTGCCTGCCGCAATGTCTGGAAATTGTTCGGATCGAACGCGGCGAATTTCATCCGCGAGCGCGATGGCAAGGCCAGCATGGCCGACGTCACTGCTGCCGGTCTGGTCGGCGCGGTGCGCGCCGTCGATCTCGAGATCCGCCAGGGCGAGATTTTTATCATCATGGGCCTGTCGGGCTCCGGCAAGTCGACGCTGGTGCGCTGCATGTCGCGGCTGGTCGAGCCGACGTACGGCAAGGTCGAGTTCGAGGGCAAGGACCTGCTCAAGATTTCCGACGCGGCGCTGATCGAATTGCGGCGTCACCGGATGGGCATGGTGTTCCAGAATTTCGCGCTCTTGCCGCATCTCAACGTGCTGGAGAACATCGCCTTCCCGCTCAGCATCCAGGGGCAGGACCGGCCGACGCGGGAGGCGCGTGCGCGTGAGGTCATCGAGCTTGTCGGCCTGCGTGGCCGCGAGCATTTCTATCCGCGCGAGCTTTCCGGCGGCCAGCAGCAGCGCGTCGGCATCGCCCGCAGCCTCGCGACCAAACCGGAAATCTGGTTTCTCGACGAGCCGTTCTCGGCCCTCGACCCACTGATCCGCCGCGAGATGCAGGACGAACTGATGCGGCTGCAGACGATGCTGCACAAGACCATCGTCTTCATCACCCATGATTTCGACGAGGCGATCCGGCTGGCCGACCGCATCGCCATCATGAAGGACGGCGAGGTCATCCAGATCGGCACGCCGGAGGAACTGGTGGTCAACCCGGCGACCGACTATGTCGCCGAGTTCACCCGCGACGTCGACCGCGCCAAGGTGATCTCGGCCCGCAGCCTGATGCGCGCCTGCAACGGCGCCGAGCATGGCGGCACCGTGGCGCCGGATGCCAAGATAGCGAGTTTTTCGGCTGATATCGTATCGGCCGGCAAGCCGTTCGCGGTGGTCAACGGCACCGGCAAGCCGATCGGCGAAGTGACGCCGCAAGCGGTGATCGACCTGCTGGCCGGGATCGATCGTTCGAGGGCCGGCGCATGACGGTGACGGCTGGCGCCGGCGAGGCAAGAGCGCGCCCGGTTCAGGTCTGGCTGCTGGTCTGGGCCTCGGCGCTTGCCGTCGTGCTTGTCGTCTTCCTGCTGCAGGACAGCCTGCCCTGGGCCGTCAACTATCCGGCCAGCGCGACCGTGCCGGTCGCCGACTGGGTCGGCGCGCTGATGGCCTGGATCAAGTCGAACCTGTCGTGGCTGACCCGCTCGATCACCGCGGTGCTCGGCGTGCCGCTCGACTTCGCGCTCAACCTTCTGGCCAAGAATTTCAAGATCGGTCACGGCGCCGACGCCTATGTCTTGCCACGCCTGTCCTGGGTCGGCGTCTGCGCTGCCGCGTTCCTTGCCGGGCATGCCGCCGGCGGCCGGAAGCTCGGCATGCTGGTCGGCGGCTGTTTCCTCTACATCGCGCTGTTCGGCCAGTGGACCAGCGCCATGCTGACGCTGGCGCTGATCTCCATCGCCGTGCCGTTCTGCATCGTCACCGGGCTGTTCGCCGGCATCTGGGCATGGCGCAAGCCGTCGGCGGAACGGCTCATCGTCTCCCCTGCCCTCGACCTGATGCAGACGATCCCGACCTTCGCCTATCTCATCCCGATGCTGCTCCTGTTCGGCAACAGCCCGGTTTCGGCGATGATCGCGACCGCCATCTTCGCCACGCCGCCCATGGTGCGGGCAACAATGCTCGGCCTGTCACGGGTGCCATCCGAAATCGACGATTTCAGCGAGATGGCCGGCTGCACGGCGCGGCAGAAACTGTGGCGGGTGCTGCTGCCATCGGCGCGGCCGACGCTGATGATCGGCGTCAACCAGGTGATCATGCTGGCGCTGAACATGGTGATCATCGCCTCGATGATCGGCGCCGGCGGCCTCGGCTACGACGTGCTTCTGGCGCTGCGGGCGCTGAAGGTCGGCGAGGCGATGGAGGCCGGTCTCGCCATCGTCGCGCTGGCGATCGCGCTCGACCGGCTGAGCCAGGCGATAGCGCACAAACAGGCAAAGGGCCATGTCCATCAGGCGGTGAGCCCGAGCTTCTGGCGGCGCTACCCCAATCTGACGCTGGCCATCGCCATTCTTGTCGTCACCACCCTGCTCGGCCTGTTCGTGCCGGCCTTCGCGACGGTGCCGAAGGCGATCACCTTCACCACCGCGCCGTTATGGAAAGCGGCGGTGAACTGGGTGACGATCAATTTCTTCGACATGATCGAAGCGTTTCGCGTGGCGCTGATTCTCAACGTGCTGAACCCGCTGCGCGCCTTCTGCGAGGGCTTTCCATGGCTGGGTGCGGTGTTTTTGCTTGGCCTTGCCGGCTATCAGCTCAGCGGCCTGCGTCTAGCCGCCCTGGTCGCCGCATTGACCGCCTTCTGCGCCGTCACCGGACTGTGGGAAAAGACCATGGCGACGGTCTATCTCTGCGGCATCTCGGCCTTCATCGCGTGCCTGATCGGCATTCCGATCGGGCTCGCGGCCTCACGCAGCGACCGTTTCGAGAAGATCGTCACGCCGGTCATCGACACGCTGCAGGTGCTGCCGTCGTTCTGCTTCATCATCCCCGTGGTGATGCTGTTCCGCGTCGGCGACGTCACCGCGATGATCGCCACCGTCGCCTTCGCCGTGGTGCCGGCCATCCGCTACACCAATCACGGCATCCGCCAGGTGCCGCCGGCGCTGATCGAGGCGGCTAAAGTGTCCGGCTGCACGCCGCGACAAACCTTCTTTCGTGTACAATTGCCACTGGCGCTTCCCGAGATCATGCTCGGCGTCAACCAGACGATCCTGATGGCGCTGGCGATGATCATCATCTGCGCCATGGTCGGCACCCGCGATCTCGGCCAGGAGGTGTTCATCGCGCTGTCCAAGGCCGATTCCGGCCGCGGCATCGTCGCGGGCCTCGCCATCGCCTTCATCGGCATCGTCGCCGACCGGCTGTTCAACGCCTGGACGGCGAAGGCACGGGCAAGGCTGGGGTAGCCTGGGACGCGACGGCTATTCCGCCGCGACGCCTTTCACCTCGAGATAGCTCTCCATGGAATCGTCCAGTGCCTGCAGCCAGGGCGTATGGTGCAGTGGCGCCATGGTGCCGGTCATCAGCGAGCGGTAGGCGTGGTCGCGGAAGCCCATGATGTCTTCCCCCTTGTGGTGCTCCCACTCCATGAAGGTCTTGTTGACCGCCTCGACGTCGAAGCCGGGATAGTCGGTCTGGTCCATCAATTCCTTGGTGTAGTCGCCCTGGAACCAGATCATCTGCTCGGCATCTTCCAGCGTTTCCTCGCGCGCCCGCCACTTCGCGCCGTGCGCTGCCATCGCCTCGGCCGACGGCAATTTGATGCGGCCCATGATGACGTCGCGGGCGAACCAGGCCTGCGCGTCGAACATGTTGAAGGTGTAGAACTGGTCCTGCATGCCGATGTAGGAGAGCCGGGTGTTCTTCTCCCAGACGACGCCCTCATAGAGTCCGTCCGGCCACATCCTATTGGCGGTTTTCAGCTTCAGTTCCTCGGTGAGGAACGGGAACGAATGCAGATAGCCTGTGCACAGGATGATGGCGTCGACATCCTTGGTGGTGCCGTCCTTGAAATGCGCGGTCTTGCCGACGACCTTCTGCAGCAGCGGCACCTCTTTCCAATTGTCCGGCCATTTGAAGCCCATCGGCTTGGAGCGGTAGCTGGAGGTGATCGATTTCGCGCCGTATTTGTAGCACTGCGAACCGATGTCCTCGGCGGAATAGGAGCGGCCGATGATCAGGATGTCCTTGCCCTTGAATTCCATGGCGTCGCGGAAATCGTGGCTGTGCAGGATGCGGCCGTTGAAGGTCGAGAAGCCCTCGAAATAGGGCACGTTGGGCACCGAGAAATGCCCGGAGGCGACGACGACATTGTCGAACTCTTCCGAATAAGTGATGTCGTTGGTGCGGTCATGCGCGGTGACGGTGAATTTCTTCGTCGTCTCGGAGAAGGTCACCATGCGCACCGGACTGTTGAAGCGCACCCATTTGCGCACGCCCGATTTCTCGACGCGGCCCTTGATGTAGTCCCACAGCACCGCGCGCGGCGGGTAGGAACCTATCGGCCGGCCGAAATGCTCCTCGAAGGTGTAGTCGGCGAATTCCAGGCACTCCTTCGGTCCGTTCGACCAGAGGTAGCGGTACATCGAGCCGTGCACCGGGTCGCCATGCTCGTCGAGGCCGGTGCGCCAGGTGTAGTTCCACAGACCGCCCCAGTCGGACTGCTTTTCGAAGCAGACGATCTCGGGAATGTCGGCGCCCTTGTCGGCGGCCGACTTGAAGGCCCTGAGCTGTGCCAGGCCGGACGGCCCGGCTCCGATGACGGCAACGCGACTTTTCATTGCAGGCCTCCCGATCTGATTTCGACTTTTGTTTATGACGCGATTTCCGGACGGAAAACGGTCTCACACTTTTCCTGAAATTGCTCTTACGAAACAAATTTCACTCACAGGACAGTAATTGGCCCTTTCGTGCTGTCAACAGTTCCTGTGTCGAAACAGCGTTTCGGCTGGGAGGATTTCCAGCAAAAACCTCGCACGGCGAGGCGCTGGATCGGATGCATGCGCCTTCAAGCGACTTGCCGTCGCTGTTGCGCTCATGTATCGGCACCTTACATGTTCACCTAGAGTGAAATAAATCCGCAGAGTCCGGGGGCGACATGGCGAACAAGATTTCCGATCCCAAGCCTGGGACCGGCCCTGCCGGTGCAAAGGCCAAGCCGCTGCCCAAGGTTTCGGCGGACGGCAAAACCATCCGGGCGCCGCTGACCCAGAACCCGCACGCCATTCGCGACACCCGCGAAAAAGTGCTGGAGGTTGCGATCGGCCGCGAGGTGCGGGCGTTCCGCAAAAAGCTCGGCATCACGGTCGCCGATCTGGCGGTCGCCACAGACATTTCGCTGGGCATGCTGTCGAAGATCGAGAACGGCATCACCTCGCCGTCGCTGACCACCTTGCAGGCGCTGTCGCGGGCGCTCGGCGTTCCGGTCACCGCCTTCTTCCGCCGCTTCGAGGAAGAGCGCAGCGCCGTCTTCGTCAAGGCCGGCGAAGGCCTCGACGTCGAGCGCCGCGGCACGCGCGCCGGCCACCAGTACAATCTGCTCGGCCATATCGGCTCCAACACCAGCGGCGTCGTCGTCGAACCCTATCTGATCACGCTGACCGAGGATTCGGATGTGTTCCCGACCTTCCAGCACGAGGGCATGGAGTTCCTCTACATGCTCGAAGGCGAGGTCGTTTACCGGCATGGCAGCAACCTCTATCCGATGAAGCCCGGCGACAGCCTGTTCTTCGACGCCGACGCGCCGCACGGCCCCGAACAGCTGACACGGCTGCCGATGCGCTACCTCTCGATCATCTGCTATCCGCAAAACAGCGCAGGGTGAGGTTTGCTTACTAAGTGGACGCTGTCCAAATCCGTTCGCGAAAGAGCGCACCTTCAGTCCAGCTTGGTTTCCCACACCACGACAGTGGGGAGAGGTGAGACTGTCCCGCCAAGCTCTCTTCCTCTCCCCCGATCGACGGGGTAGAGGAAGGGCGCGAAACTGTGCCGCCGGGCTCCTTTCTTTCTCTCCCAGCAGGCTCCCTTCCTCTCCCTCCGGAGGGGGGAGAGGTGGCGCTGCGAAGCAGCGACGGAGTGGGGGAAGGCGGTCCTCAAACGCGAAGCCGCCGATAAGTGGGCACGACCGAGCGGGCCTGAAATCTCGGCAGGCAGGTAGACAATCGGAGGCATCGCCCGGGTGTGAACTCACGACCGCCGAACCAGGTCGGCCCCCACTCCGTCGAGCTTCGCTCGACACTCTCCCCCGATCGACGGGGTAGAGGAATGGTGCGAAACTGTCCCGCCGGGCTCCTTTCTTTCTCTCCCAGCAGGCTCCCTTCCTCTCCCTCCGGAGGGGGGAGAGGTGGCGCTGCGAAGCAGCGACGGAGTGGGGGAAGGCGGTCCTCAAACGCGAAGCCGCCGATAAGTGGGATCGCCTGGGTGTGAACTCACGACCGCCGAACCAGGTCGACCCCCACTCCGTCGAGCTTCGCTCGACACCTCTCCCCCGATCGACGGGGTAGAGGAAGGGCGCGAAACTGTGCCGCCGGGCTCCTTTCTTCCTCTCCCTGCAGGCTCCCTTCCTCTCCCTCCAGAGGAGTTGCCTTTGGCAAGGCGAGGAATTCCACGGAGAAGGCGCTTGTGGAAGTACAAGCTCAATCCGGCCCAAACCCCGGGCTCGTCGCACTCCCATCATCGAGCTTCGACAGCCACTCGACCAGCGTCGGGCGATAGCGCGTCAGGCCTTTGTAGTTGGCGAGTTCGTCGGGCAGGTCGCGGATGACACGGTGCAGGCGCCGTGCCCATTTCGGCTGCGTCACCAGTTCGTCCATCTTGGTCAGGTAGCAGCGGATCGGAAAGACGATGCCGTTGGAGCGCGGCAGCCGCCAGAAGCTCTGCAGCTCGACGCGCAGATGCACCTTGTCGCCGACATTCTCCGGCGTCACCGTGGTCCGGTCCGCACCCCATTTGTGATAATTTTCGGGGCTGGTATCGAGGCGCGGATTGATGGTCATCGTCCAGTTCAGGCGCCGCGCCGGCTTGCCTTGCTGGATGTTGGTGAGGAACTTCAGCGCCCGGGTGAAAATCCCCTTCTCATGCGCCAGCGGCACCGGCGCGTGCCATTCGAAGAAGTTCATGCCGATGTCGAAGTCGAGCGACCAGTCGGCCTGGGTGGTGACCATGCCGGCATCCATCCACAGATTGCCGTCACGCTGGTCGAGGATGCAGAAATCGCCCTGGCTCTGCCGGGTGATGTACTCCATCGGCCCGTAGGGCAGCGTCGAGACATCGCCGAAAGTGAAGGTGTCGTCGATGCCGAGCGGCCGGTTGATCCAGCGCCAGCGGTCGCCGTCGCGGGTCAGCGTGAAATGCTCGGGATAGCCGAGCGCCTGCTGCTCCATCAGGAGTTCGAGCAGGTCCCAGCCGGCCAGTGTCATGTGCGGCAGCGACTGGCAGCGCAGCGGATCCTCGGCCAGCACCAGCGCGCGATCCTGCATCTCGGCAACATAGTGCTCGTCGACGTCGATCAGGTTTTCCAGCACGCTGCCCTTGGGTCCCACGACATGCGGCTCGATGTTGACCGCGTACATGTAGGCGTCCTCGTGGAACGGGAACGGGAACCGCCTGATATGCTCCGGGCTGTTCCTGAAGGTGAAGTCGTCGCGGAACGTTTCCTTGCGAAAGGTGATGCCCAAGCTCGCCTCCTATCTTTCCAGCACCAGCGACCGGCCCTCGAAGCGCGACACGCACGGCATGATCTTGCAGCCCGAGCGGTGGTCTTCCTCGCTCAGCCAGTGGTCGTTGTGGATGAACTTGCCGTCATACGAGATGACATTGGTTTCGCACTGGCCGCAGACGCCGCCACGGCACAGATAGGGCGGATCGACGCCGGCCGCCTCGATCGCCTCGAGCAGGCTCTGCTGTTCGTCGACCCGGATCGTCTTGCCGCTGACGGCAAGCGTCACGTCGAACGGCAGGCCGGGCTGGGGCGCCGCGAAATGCTCGAAATGCACGGTCTCCGACGGCCAGCCCAGGGTGGCGGCGCGGTCGCGCACCCAGTTGATCATGCCGGCCGGGCCGCAGACATAGAGATGCGTGCCGAGCGGCTGCGACGACAACAGCCGGTCGAGTTCGATGCGCTCGTCAAGGTCGTCGTGATAGAGCCTGACGCGGCGGTCGTAACGCTCGCGCAGCACATCGGCATAGGTGCCGAGCGAGGCGGTGCGGCAGGTGTAATGCAGTTCGAAATTGCCGCCTTCGGCCGCCAACTGCGCGGTCTGCGCCATGAACGGCGTGATGCCGATGCCGCCGGCCAGCATCAGGTGTTTTTTGGCGCGCAGGTCGAGCGAGAACAGATTGACCGGATAGCTGACAACCATCTCATGGCCAGGCCTGACGCTCCTGTGCATGAACAGCGAGCCGCCACGGCCGACATCGTCGCGGCGCACGCTGATCGTGTATTCGCGCGTGTCGAGCGGCGAGCCCATCAACGAATAGGGGTTGAGCCGGGTGCGCTCGCCGTCGCGCATCTCGACCACGACATGGGCGCCGCCGGAAAAGGTCGGCAAAAGCTGGCCGTCGCGGCGGCGGAAATGGAAGCGGGTGACCAGATCGTTGACCGGGACGACATCGCTGACCACGACATCGAGTTTGGTGGTGCCGGTGCTCATCGGAAAATCTCCTCCATGGGAGGAATCTCGCTGCGGTCCTCGGCGTTGATACAGACGCCCTGAAAGGCGGCGATGCGCCTGGAGTAGTGATCGCGCACCAAAAGCAGCAGGCCGCAATGCGCACAGGTCGCCGGCTGCGTCGTCACGTTTTCGGTGATGCCCTTGCAGTGGACGCACTGCATGCGGCGCGCCAGCGAGCCGCGATGTTCGGTCTGGATCGAAGTGTGGTCGATGCCGGCTTCAAGGGCCACCTGCATGGCCTGGCCGATCAGGCCTTCGGTGCCGGAGAGATAGAGCCGCAGACCCATATGCGCATTGGCCAGCGTCTGCCTGAGCCGCGGCAGCAGGCTGGCAAAGGACGGCGCCTCGTGGACCTTTGCCGGCTTCAGCGCTTCGAGCGCGGCGCCATGCTTGCCGTCTGGGCCAGGAATGAAGACGATTTCGGCTCCGTCGAAAAACCCGGCCGGAGCTTTCCCGGCCATCTCCGCTATCGCCAGCGCGCCCTCCGCATCCGCCACGAAAAGGTGGTGCTTGCCGGGCTGTGGGGACAGGGTTCCGTAAACGGGCCGGCTGATGATGCTTTTGACTGCCATTCTCTCTTCGTGCCTCGAACCCCTCGCTGTCGACTATGCCTCAACCTTTCGCGGTGCGCTTGGTCTTCTTGGGATCGTCGAAGGGGAGCGGCTGCGCCGTCGCCTTGATCGAACCGCTCTTGTTGCGGATCTCCAGCTTGGTGTCCTTGACCGCGCAGTCGACGTCGAGCCGGGCGATGCCCATCGATTTCTCGACCAGCGGCGAATACATGGCGCATGTCACCACGCCGACCTTCTTGCCGTCGCGATAGACCGGCGCGCCCTCGTCGGCCGGCTCCTTGCCTTCGAGCAGAACGCCATAGATCTTGAAGCGCTCCTTGCCCTTGAGGCGGTAGTGCTCCTCGGCGCCACGAAAGCCGGTCTTGCCCGGGCTGACAGTGAAGTCGAGGCCAAGTTCCCACAGCGTGTCGCCAGGACCTTCATTGTCGAACGGGTATTTCTGCGAATTGTCGTAGGGATAGAACAAGAGGTAGCTTTCGACGCGTAGCATGTCGAGCGTGGTGAAGCGGCACGGAATGATGCCGGCGCTCTTGCCCTCGTCGAGGATCCTGTCCCAGATCGTGCCGGCATCCTGGCCACGGCAGAATATCTCGTAGCCGCGCTCGCCGGTGTAGCCGGTGCGCGAAATCATCACCGGGAAGCCGAAAAGCTGCGTCTGCATGTGATGGAAATAGTTGAGATCGCGGATGCCAGGCACATGCCTGGCCAGATAGTCGACCGATGTCGGGCCCTGCAGCGACAAATCGTGCAGATTGTCGTCGAAGCGCAATGAGACGTCGCGGCCGACGGACGCGCGCTGCAATTCCTCATGGCCGGTGCCGGAACCATGCACGACCATCCAGGAATTCGGTCCGGTGCGGTAGAGGATGCAGTCGTCGGTGAATTTTCCCGCCTCGTTGAGCATGCAGGCATAGGCCGACTTGCCGGGATAGATCTTCTCGACGTCGCGCGTCGTGGCGAGGTCGATCAGATGCGAGGCGTGCGGCCCGGTGATGTAGACCTTCTTGAGGCCGGAGACATCCATCAGGCCGGCCTTGGTGCGGATGGCGATGTACTCTTCGTCGGCATCCTTGTCGTAGGTCCAGGCGGTTCCCATTCCGCTCCAGTCTTCGAGCTTCGAACCAAGCGCGCGATGGCGATCCGCCAGGGTCGAAAATCTCCAGGATGCCGTCATCCGCTCGTCCTCCGTTTCGAAAAATCTTTTGCTGTTCCCTGCCCCCTGCGCGACGGCGGGAGCTTTGGCCGAATATTGACCGCAAACATTCGGGCGCCGCAATACCCATAAGCAATTAATTTCATTGTCAGGCAAATTTGTTGCACGAAGCAAACGGTTAACGCCGCGTAAATTCGCCTTGACAATTGCGGAATTCGGCCCGATTTTATGAAAAAAATTTCACTCTCTTGAAAGAGGGCGGCGCGTCCGGTGGATTCGGAACCGGGCGTCGGGAAAAGGGGAAAAACCGATGTCAGACCTGCAGCAGCGCATCGAAGCGCTGTACCGTTCCGATGTGCGCGGATCCGTGCTCCTGATCGTCTGCCTGTGGGCGACGATCCTCTTCGTCCTCCTGATGACGTGGCCGTACATCCCGAACATGGGGATCAGGGTGGTCGTCGCCGCCGCGGCCGCCGCCGTGCTGATCTTCAACACCGCGGCGATCCTGGCGATGGTCAATCACTACAAGGAAGACAAGGGCTTCATCTACGGGCTCGACATCAAGAACGCCGACGCGTTCCGCAACCGCAAGTCCTGAGGGGTAGAAGAGATGTCGCGCTACACACCGCCGGAGCAAGGCAAGTCCGGGCAGATTTTCGATATCGTCGTCGTCGTGGTCGCCATTTTCGTGGCGCTGTGGCTGCCGCTCAAGATGGGCCTCGCCGGTGCGGCGAAGTCCATCGACGCGCTCGACGCCAAGACCTGGGAAGCGCTTGGCCAGAACCCGACCATGGCCTCGATCTGGGAAAGGCTCGGCTACACACCCGACACCGCGCACGACATCATCCAGAACCGCTTCCATTATGTCATCGACTGGCCGACGCTGATCATCATGGCCGCGGTGCTGATCGGTTATTTCGTCTTCCTGTTCCGCGCCTCCGACCGCGAATATCGCGACGTCATCAACGAAAAATTCGACGACAAGTAGGAAATTTCCACGAATAATCGGGGGACACGATCATGTGGATGGCACTCTCTTACGCATGCTGGGGCATCTCGATCGTGCTCGCTTTGTGGATGCTCTACGACTGGTTCAAGGTCGACACGACCTTCTCCGAAGAGGTGCTGACCTCATCGCGCGAAGGCGAGCTTGAGGCCGTTTCCGAAAAACACCGTATCTGAGTGGGGATTGAACAATGACGGTCACGCTTGAACCGGCAATCCACGGGGACAGGGTTTCACTGCTCCGCGTACTTGGCCCGGCCCATGTCTGGGCGCTCGGCGTCGGCATCGTGCTGGTCGGCGAATTCACCGGCTGGAATTTCGCCGCCGACAAGGGCGGCGCGCTTGCCGCGCTGATCGTCTGCTGGGTCGTCGGATTGCTCTACACCTCGGTCGCGATGATCGATTCCGAGGTGACATCGACGGTGGCCGCCGCCGGCGGCCAGTATGCGCAGGCAAAGCACATTGTCGGGCCGCTGATGGCATTCAATGTCGCGTTGTTCCTGGTGTTTGCCTACACGATGCTCGAAGTGTCCGACGCCATCCTGCTTGGCGACACCATCGTCTCCAAGGCCGGCGTCGAAGGGCTCACCCACAATTCCTTCATCGCCGCCACCATCGTCGTGCTGGCGTGGCTGAACTATCGCGGCGTGCTGATGACGCTGAACGTCAACTTCGTCATCACCGCAATCGCCTATGTCTCGATCGTCATCCTGTTCTTCTCGGTCAGCCCGTGGACGCAGGGCGCCGTGCTGAAGCTCAACGAGCTGGTCACCCCCGAAAACGCCCTGCCCTATGGCTGGATCGGCGTCATCGCCGCCTTCCAGTTCGGCATCTGGTACTATCTCGGCATCGAGGGCACCACGCAGGCGGCCGAGGAAGTGCGCTCACCGGCCCGCTCGCTGCCCTATGGCACGATGGCCGGCATGATCACGCTTCTGATCGCCGCTGCCATGACCTGGTATGTCTGCGCCTCGATGATGCCGTGGGAATATCTGGGCATCACCTATTACCCGCTGTGGGACGCCGGCAGGCTGACCGGCAGCCCTCTGCTCGAGAACCTGCTGTTCATCGCCACACTGCTGGCTGCGCTTGCGTCGGCCAATGGCTGCATCAACGACGCGGCGCGCGCCTGGTTCTCGCTCGGCCGCGACCGCTATCTGCCGACCTGGTTCTCGGCCGTGCATCCCCGGTATCGCACGCCCTATCGCTCGATCCTGTTCCTGCTGCCGATCGCGCTCGCCTTCGCCTTCATCGCCGACCTCAACCAGGCGATCACCTTCTCGATCCTGTCGGGCGTGCTGCAGTACACGTTCATGAGCATCAACATCATCATGTTCAGGAAGAAATGGCCGCTCGGCTCGATCCGCCGCGGCTACACGCATCCGTTCCATCCGCTGCCGGCGATCGTGCTGTTCTGCCTGTGCGTGGTGACCTTCTTCGCCATCTTCCTCGGCTTCGGCTCGCAACTGATCGCCATGGTCGCCTTCTATTTCCTGATCTCGCTGTGGTTCCATTTCTACCGCTACAGATTCGTGCGGCGCGGCGATCAGTTCACCATGCCGTGGCCGAAGCCTCAGGGTTATTGATGGGAGTAGGCCCGTCCGAATCCCGGGCGGGCCTGGCATGACAAAATGTCCGAGGTGACGTCAGCACTCTTTGCCGGGGCAATTGTCCTGGCCCTCGTCCTTCACCTTGCCTGGCTGGCGCGCGCCAGCCGCAACAGGGCGTCAGCGGCGCTCGCCATCGACCATGCCGGCATCCGCACCGTCATTGCCGACGCAGCTGATGTTTCGGACGGCACCGCCGGTGTGGTCACCTGGGAAGGATCATGGAACGGCCGGCGCGTGCAGCTGCGCACCATCGTCGACACGCTGGCGACGAGAAAGCTGCCAACGCGCTGGCTGAGCATCTCGATCACCGAAAAGGTCGCGGTGCCCGGCACGTTCGACATGATGATGCGGCCGGGCTCGCCGACGACATTCTCCAATTTCGATCATCTCGACCACACGCTGCCGAAGGCCCCGGGATTTCCAGTCGAGTCCGTGCTGCGCACCGACCGCAGGGGCGCGCGTTTTCCCCAAGGCATCATCGCCAGTCATATCGAGATCTTCTCCGAAGGGCGCGCCAAGGAACTGCTGATCACGCCCAAGGGCATACGCATTGTCTGGCTGCTCGCGGAGGCCGAGCGAGCACGCTATGGCGTTTTCCGGCAAGCCGAATTTGGCGACGCAACACTTGATCCAGCGCTGGTCGAGAGACTGCTGATGTCGGTGTCGGCGCTGCGCGACGCCATCAACATAAGCGAACGGCAGGCCGCATGACCAATTCCGCCACCGACCCCACCCCTCCCAACCCGTATCTGGTTCTCGGCGCGGCAATCGCGCTGCCGGCAAGCGGACACGTCATTCTCGGCGTGCCGGTGCGCGGTCTGCAGTTCCTTTTCTTCACGGTGATCCTGGCATGGGTCACCGCCAAGATCGCACCACCCGACGCCAGCTTCGTCGGCCGTCATGCCGGCGGCTTCCTGATCTATGCGCTGTCGATCCTCGACGCCTACAGGATAGCCCGCATCCGCACCGCCAAATGGGTTCACAATGCCCGGCGGGGCAACGATAGTGCGCAGGGCGGCATTGAGCCGCATACGTAACTAGAGGAAAATTTTTTTCATGTGATTGAATTCGAGGGACTCATTCGATACATCATCGTCTAGCTGCAACATCGGGAGGCTGACATGTGTGGAATTGTCGGACTGTTTTTGAAGGACAAGGCGCTCGAGCCTCAACTCGGCTCGATGCTGTCGCAGATGCTGATCTCGCTCAGCGACCGGGGTCCGGACAGCGCCGGCATCGCCATCTATGGCGCGCCTTCCAGGAATGAGGCCAAGATCACCATCCAGTCGGCCAAGCCGGAACGCGATTTCCGCGGCCTCGAGGCCGAACTCGCCAAGGCTATCGGCACGCCGGTGACGATCGCGGTGAAATCAACCCATGCGGTGGTCAGGACCACGCCTGCCAAGATCGACGAGGCGCGCGAAGCCATCCAGGCGCTGCGCCCCGATATCCGCATCATGGGCACCGGCGACGTGGTCGAGATCTACAAGGAGGTCGGCCTGCCGGAGGCGGTCGTCGATCGCTTCGACGTTCGCAAGATGACCGGCACGCATGGCATCGGCCACACCCGCATGGCAACGGAATCGGCGGTGACGACGATGGGCGCGCATCCGTTCTCGACCGGCGCCGACCAGTGCCTGGTGCACAACGGCTCGCTGTCCAACCACAACAACGTCCGCCGCGAACTAATCCGCGAAGGCATGACCTTCGAGACCGAGAACGACACCGAGGTCGCGGCCGCCTATCTCTCGTCGCAAATGGCGCATGGCAAGAATCTCGGCGAGGCTCTCGAGGGCACGCTCAGCGACCTCGACGGCTTCTTCACCTTCGTCGTCGGTACAAAGAACGGTTTCGGCGTCGTGCGCGACCCGATCGCCTGCAAGCCCGCCGTCATGGCCGAGACCGACCAGTATGTCGCCTTCGGCTCGGAATATCGCGCGCTGACCAAACTGCCCGGCATAGACAATGCGAGGGTCTGGGAACCCGAGCCCGCAACCGTCTATTTCTGGGAGCATTGAATTCATGCCGGCAACCAAGCTTTCAGAGACGGTCGTGCACGACCAAGCCTCTCGGGTCTTCGATCTCGATCAGATGTCGTTGCGCGAACTCAACCAGGCGCTCCACAATTTGACGCCCGGCTCGAATGAAACGGCATGGGAAGTCCTCAACCCGAAAGGCAACCATTCGGTCGCCGTCGGCGTCGACCAGCCGATCACCATCGATGTACGCGGCAGTGTCCGGCTATTATTGCGGCGGCATGAATTCCGGCAGCGCCATCACCGTGCATGGCTCCGCAGGACCCGGCGTCGGCGAGAACATGATGTCGGGTTCGATCACAGTCAAAGGCGATGCCAGCCAGTATGCCGGCGCCACCGGCAAGGGCGGGCCTGCTGGTCATCGAGGGCAATGCGTCGTCCGCGCTGCGGCATCTCGATGAAGGGCATCGACATCGTCGTGCACGGCAATATCGGCCACATGTCGGCCTTCATGGCGCAGTCCGGCAATCTGGTGGTGCTGGGCGATGCCGGCGACGACGCTGGGCGATTCGATCTACGAGGCGCGGCTCTTCGTGCGCGGCAAGGTCGACAGCCTCGGCGCCGACTGCATAGCCAAGGAGATGCGTGGCCGACATCTGGAATTGCTGCAAGGCCTGCTCGACCGCGCCGGCGTCACCGGGCGTCAAGGCGGCGGAATTCACGCGCTACGGCTCGGCGCGCACGCTCTACAATTTCAATATCGACAACGCCGACGCGTAATTGAGGCAGCATGACCTACAGGAACCCGCCGACGACGCCCGCGCAAATCCGCGACCTTCGACGACTACACGCTTTCTGAAATCCGCCGCGCCGCGGCGACCGGCATCTACGATATCCGTGGCGCCCGGCGCCAAGCGCAAGCTGCCGCATTTTCGACGACCTACTGTTCCTCGGCGCCTCGATCTCGCGCTATCCGCTCGAAGGCTATCGCGAGCGCTGCGACACCAGCGTCGTGCTGGGGCTCGCGCCACGCCAAGAAGCCCGATCGAGCTGAAGATCCCGATCACCATCGCCGGCATGAGCTTCGGCTCGCTGTCCGGCCCTGCCAAGGAAGCGCTCGGACGCGGCGCGACCCTGTCGGGCACCTCGACCACCACCGGGCGACGGCTGCGCATGACCGAGGAAGAGCGCGGCCATTCGAAGACGCTGGTCTACCAGTACCTGCCGTCGCGCTATGGCATGAACCTGCGCGACCTGCGCCGCGCCGATGCGATCGAGGTTGTTGTCGGCCAGGGCGCCAAGCCCGGCGGCGGCGGCATGTTGCTCGGCCAGAAGATTTCCGACCGCGTCGCGAAATGCGCACCTGCCCAAGGGCATCGACCAGCGCTCGCCTCGCGCCATCCCGCACTGGACCGGTCCCGACGATCTCGAGATCAAGATCCTCGAACTGCGCGAAATCACCGACTGGGAAAAGCCGATCTACGTCAAGGGTCGGCGGCGCCCGCCCCTACTATGACACAGCGCTTGCGGTGAAGGCCGGCGCCGATGTCGTCGTCGTCGATGGCATGCAGGGCGGCACGGCCGCCACGCAGGAAGTGTTCATCGAAAATGTCGGCCAGCGCGACGCTCGCCTGCATCAGGCCGGCGGTTGCAGGCGCTGCAGGATCTCGGCATGCACCGCAAGGTGCAGTTGATCGTCTCCGGCGGCATCCCGCAACGGCGCCGATGTCGCCAAGGCGCTGGCGCTCGGCGTCGATGCGGTCTCGATCGGCACGGCGGCGCTGGTCGCGCTCGGCGACAACGATCCGCGCTGGGAAGCCGAGTACAACGAGCTCGGCACCACCGCCGGCGCCTATGACGACTGGCACGAGGGGCGCGACCCGGCCGGCATCACCACGCAGGACCCGGAACTGATGAAGCGCGTCGATCCGGTCGCCGCCGGGCGCCGGCTGGCGAACTATTTGAAGGTGATGACGCTGGAAGCTCAGACTATCGCCCGCGCGTGCGGCAAGAACAGCTGCACAATCTCGAACCCGAGGACCTCGTCGCATTGACGATCGAGGCAGCCGCCCATGGCTGGCGTGCCGCTGGCCGGCACCAACTGGATACCGGGGAAGAACGGCTTCTGATCAACGAAGGGCCGAAGCCCGCACGCTCTGGGGCAACGATCGACAAAAAAATGGGGAACTTCCGTGACAGCTGATCTTGCAGAATCGCAAGGGCGAAAAACGTCAAATATTTCATGATTTCCTACACCGACCTGTCGGTGGCCAGCGTGCCAAGCTGCTGGTGCCGGCGCAGGCCATCGCCGACATGCAAAGGACGTGCTGGTTTTGCGGGGTTCGCCACCTGGCTCATCTCACGCGGCGCATCCCGACATGCTGGCGGTGCCGGACCCGGATTCGGTGATCCAGTTGCCTGTGGAAACCTGATGTCGCCTGGGTCGCCGCCAACTGCATCATGGACGACAAGGAAGTCGACCAGGCGCCGCGCAACACGCTGAAGCGGCTGATCGCCGAGGCGCCAGCGACGGGCATGCATGGTCCAAGACCGGCGTCGAGGCCGAGTTTTCTCATCTCGCGGACGGCAAGACGATCTCCGACGATACGAACACCGCGTCGAAGCCGTGCTATGATCAGAGCAAGCGGTGATGCGTCGCTACGATGTCATCGCGAGATCTGCGACACACATGCTGGCGCTCGGCTGGGGCGCCTAGCCAGAACGACCATGAGATGCCAACGGCCAGTTCGAGATGACTGGGCCTTCGACGATGCGCTCGCCACCGCCGACAAGCACTCCTTCTCAAATTCATGGTCAAGTCGATCGCGGAGAAGAGCATTGGGCCTGCGCGCGACCTTCATGCCCAACACCCTTTCAGGGTGACTGACGGCAATGGCTGCCATGCCCATTATCTCGGTGTGGGACAAAGCCGCTAAGACCAACGTGTTCGCCGACAATCGATGGAGCTCGGCCTGTCGGCCAAGGCAAGAATTTCCTCGGCGGCATCATGAAGCATGCCTCGGCACTGGCACGCGATCACCAACCGACCGGCGTCAATTCCTACAAGCGCATTCAACGCGCCGCGCACCATTTCGGGGCGCGACCTGGGCACGAAACACGGTGACCTGGACCGGTAAACAACCGCACTCACATGGTGCCGTGCCTGGCCCCGGCCGCTTCGCGAACTGCGACTGCCCGACGGTCGACGCCCACCCCTATCTCGCTGCACGCCAGCTGCTATCATCGCCGCCGGCCTCGACGGCATCCGCTCGAGGCGGATCCGGCACAGCGCTACCGACACTCGACATGTCACCAGCACGGGCATACGCGTGAGGGCGCGCCAAAGTGCCGCTCAACCTGCTCGCGCCTTGCGCGAGTGTCGACAAGGACAAATCGCTGAAGGCGGCGCTGGGTGAGGAATTCTCTCGTCGGCCTACCTAAAGCTGAAGCACACAGGAATGGAAATTCCTATGCTCGCACTTCACGCAATGGAGCGCGACCACACGCTGGATATAGTAGGCGCATGTCGGACCGAAAGTGTGAAACGGTTTTCGGACTAAATCCGATGCGTAGAAGGGTCCCAGCACGGTCGCGAGCGACCTCGGAATGAACGTATGAAATACTCCGATCTTCTCGCTCGCCCGCGCGCCCTGTCCGGCCCATAAGAACTGGCAGCGCCACTGGCGCGATGATGCCAGCCCGAAGGATCCGCTACGACGTGGTGGTCATCGGCGGTGGCGGCCATGGGCCTGGCCACCGCCTGGTTCCGTGGCAGCGAATACGGCATCCAGGAATGTCGCCGTGCTGGAAAAGGGCTGGATCGGCTCCGGCAATGCCCGGCCGCAACACCACCATCATCCGCTCCAATTACGGTCTGCCCGGAACAATCGGCTTCTACGAATTGTCGATGAAGCTGTGGGAGCGGATGGAGCAGGACCCTCAACTATGCAAACGCCTATGGGTCAGCCAGCGCGGCGTCATCAACCTCTACCATTTCCGACGCGCAGCGCGACGCCTATGCGCGCGCGGCAACACGATGCGAGCGCATCAACGGCATCACGATGCGAGCTGCTCGACCTCGCCGCGGTCAAGAAGAGATACCGTTCTCTGAAACTTCGACAATGCGCGCTTTCCCGTGCAAGGCGGGCTCTCTGCAGCGTGTCGTGGCGGCACGGCGCGCCATGACGCGTGGTCTGGGGCTACGCCCATGCGCGCAGGCGCTTGGCGTCGACCATCATCACAGAACTGCGATGTGACCGGCTTTAGCCGCGACGCCAGCGGCCAAGGTGCCGCGTCGAGACCTCGCGCGGCAAGAATCGGCCGCCGGCAAGGTCGGCATGGCGGTCGCCGGCAGTACTCGCGCGTCGTCGGCGAGGGACCTCGGACCTGCGCCTGCCACGATCGAGACGCCATGTGCTGCAGGCCGTCGTCGCCGAGGCGGAAGTCAAGCGCGCTCATCCCTGCGTGTCGATGACCTGTCTGGCGCCTGCATTTGCACTACGTCAGCCAGTCGGACAAGGGCGGGCCTCGTCTTTCGGCGGCGACATAGACGCTGACAATTCCTACGCTCCACGCGCGTTGCTAAACAACATGCACCGTGGCACCAATGCCCACGTGATCGGCAGTGACGTACTGCGAGGGGCGGCATGGCGCTGATGCGATGATCTGTGGCCGCGTGCCGCCTGCTGCGACCAGCGTGGGGCTGGCATCATGGACTGTCGATGGACGGCCTCGCCGATCATCGCACAAGACGCGCGCGAGTCGACGGGCTCTACCTCAAACGCCGGCTGGTGCTATGGCGGCTTCAAGGCGACGCCGAGGCTCAGCGCCTTGTCTTTGCCCATCTGCTGCCGCGATGAGCCGCCACGAGCCAAGAAAGCCGCACGGTTCCGCCTCGTTTCATCGCTTCCGGATGGTGCGATGATCGACGAGAAGGGCCAGGGGCGTTTCCAACCGAACCTGCACTGAGGACGGACAGGAACACCATGCGCATTGTCTGTCCTTCTGCGGCGAACGCGAGGAACTCGGCGAGTTCACCTATCTCGGCGACGCAAGCCGGTGCGGCCGGCGGCCGGCGCCTCGGAAGACGAGGTCTTCGACTATGTATCCTACGCGCGCGACAATGTCGCCGGCGAGACCAGCGAGCACTGGTACCATGGCGGCCGCTGCGGTCTGGCTGAAGATCAGGGCCGCACACGCTGACGCACGAGATTTCTTCGGTTGAGCCGGCGGGCCGGCGCCGGTGCAAGGCAGGCCGCGAAATGAATTTTCGTGTCGAAGTCCGCGCTGCCCCCTCGCATTCATCGAACCCACGGAAGGCCGGCAGTCGTGACGTCCAGCCAATCCCATCGCCTCGCGTCCGGCGGCCTCGTCGACCGCTCGGCGCCACTGAGCTTCCGCTTCGACGGCAAGACTTTCTCCGGCTTCCAGGGCGACACGCTGGCCTCGGCGCTGATCGCCAATGGCGATTCAAGCTGTGTCGCGCCGCTCGTTCAAAATACCATCGCAGCCCCGCGCGGCATCCTCACCGCCGGTCGGAAGGAGCCCAACGCGCTGGTCGAATTGCGCACCGGTGCGAGGCGCGAACCGAACACGAGGCGACCACGGCAGAGCTCTATGAGGGGGCTGAGGCCGCCAGCCCAGAACCGCTGGCCGTCGCTGCGCCACGATGTGATGTCGGTGAACAGCTGTTCGCGCCGATCTTCGTCGCGGCTTCTACTACAAGACTCATGTGGCCGGCCAAGTTCTGGGAAGCGATCTACAGCCGGCGATCCGCCCGCACTGCTCGCCGTGTCTCGGCCGGGCCGCGGGCGTTGCGATTCCCGACCATTACGACAAGGCGTGGCGCATTGTGATGTGCTGATCGCCGGCTCAGGCCCGACCGGCTGGCCGCGGCCTTGGCTGCCGGCCGCAGTTGGTGCCCGCGTCAATCCTGGGCGAGGAGGATTTTCGCCCGGCGGCGCCTGCTCTCGGATGGCGGCACGATCGACGGCCTGCGGCAGCCGAATGGCTTTCGCGGACGCGTGGCCGAACTGGCGGCAATGCCGACGTCCGCATCATGACCCGCACGACGTGTTTGCGGGCTCTATGACGGCGGCACCTATGGCGCGATCGAGCGGGTCAGCGACCACCTGCCCTCGCCGCTCGAGCATCAGGTGCCGGCCAGCGGCTGTGGCGGGTCGTGGCCAGGCGCTCGCGTGCGTGCGCGGCCGGCGCCATCGAACGGCCCCGATCGTCTTTGCCGGCAACGACACGCGGGCGTGATGATGGCGTCAGCCATGCGGACCCTATGTCGCGCGCTATGCGGCAACGCCGGCGAAACGCGTCGCGCTGTTCTACCAACAATGAGGATGCGCTGCGCGCACGGTCGAGACAGCGCTCGGCGCCGGATTGCAATCGCGCGGCGGTGATCGACGCGCGATCGCGATGTGTCGCCCGCACCATCGCTCGCTCGCCTCCAGGGTGGACTTCCCGGTGCTGCACGGCTCCGTGAGCGGCCAGTCGATGGCGGCAAGGACGGCGGCAAAAAGATCGCGGTGTCGCTGACCGGCGGCGCGCGCGCGCGAAGTCGAAGCCGACGCGGCGTTGCCGTTGCCGCGGGCGGCTGGAACCCCGGCGGTTGGGTCTCTGACCTCCTACCGCCTCTACCAGTCCCGGCCGGCCGAAATGGCGCGATAACATCGCCGCTTTCGTGCCCGACGGGGCGCACCTCCCGGCGCGCTCCGCCTATGTCGCCGCCGGTGCCGCAACGGCGCCTTCGGGCCATCGGTGCCTGCCTGGCTGAAGGATTTGCAGCGCGCAGCCGCCGCGCTCGACGCCGGGCACAGCGGCAAGGCGGGCCACGGCTCCTGTCGCCGACGACGACGAGGCGTGCCATCTCCAGCTCACGCCGCTCTGGCATGTCGTCGGCAAGGGCAAGGCCTCGTCGATTACCAGACACGACGTGACGGCGTCCGACATCGAACTGGCGCAGCGCGAAGCTTGAATCGGTCGAGCATCTGAAGCGCTACACACGACCGCACTAGGACATCCGACCACGGACCAGGCAAGACCAACTGAGATGTCGCGGCCTCGCCATCATGGCGGCGGTTAGCGGCTCGGATCCATTCCCAGAGACGGAACTGCACGACGATCTACCGGCCTCCTATACGTGCCCGTCGCGAGTCGGCGCTCTTCGCCCGGCCATCACCGTCGACGAGACATCCCATGCGACGCGGCTGACGCCGTCGCATCACGTGGCGGCGAGCAAGGGGCTGTTCCTGTCGCTCGACACCGGCGCTGTGGAAGCGCGCGCAGTGGTATCCCGCGCGCAGGCGAGAAGGACTGGCTGGACTCGGTGACGCGAGGTCATGGCAGTGCCGGTGGCGTCGGGTTCTGCGATTGTCTCGACACTGGGCAAGATCGACGTGCACGGTCCGGATGCCGGCCGCCTTCCTCGACCGCGTCTACATCAACACCTTCTACCAATCTCGCCGTCGGCAAGGCCCGCTACGGGCTGATTGCTGCGCGAGGACGCATGGTCTATGACGACGGCACCACATCGCGGCTGGCGGAGGATCACTATTCCTGACACACCACCACCGCCAAGGCCGGGCTGGTGATGCAGCACCTCGATTCTGCCGGCAGGTGCTGTTCAGCGAATTCGACGTGCAGCTGACCTCGGTCTCCGACCAGTGGGCGCAATTCTCGATCGCCGGCGCCGAAGACCCGACCTGCTCAAGGAGATTGTCCGATCCGGCCGAGGACCTGTCCAACGAGGGCTTTCCGTTTCATGGGCGCGCGCAAAGTCGCTTGCGCGGCGGGCATCAAGGCGCGGCTGTTCCGCATCTCCTCTCCCGGCGAGATGGCGTTCGAGATTTCCGTGCCGGCACGCTTCGGCGCATGCCATGGCGCGCAAATCTGATGCTGGCCGGCGCGCCATTCGGCGTCACGCTTACGGCACCGAGGCGCTCGGCGTGATGCGCGTCGAAAAGGGTCACATCGCCGGACCGGAACTGAGCGGTACGACGACCGCTGCCGAACATCGGTCTCGGCAAGATGATGTCGACCAAGAAGGATTCGTCGGCCGCGTCATGGCCGGGCGCGAAGCGCTGGTCAGCGCCGGATCGGCAGGTCGTGGTCGGCATCAAGCCGACCGACAAGGCACGCCGCTTGCGCTCCGGCGCGCACATCATCCGCATAAGGGCAGAGCACCAGCGACGGGCAACGACCAAGGGCTACGTCACCTCGGTCTGCTTCTCGTCCGACAATCATGACCAATGGCTAGGGCTCGGCCTTGTCACGAACGCTGGCGCGTCGCGCGCATCGGCGAGATCGTCACATGCGCATGATCCGCTGCGTCGGGCAGATGGACTGACGACGACGTCGAACTGTGCAATCCCGTCTTCTACGATCGGATGAGCGGCGCCAGCGTGGCTGAGTTGTTCCTGGATTTTCCCCGGCATCCAGTCCGCTCGAGCCATGCGCGCTGTCGCCGCGCACGCATGGTGGCGCGCCGCCTCGCTCTGGCTGTCGAGGCCGGTTCGTGTCGTTGATCTCGAGATCTCGCAATTCGACCTGGTCGGTGAGTGACGCGGCGCGCGGCAACAGCGCAGTCAGATGCTGGTCAAAGGCGGCAAAGCCCATTTCGCGTGGTAGCGCCGGATGCGCCAGAAGGCAATGACCAAGCCTCGGACGCCACGCGTGAGATCGCGTCCGGGCCGGTATATACAGCTTTTTCGTTCTGTCGAAGTGCGCGGCACTGGCAAGCACATGTCATGTACACGCTGCGGCGCGGCCTTGTCGCCGGGGCCCTGCCTCGCGTCGGACCGAGGATCGCGAGCTCATAGCCGCGCCTGGATCAGCATCTCGGGCGCCAATGGCGCAGCAGCATGCTGGCCACAACTTGCGTCGATCGAGCCTGCACGCGGCGCGATTCCCGTGTTGGCAGCGGCCGCGCACCTCGACTGGACCACCACCAGCGTTCACGCTCGGTGGCGCGGCGGCGACGATCGGCCGGATGGCAGAGCCGTGTTCACCTGCTGGTGTTTAGCGACCTGCTTTCGCCGAAGCCTGTGGTGCACACGATGCTCGACGCGGCCGGCGCGAGTAAGTGATGGCGTGACGATCGTGCAGATATTTTCGGAGGAGTCGCGTCACGCGCTGCACACGCGGTCACGCGTGCCGCCCGCACTACCTCGCCTTGCCATAATCCGGCCTTGCTGCCTATTCTTGCTGCTAGTTCAAATGTTTACACACAGGCAACTTGTGTCTCGAACAATGTCTCGAAACGCAGGCTTTGAAGATGAGCCAGTCGCCCTACCTGCAATCGCCGCGAACCGACCCGCGAGCGACAAGCCGTATCCTGCGCGCACTCCCGGGCTCATCGCGTGCCGCCGGCTGCCCGCCGGCCTCGATGCCAGCGTTACACGATTCCACCCGCGGCACTCGGTCGCGGTGATCGTACTGAGGTCGGGTTCGCTCACGAGGCTGGCGATACGCATCAGACGCCGTGCGCATGTCGAAGGCACGGCCAGGCACTGACAGGGGCCTGCTCGCACTGACAGGGTGCCTGTGCATGGAAAGGCGAACACCCTGGATAGCTGTGCTGCACCATAACTGTATCGGCGATCACCCGACGCTACGCTGGCTGGTGATAGCAGTGCCGAGGTGCGGGCCGTGCTGCGCCGCTGTCGCGGGCATCGAGCTTGCGCACCGCAGGCGTTCCGCACACACTGGTGGCGGCCCTGAGGCGCGGGTGGAGGACGTGTTATGCGACTAGGCGCATGAATGAGGCGTTCTTCCGCTCGATGCTGGCCGAGCACACTCGTACGAGCTGACGCTGCTCGTTCGGCTCTATCGAGTGTGTGTGCATGCGCACGGCAGACGGGTTGGCAGAGATGGCGCAACGAGAGGATGCTGCGCAGGCGCGGAACAGAGCTGTGCCGGCGGGCGCACGTGACGCGGCGGGCTGGGTGGGCGGCACGTGGCCGGCGAGCCTTTACGCACCACATCTGCGCCTGAGGGCCAGTGGTTGAGGTGAGCAGCGAGTGCGCACGCGTGCGCGAGCCAGGTGCTAGTGTTAGCGCCACCGTGTGTTGTTCGGGCGCATGCAGGCGGGTGCAGGCGCGAGCGGGCGCTGGGCCTGTTCATCAATACGACGACCTGCTGTGTGCGGTCGCTTGACTTAGGACGGCATGCGTCTGTCCCTCCTTTCTATTTCCATGTCTCTCTCTCTCGGCGTTTAGTATTTTCCTTCGTGTTTCTTCGCTTGTGCTGACGTGTCGAGTATCCTTTTATCTCTTCCGATCTGCGAGGCGAGCCGTGACGCACACGCACGCGCGGGGCTTCCCGGAGGCTGCTGGCGACCAACGAGCATGCCTCGGCCGGCGAGCTGAAGGAGCAGCGCACTAACGCTGCAGCGGCGCGTTGCTGGGCCTACCGGCGCGCCGCTGTTCAGCGCGTCTGTTGAACTACCGCACCACAACACGCCGGCGGCATGGCGGCTCGGCGAACGGATGATATCGCTGTCGGCAGGTATCTGGCTGGTGCGGGGAGGAACGACATTCCAACTATCCGCTGTGACCGCTGTCGATTAGAGGATTATGGCGAGCGCGCATTCGCCTCACCGCACACCGGTGGTGGGAGCACTGGTTCTCTGCGGGAGCGGGTGCGTAGCGGCGCTGTACAGGCAGCGGGTCGCTCGAGCAATCGGGCGGCATCTATGGCGCTGGTAGCAGTGCTGCCCCTAGTATCAGCTACGGTGCGCGGAGCTCGACATCCCTGCCGGCCGAGGCGACGCGATCCTACCTTTGAGGCAGCTGAACCGGACGGACGCGGCCTATCCGCTGGATCTTTGCACGTCCGAGCTGAGCGCTGTGTCGACGCACACAGCAGTGAGCACGCCAGAGACGACCCACACACCAGAGGCACTCAGTCGCGCAGTGCTGCATTAGCCAGAACGAGACGCAGTGAGCTCCCTGTGAGCTCTGGCGAACTCAACGCGCGTGGCAACCGGCTGGCCCATCATACTGATCGGCCTCGGGGGTGAAGCCCAGGCGACCGCATTGCACGACAATGCTGGACGCGCTCCAGTCAGCCTTTGTTTTCTTGGTGTGCCGCGTTCCCTCTATTAGCCCTTCGGCCACTCCCAGGCTGACGGCCACGGCGCCGCGTCGCTTGGTGGCCAGTAGGCGATCCGAAGGCGGGCGAGTTATGTGCCGATCGCACCACACGCGCTCTTCCCTGCGCGACCAGGAATGGCTGATTGCCGATTGTGCAGCACGCCTCAGTGCTCAGCGAGAGTTGGCGGGTGATGATGTCACTGCGACTTGGAGTACGGCCCCAATCCCTGTTTTTGTGACCCATTTGAGCCGTCTGATGACCGGCGAATCCGGGGTCCAGTCATTGATCCGGCCTGGTATTGCACATGCGCACGAGCCGCCGCTTACGTGAGTGTACACCCGGCTCGAACCGCTCACTCACCCTCCCAGAGCGCGAGTTGTTGTGCTCATCAACGGGCTGTACAACCGGCTGCGTGCATCAACAATGATCAATGCGCAGTCGGCTCAATGACTCGTAGTGGCGTGGAGGTGGCAATCCTGCGTTTGAATATCAAGTACAACTGGAGAGTGTGGCTCCGCTGCTACACAGGTGCTCAAGCCATGATAGTTCTGTAAGTCTCCTACACGCATGACGCTGCAGCTCAGTAGCGGTTCTGCGCATGCTGTCAGCAGACACCGCATTAGGGTCCTGGCATTGACCACAGCACGAGGTTGTTCGCAGCCACGAGCGCTGATGATTGAGGGCCGGTGCCTGCTGGCGCGCTGTTTGTACGACTTTGCTATATGGTCAGGCGGCAGGCACGATCTGCGGTTGAGTGGTGTGACAGCAGTGTAGCTCGGGTTGTGAGCCTCTGGACAGGAACGGACCACAGCATCTAGCTGCACTGCTACTGGCCCGCACTGAAACGACCGACACACTTTGCGGGACCTAGTCTGCGAGTGGCATCTATCCGCGATTATTGATGCGCACATTCCCGCCGCCGCCCATCCGACTTTCGGTCGCGGCCGATCGCGAACCACCGGTGCCGGGTGTACCTTCGGTGGACGCGCTCATGGCCAGCCGGTTCGCGTTCGAGGGCGCTGTGGAGTGAGCTCCCATATCGGCGGGGCGCGGGGTCGAGTCGGCGCGCGGTCGCTACGTCTCAACACGCGCAGCTGACGCGGACGCGGTCTCCACTGGCCGACCCGTTACGGCGGCGTAGCGGGCCGCCGCATGTACAAGCTGCAGGCGATCTTGCGCCCGCTTACCTGCCGGACGGCACAACCTGCGAGTTTTGGGCCGCACACGACGACCAGCGTGAATAGATCCGCGGCTGTAACTCGCATCGAGTCCGGTGCGAGTATATCGCCGCGCGGCTTTTGCGAGCACGCACTGGAGGTGTGCGCTGAGGCTGCGGTGGTGGTGGCGCACACGAGATCGCGTCCGGCACGACAGCGGCTCGTCGCCTATGTTGTGGCGAAGCCGCACGGAAGGATCCGGACGAGGCTGATGGCGGTGGAGCTGCGGCGCGTGGTGCAGGGCCATCATCTCAGTCGTCTGCGGCCGGACTACGAGGGTGCCATCGGCGCTTCGTTGCGGTGGGAGCGACGCTGCCGCTGATGCCGCGAGACGGTAGAGCTCGACCGCGAGTGCCGACTGCCTATCGTCGCGGCCGTGATGAGAGGTGTACTCGTGACGATGCCGTTATGCGCACGGCGGGCCTACGAGGCGCGCGCGGCGCGAGTCACGAGACGGAGATCCACGCGCCCCACTGGGCCGGGACTTGGTGCAAGAATGCTGACTCGTGAGTCGAGCGGAGTCGGCCGCCACGTACCACTTGTCTTCGAGCTCGTGCGGCCTACTTCGCTGCGTGGCGGTGCAGTTGCTCGGTCGAACGCCGCGCACGATTGGGCTGAAGTGTTAGCGACTTGCTGCCGATTCTCTTCTCAAGCCCCTGTTCTGAAGGAACTCGCATCAAAGATGTCATTTCAGGCAGAACAGCCAGCTGTTCGGTAAGCTGATTTGTCGCAGTTCAGGCTAACGTGATCAGCACAGACCCTACCGCTCGCTCATCTTTGTGTCCCTACCAGGGTTCGCGCCGATCTGTCCTATGTCTCAGGTTTGGCTTGGAGGGAAAATGGACGTGTAGACTGTCCGCATCTACGCTCATGCCTGATAGGCCGCTGTCAATGCGACGGGAGTTTGTCCCCTACAGAACTCTGAAAGAATACGCGCGGACGGTGATGAGTGATCTCTGCGCACGATTAGAGAGATCCAGCCACGGAGGTCCATGATCGACTGTGTGCTGGATACTCATCAGGTGCAATCTGGCTTATGCAATTGCCCTCCTAGTTCACTTGCTGTGATTGG
>NZ_JBHUGY010000059.1:0-44521 GCF_042682105.1 Mesorhizobium calcicola
AGCTCGGACTTGTAACAGCCGGCCATCCGCGCCGCTCGGGTCCCTTGTGCCTCCACCCGGCCCGCCCTGATGCGAATGCCAAGGAACCGTGAACGACCAGTACTGCGGGGAATACATCAGCAGCAGCTCCCAACTAGGCCACGAGCGTCTCCTCTACAGGCGTCCGCGGCCGCCTCTGTGCCCATCTAAAATCTGGATAAAAGATCAGTCCGGAGACTTCGTCTGCGCCGTCCCGCCGGCCGTCGGCCACAGTCCTCGCTGCGCCATTTGCCGTCAGATATCCTCGTACTGGATGCCGTCCGTGGACTCGGCGACCTGCTGCTCGGCCGAAGCGATCTCGGCGGCGCGCAAGGCGCCCTGATGCGTGGGGACGTCTCCGAGTAGGTCAGCGTCGACGCATGTAGGCCCAAGCCGCCGTCATGCTCGACGATCTTGTAATCAGCTTCGCCATGAAACCTCCAGTTGAAAGGTCCGTCCGCTCATGCAGCCGGTCGTCGGACAGTTTGTCGTCGGGCAACAGCACTTCCGATCTCCTGGCGGCCTCACTCAGCGCCGGGCGCGCATCCGCTGTCGAACGATAACCTTCCAGCACTTGAGGCAAGTGTCGAGGGCATCACGATGACCGGGCCGCGATTGAGCGGCCACACAGTCATCAGGCACATCCGCCGCCTCCTGGGCACTACGATATGGCGATATTTGGCCGACGTGGCCAGTTCGACGACGACCAGGCACTCAAAGGGTGTTGTTGTCCATCAGGGCCGCACGCAAAGCAGCACATTGGTTGCACCATGTCTTCAGCTGCGCCAAAGTCGCGTCGCGTTTGTGACGCGCTGTATAAGGCGTGTTGAGATTCAGTCAGGCCGCCGAAACGTGGTTCGGAGAACCTAGAGCGAGCGTACTTTTGGTACGTGAGCCACCGGAAGCGCAGGAACGCGCCGTTTGCAGTCCGGCATCACCTGAATCTCAACACACCTGAGGTTTTTGTTTATGCATGTCGTTGTCCCAAAACCGGATCCACTTTTGGGTGACATGCACGGGCGTCTCAGTCGCGCAATCATTGCAGCAGCCAGCGTGCATTTGCCCAGCCGTCCTGCCGCCGATTTCGACCTGATACCAGTTGCGCGACGCGTCGGAAGATCTCGGTGTGATCGCCATTGACACAGCTGTCCGATCATCCGCGACGACGAGTTCGGCCGTGTCCGCACGGCGAGAAAGCGCTGCCGGTCGCCAGATTGTAACGCGCCGGCACAGCCATGCACGGGCCTCGCAATATTGCGCGCTCGACGGCGTCGACGCACCGAGTCCAAAGTCGGCCACGCTGTCGCGCGGCAACCGCAGAATGCCCTGAACGACATGATTTCCTCAAGCCCGCCGCGCACGCCCGCGCAGCTCACCCAACGTAACAGTTGCGAACAGAATTGAAGCCAAGCCGTGCAAACTGTCCCAAACTGCGAGGCCGCGCCGGGGTCGAAGACGGTAGATCAGCCCGCCTTCATCCTAGTGCTGCATCGTCGTCACCGAACGGGCAAGCTGCGGCGCGGTGATTGTCTCGCTGAAGGTGGCGGCGCAGCCTCCCCAGCGCGGATCGGCCAGGAAGGCGCGTGCCAGCGCCACCATGTCGGCGCGGCCCTCGCGCACGATCGCCTTGTCGCCTGCTTGGGGTCGTCGATCAGCCGACCGCATCGGGTCGGAATGCTGGCGCCCTTGCGCACGGCTCTCCGCCAGGTGCAGCCTGCGTAGCCGGCCGTCGGGCAATTTCTGCAGCGAATTGCCGCCGCTCGAGCAGCAGAGATAGGCGACGCCGACGTCCTTTAGTGCTGTTCGCCACTTCGAGCAGCGTCTTCTGACCTCGAAGCCGCCATCGACCCAGTCTTCACCGACAGCCGCGCGCGAGCATCAGCTTTGGCGTTGCTTTCCGCACACGCCTTGGCGCGATCTCGACGGCGAGACGCATGCGGTTTTCCAGCGAGCCGCCCAGCGTCGGTGCGCTGCGTTTGGGACAGTGTCGACAGGACTGGAAGATCAGTATGCCGTGTGCCGCGTGCAGTTCGAGGAGTCGAGCCGCCCTCGGCCGCCTTGCCGCTCGGACAAAACGTTCGATGAGCTGCAGGATCTCTCGTCCTCCAGCGCGCGCGCGCACGTTCCAGCGCTGTCATAGGCGATGCGCCGAGGCCGACACGTGTCTGCCAGGATCCTCGTGGTGCTGCAGCGGCCCGCCCGCCTCCAGGTGCTTGCGGTTTGAGGCCTTGCGGCCGCGCATTGGGCAAGCTGCGACGCCGAACTTCGTTACACGGCGCGGCAACGCGTCGGCCGCATCCAGCGGCGCGCGGGACCGCCTCCTCATTGTCTCGGAATCACGGCCGAGACAGCATGCGTGATACGCCCGCGCCGCTCGACATCGGGGTTTTCTCATCTCGACACGTGACCATGCCGGCGCCGACATGGCAAGGTTCATCAATGATACGAGGTGCCAGGTCGCTGCGAGCGTCTCGGCGGAATACTGGCCACATCGGCGCGACCGCGATGGCGATTGGGGAAGGTGAGGCCGTCGAGAGTAATCGTCTGTGAAAAGCGATGTGTCATGAAATGGGGCTCCGGGAGGTCAAGCGTCTATCTAGGTAGCGGATAGCGAAGGCGCGCCAGACCGATACGGTGACTTTGGGACCGATTGCCTGCATTGCGCAAATGCCGGTTCGCGGCTACGCCTCGACCGACAATCCATGTCGCCCTCAAAAGTGGCCCGGTTTGGGCGAACGACATGCATAAGCATGGAGACCATGATGGAGATCGCATTCGCATCCGTTCGGCGGAAATCCTCTCCGACGACTGGCAGTCCTGAGAAAACACAGAAAGGCCAGCGTTACAACGAGGCCGACCTGACGCGTCCGATTACGCATACCGATGCGGATATTGCCGAAAACGACAGGCGCAGGGATGCCCTACTGAGGCGTTTCGAAGCCGAGATAGCCGAGGCTCGCTTACCCTCTCTCCGATTCTGAACTGCCAGAACTGGGTTTTGCGTTCGCCTTCACTGTCCCATAGGCGTCGCGCCCAGGAACCGCACGGACGGCACCATAGTGGGCGGCGGCCGCGAGCTAACCTCAGGCGTACAGCACTCATTGCGGAGACGTCGACCAGCCCTCCTGGCCGCAATGCTTGACATCAAACGGTGAATCCTTGATTGCCGACTATCGCCGGATCGCGCTAACCAGCGGAACGGCAAGGATTCGAAAGCTGCCTAAGCCGAAGCCAAAGAAGGAGCGAGACTTTGTCTGTGGAACACTCCGACGACATCGACCCGAAGATCGAAGAAGTTCCGGCCGACAGCAGTCCGGATGGCGAAATCTTTGACCTGTGGAAGGACGGAAAGCATGTTGCCTACGTGGTCATTCCGGCAAAGACCGGGAAACGACACACAGTGGTTGGTGACTTGGGCGACGCTCATAAGGCGCTCGGAGTGTTGAATTCCGGCAAGCCAGAATGAGCGGCAGCATATGCCTCCGCATTGCGGATGATATCCGAATTTAACAGCCCTTTTGCACGCAAGTCCACGAAGACCGGATCATCGAGCTTCAGGAGGGCCCCCTCGCCCCATTCCGCCTCGATGGCCTGCCACTTCTTTGTGACTTCCTGCCATCGTGCGTACTTCGCCCTGACGTCCTTCGACGCCGAGGTCGCCAAGTCCGAGAAGTTCCCCTTCAAGACGTTGGCCATCATTCTGACACTGCCGGACCGCTCGAGCTCGGCGAGGACGTAAAGCTTTTCATCCTCGGTCAGCCTGCAAAAATATCGCGTCCCGTTTTCCATCGCCGTCAACCTTATGCTCCTGTTGAAGGAAGGGTCAGGCGCCGGCTTGCTGGCGTCAATCGGTGCCACGATTCTTTCTAGCTTCGTCCCAGGCCAAGACGTGAGGGCCGTTTAGCGATGAGGAAGAAGCCTGAGCGGTGGAACCCTCGCAACAGGTGTCGAAGACGCCGCTTCAGTCCGGAAAAGCCTTAAACAGGCATCGTTCAACGCTTCCTGCACCCAACTTGCTTTCTGGCATTACTTTGAGCCGCACGGAAGCCTCCGGGAGGAGCCGGAAAACTTTTACGAGGACTAGAGAGGTGCCGACGCTTGGTTATGAAAGCCGAAAACGACCGCGGACAGCCATCTCCCGGCACTCCAGGATACAACTTTGCGTCTCACAGGTACCTAACTTTGGGTGTGGAATATCTTCCTAAAAAATATGCCTGCAATTTCAATTAGATCCGAAGGGGCCTGGATACAACTTTGCGTCCCGTACCACCGCCTCGGCTTGCGGTTCGCGAAGTCATTCGCCTGCTGGAGGCCGACGGCTGGTATCTGGTTGCAACCAGGGACAGTCATCGCCAATATAAGCACAAGATCAAAGCCGGCCGCGTCACGGTGGCCGGCAAGCCTTCTGAAGAGGTTGCGCCAGGAACACTGAACAGCATCCTCAAGCAGTCCGGTTTGAAGGAGCGATGACATGCGTTACGCGGTGGTGATCGAAAAGGCAGGAAATAATTTTTCCGCCTATGTGCCGGACCTGCCCGGCTGCATCGCCACCGGTGCGACTGTGCCTGAGGTGGAAATCGAAATTCGCGATGCAATACGCTTTCACATCGAAGGCTTGCGAGCCGACGGGTTGGATGTGCCCAAAGGTGTCAGCCTCGCGGAGTATGTAGAGGCATAGAAGGCAAAGGCTCCGCCCTTTGGATTTCAGCCGCGGGAGCGGCTTGTTGATGCCATTTCATCCGAAATGCTGCACCATGAAGTCGACAAAGCTGCGGAGCTTTGGGCCGGGCCGCTCGTCCGGCGCAAAGAGAATGTGCATGGACCGCGATGGCGGTTCGTAGTCGCACAGCAGTTGGACCAGCCGTCCGGCTTCGAGATCCCCAGCTAGCAGCGCGAAGGGCTGGAGGATAATCCCAAAGCCCGCAAGTGCCGCTGCGCGGAGGGCTTGACCGCTGTTCGTGGTCAGTCGGCTAGCAATTGCTGCCGTTCTCGCGGCGCCATTTGCATCCTTGAATTCCCAAGAACCACGCGGCGCCCAATGAACGAATCCAAGGCATTCGTGATCGCCAAGGTCCATGGGTGACGACGGTGTGCCGCGTTCAGCCAGATAGCTCGGCGCGGCGCAAGCGACCAAGCGATAAGGCGCCAGAGGACGGGCGATCAAACTCGAGTCCGACAAGGCCCCGACCCGGACGACCGCATCGTAGCCCTCCTCGACAAGGTCGACGACGCGATCGTTCAAGCTGAGATCGACCGACACCTCGGGATAGGCCCGCAAATACTCAGGCAGGATTGGCGCGAGACAATGGGCGCCGAAAGTCACGGGTGCATTCACACGCAGCCGGCCGCGCGGCATCGCACGGCTTTCCGCCACGCATGCCTCTGCCGCTTCGACCTCCATCAACACTGTCTTGCAACGCTCGTAGAAGCACTGCCCGGTTTCGGTGAGGCTCTGACGCCGCGTGGTGCGGTTGATGAGACGGACGCCCAGATGGTCCTCGAGCATTTTGACATGTTTTCCGACCATCGGGGCAGACAGGTCGAGTACGTCAGCCGCCGCGGCGAACGAGCCGACTTCGACGGCCTTTACGAAAACAGCCATGCTGGATAAGCGATCCATTACAAACCATCGGTTACGAGTAAGTGGCACATACTGCTATTTATCTCTTAGTTGCTATCGGATCAATATTCAGGCGGTCGGGCAAAAACGCTCCCACCGATATCCGGCCGGCCACATTCAAGCAGAATCAACGAAAACGGAGACCTGAGATGTCGACATTGGATAGACGATCACTCTTGAGGCTGGGGGCGGCGGGAATCGGCAGTGCGTTGCTCACCAACCATGCTGCTGCTCGGGCGCCTCTTCTCGGCACCCAAGCGCCGGCTTTCCATCGCTTCATGATCGGCGCGATCGAGGCGACGGTCGTCTCGGATGGACCGCTGCCGATGGGCAAACCCGCAGCCAGCTTCAACGGGTTTCCTCCGGGGGAGATCACCAGGCTCCTGCAGAGTAATTTCCTGCCAACCGATGACATCGTCCTCGAGCAGAACGTGCTCGTTCTCAACACCGGAGACAAACTCATCGTCTTTGATACCGGGGTCGGAACTTCCAAAAGCTTTGGGCCGCTTCCCGGCAAGTTGGCCTCAACATTGGTGAAAGCTGGTATCGCGCCCGGTGATATCGATGCCGTGGTGATCAGCCACGCTCACCCCGACCATTGCGGTGGTCTCGTCGACGGCAATGAGCAGGCGGTCTTTCCGAACGCTCAAATTTATATCAGCTCAGCCGACCTGGACTTCTGGACCGACGAAGTGAAGCTTGGCTCTCAACTCAAGCCGCTTATCGAAACTGCCCGCCGGAACCTATTACCTCTGCGCGACCGGATCGTCTTTTATAAGGATGGCCAGGAATTTCTGCCTGGCGTCCAGGCGCTTGCGGCGCCGGGGCACACCGTAGGACATTCCATGTTCATGATTACCTCCGGCTCCGAAACCTTCTGCTACGCCGCCGATCTCGCGCATCACTCCGTTCTGCTGCTCGAAGATCCTCGCGGGGCATTCGTCTTTGATACGGACGCCAAGCAGGCAGCCGCGACACGCGTTCGAATGCTCGACATGCTGACATCTGACCGTACGCGGATGATGGGATACCATTTTCCCTGGCCAGGTCTTGGCCATGTCGTGAAGCACGGCGAAGGCTTCCACTACATTCCCGAACCTTTGAAGACAGTTCTCTAACCCTCCGCCGCAGAGAGAGTTGTCAACGAGGCCCCGGCGCTACCCCCTACGGCAACAGTTGCAGCGTCTGCTCGTCGAACAACGGCTCGTCCTGGCCGATGCGGACAAACAGCAGCTTTTGCGCCGCACCGGCTGGCACCTCGAAATACTGGATGCCGTCGGGCATTTCGCCCCAGTCGCCGCAGGGCGGGTCGGGGATCTCGTTGGGGTCGGCTAACGCTTTCAGCTCTTTCGCGTAGGCGGCGTCGGGGCTGAAGGTGTAGCGCTTGACGCCGGCGGGCACACTTCCCTCGGTGTAAGGCGTCAGCACGCAGCGGGCGCTGACGGCCTTGTCGGTCTTTTCGAGGAACAGGCGCTGAAATGCAGCCTCGGCGGTTTCGCCGGGCGGGATATCGAAAACCTCGACAAGCGGATCAGCCGCGCCGCCATCGCTGTATTTGATGGCAAGAGCCTTGCCGGCGAATTCGAAATGGATCTGGCGGAAGCCGAAATCGCAGCGCTGCACCCAGGCGGCGAGCCCGACATTTTTGTCCGTCAGCCTCTCCCAGGCGCATTTGTCGATGGGCGGACGCGACGGTGCCGGCTCGTCCGCACGTGCCACCGCCGACATCGTCACACATGTGAACAGGGCACTACCCCAGGCGATCGATTTCATGGCGCTATTCATCGCTGCATCCTGTCAAGGTGAAGGCGTCCCATGCCGAGCCATCGGGATTGGCATTGGCAAAATCGGCCCATTCGGTGAAAGCCGCGCCGAAATCGGGCAGCAACAGCCCTTTCGGCGCCGGTGTCGCTTCGCGGGAGTTCAACTGCTCGGCGCCGCCTCCAGTCAAGGCATAGACTTGGCCCTCCCAGGTCCTGCACAGGCCGCTGCCGTCCTCAAGGCCCGCTTCGCGGTCGTCGTCGGTGCATGGGTGGCGGATGGTGCCGAGCGGAAACGAATTCTTGCCGTTGGTCCAGGTGATGTCGGCCGGCAGCCGGGTGTCGGTATTTGGCACGGTCAGCGAAAACACCTGCGCCGTCAGCGCCGCCGGTTCGTTGGCGAGCGGCCGAAATTGCATGACCGTGCCCGAGCGCGGCTCCCGATAGGTGGCGTGGCTCAACAGACATTCTTTTGCACCTGCCGCCTGCATCGGGCCGAGCAGACCCAGAAACACGAAGGCCAGTTTGCGGGTGGTCATCTGATGTCTCCTGGGAAGGCAAACCTGGGCGAATGTCTGGCCACACACTCGCACCATGGCCTCAGACCAGCCCGACCAGAAAGGCGGCGCCGCCAAGAAAGCCAAGGGAACAGACCCACAGCACCCACAACCCGATCACCCGACATTCGAGCACCGCCGAGGCGGGGTTGGCGGGGTCATAGTGCACATCGACCTTGCTGCCCAAGGCATAACGCCGCGCCTGGCCGCCGACGAGGCCGGGCAGCGTAGCCGTCACGCTGGCGCCGAAGGCAATGCGGTCGGCGCTGTAGCGCTGTCCGGCGACGCCATAGCTGTAAACGACGCGGGATTCGAAAACGGTGCGCCAGGGTCGATAGGATCCGGACCGCTCCCGAATTCGGATTGCCTTCAGGCCCGAGGCGTCGATGCGGCCGGCAGCGATCGGCCATTTTGCCGCCTGCTCGGCAAGCGATTTCTGGGCAAAGCCCATGCGCAGGACAAACAGGCCCATGAACAGCAGCAGCGCGCCCGCAGCGAGGTTCTGCGGCTTCGGCAAATGCGGGCCGATCGCCTCCAAGACACCGCCAACAGAAAACACAAGCACCAGCGCGCCGATCACCAGCCCGGCCGAAAGCTGGACCATGAATTTGAAGGCGCCCTCCGGCATGGTGCGCTCGATCACGGCCTTGGCCGGGTCGACAGGGTTGTAGAACACGGTCACGGTGGCGCCGCGGGGAAACCGCGCAAGCGTCTCTTTGACTTCGAAATTTCCGAGATTCTCCTGCACGCTGTAGCGCGAACTTTGGAAGGTCTTGCCGCCCACCTTGTACTCGAAGGTGATCGCCGGAAAATTGCGGATCTCGGTGGCGTCGGTGCTCTCCGAACCGGAGCCCGAGCTTCGGACCTCACGCGCCTCGACGCGCGAGGAGATGATCTTTCCCGGCGCTGGCAGCCAGCGGCTGAGTGCGCGCACCTCTCGCCATTTCAGGAAAGTGACGATCGACAGCCCGGCGGCGACCGCGCAGGCGAAGCCGACCAAAAGAAGTTTGAGTTCCAACTCGCCTCCGACCCCCAGGAGTGCAGGAGCCTCCATGTAGACAGCATGGCGGCGGCAATGTCTTGTTCATTCGCAAAAAATCGGAGGTGACGGACCCCGTCACGACGGTCTTACGGCAAGGAACGTGTTCCACTCTTCGTTGTTGCGGCCGATGTTGAAATCGTCCCTGATAAGGACCAGCCCGGCGCTTTCGATACGGGCCGCGAAGTCGTCCCGGCGCCAGTAGACGGTGTGATATTCGCCGCTCGTCTCGCCGTCGCCATTGCGCATCGATACGAGGAAGGCGCCGCCTGGCCGCAGCGAACCGGCTATCTTGGCAAGGACCTGGTCGGTCTGGTCGCGAGGCACATGGATCAGGACAGCCAAGGCCAGGACTGCGTCGTAAGGGCCGCCGAGACCGTCGGTGAGGAGATCGAGCAGCTCACCGTGCTTGCCGCGTGCCGCCTGCAACTCGAGAAACCGCTTGGTTGCGTCGGTGCGGCGAACCTTGACGCCCAGGCCCTCCAGAAAGTCCGCATCGTATCCTGCTCCCGACCCGACTTCCAGAATCTGGCCGCCTGTGCCGGCGATCACCACAAGGCGCCTTAGCGCAGCCTGCTCTCTCGGGTTGGGAACATGCCGCACGATTGCATCATACTGTTCCGCATAATCCTCGTAGGAGGAGATCGTTTGACGGCTCTTTGCCAGAGCCTCTGCGGATACGCTCATCTTTCCTCCCTTTTGCACCAGTCAATTCACGCAAGTCAGCGGGGCATGCAAGTCAGCGGGTGCTGCCGGCAGAAGCGTGTCCGTCGAGCATACCGATATCACGCAGGAAATGATCCGACATCGAACGGTGGTCGAGCAGGCCGCGCTTGCGGGGTCTGAACGGAGCGGTGAAGAGGTCGAGCATCGGACGACGAAGCGTGTTGTAGAGGGTCATTGCCGTGTCCTTTCGGGTTCGAGTTAATGACCAGAATATGCCTGTTTGCGGCCTTGGCTTCCAATCGAACGTCGCGTACCATGCATCAGGAGGCTTGATGCATCATGAGTTGGGAGCTACCGCCGCTGGGTGCTATCAGGGTGTTTGAAGCCGCGGCGCGGCTGGGCAGCTTCACCAAGGCGGCCGAAGAACTCGGCATGACCCAGTCGGCGGCCAGCTATCAGATCAAGGTGCTGGAAGAACGTGCTGGAACGCCGCTTTTCGTAAGAAAAACAAGACAGATCGCCTTGACCGAGGCCGGAGAACAGCTGGCTCCGCACGCAACCGGCGCGTTCTCGGCCTTGGCGGATGCATGGCTTGCCACCAAAGGTGGTGCTGCCGGAGTGCTTTCCGTCACAACCATGGCAACATTTGCGTCGAACTGGCTGGCCGTTTGGCTTGGAACATTCCAGCTGATGCATCGCGATCTCGCCGTGAAGGTGGATACATCGTCCCGGCTGGTGGATTTCACGCGCGAGGACATGGATATCGGCATTCGAACCGGCACTGGAAAATGGCCCGGTCTGACAGCTCACTATCTGTTCAAGGCGGACTACACGCCAATGCTCAGTCCAAAGCTGGCCGAGAGCGTGGGCGGCATCCGCAACCCCGAGGATCTCTACAAGGTGGCGTTATGCGGTCCGGACGATCCCTGGTGGAAAATCTGGTTCGAAGCAGCCGGTGTGCCCTTCGATCGCGGTCGCGTCATCGCCGGTCCGGCACTCGGTGGGCAGGCTTATGACGCGATGGCGGCACTGACCGATCAGGGTGCCGCAATCCTCACCCACAATCTCTACAGCGCCCTGCTCGCAAAGGGGCAGTTGGTACAGCCGTTCGACATCGTCGGATCTGATGGCGATGGTTATTGGCTGGTGCACCTGGAAAGCCGCCGCAATACACCGAAGATCAAAGTGTTCCGGGATTGGGTGCTCGCCCAGACGGCTGACATACGCGAGCGCGAAGTACGCCGGGCCTGATGGGCTGCCTCAGTCGGCGTCGGCGACGGAAATCCGTCCGCCGGCCCAGGCGCGCCATTGCCGTTCGTCGCCGTGGAAGACGTTGAGGTCGATGCGGCCAGTGACACCGTGCGACAGGCCGGAGCCGGAATACTGCCAGAACAGCCATTTGCGATCGGGATAGACCTTTGCCGGGTGCCGCGCCACCGCGCGCACCCAGAACGGATAATCGAGAAACTCGCCCCGGAGATTGTCGCGGTAGAAGTCAGGCGCGGTGTAGATGATGGGCCGCTGGCCGTAGTGGCGCTCCAGCTTGTCCATGAACACCTGCATCTTCTCCAGCACCTTTTCGCGCGACGGCCGGCGCTTGCAGCTGGATTCGCCGTTCCACTCGACGTCGATCACCGGCGGCAGCGCGCCTTCAACCTTCGGCACATTGCGGATGAACCAGTCGGCCTGCTCTCCGGCCGTGCGGCACCAGTAGAAGAAATGATAGGCGCCGCGCTTCAGGCCGGCAGCATCGGCGTTGCGCCAGTTCCTGGTGAACATCGGATCGAGATGGTCGCCGCCATCGGTCGCCTTGATGTAGGCGAAGTTGGCGCCCTGGGCGCGCAGCTTGTCCCAGTTGACGTTGCCCTGCCAGCGCGAGACGTCGACGCCGTGAACGGCAAGGTGGCGGGGCGAAGCCCCCCTGCCGAAATTGATCGGCTTGGCGTCACGAAAGCCGTAACGGGTGACCGGCCCGGCAAGCATCGGCGGGGCGGCACGGCTCAACAGTCTCGGCGGGGACACCAAGGCTGCCGGCTCGACCGTCGGCTCGGCGTTGTCCGGCAATTCAGGCGCCGGAAACGCCACCGTCTCTTCTTCCGCCAGGCCGAAAGGCCGATCCTTGTCGACCGGAGCAATGTCAGCCATGGGCGCCATCTCGGCCTTCGACGCGTTCTTGGCCATTGCCGCCGGAACGGCGGCGATCGGCGCGGGCGGGCGGATCACGGAACTGGTCGTCTCGTTGGACGGTTTCTGCAAATCCAGCGCGTCGACGCTTGCCGTCGATGTGCAGCCGGCGAGGCATAGCGATGCGACCAAGAAACTGATGACGCCCGGAATCCGCATCTGGACCTGTACTCAAAACACACCAGACCGAGGGCGAAACGACAGCCGACGGACAAACCAGATCAGTTATGAACGAGAAATTACCAATAAAGTTTGAATCAAGTTTTTTTCGCGCGCACCAAGCAGCGAAATCCGGCTGCCGGTGCAGGTGACCGCCAGCCTTGCGGCGGCAAACGGGTTGGCAAGGCCGCTAGTACTTCCTGAAAACGCCGATCATCGGCCCGAGATTCCAGTAGTCGTCATTGCGGCCGATGGCCGGCGCGAACAGGCTGGATATCGTGCCGTCGAGGAACAGGGCGTTGTCGCAGCCGAGCGCGTCGCGGAAAAGGCGGGCGAAGGCATGGAAGGTCACCGTGCCGTTCGAAATGGCGAAGACGGCGACACCGTCCTTTCGCACGCCGACACCGTCGCGGGTCTTGCGCGAGGTGCTGTCGGCCTGGAATTTCGGATGCAACTGGCCGTCGATCACCAGCATCGGCCCGGATTGGGTCGCATAGTCGAGTGGCGGCCGGTTTTTCACAAACTCCCTGGTGGAGCGGACTGCCGCCTTGCCGTTGCTGATGTAAAAAATGCCGTTCGGCTGCAGGGAAAAATTGCCATTTCCCGACCCCGTCTTCACCGACGCCATTTCCTGGCCATGCTCGACATAGAGACCGACCGGAGCGAGGTTGGGGTGATACATGCCGGCGTTGATGGCAAACAGCATGGTGCGCCCGGCCGCCTGTTGCGAGACGTTGAGGTTGTGCAGCGACTGAAACGGCTTGCCCGCGGAATCCTTCCAGAACAGTTCGACCTGATATCGTTTCGGGTCGACCTCGCAAACGAGATAGCTGGTCGCCTCGAAGGCAAAGTCCCTGCATGGCGGCAGCGAAGCGAGCCATTGGCCAAATCCCATGCCGAGCGCCGCCACCGACGGCAGCGCGCCCTTGGCCAGCGCCAGCAGCAGCGGCACCGATTGCAGGAGGGTCAAAAAATCCATGCTCGTACCGGAATCCAGGTTCGGGGTCCGGCACGGATATAGCCTGTTTCAAACGATACTGTGGAAGCCCAATCGCCCCTAAACGAGCCATCCCATCGCCACGCCGAGCAGCAGGACGACGCCGAGCAGGCCGCGATAGATGACGAACGGCCAAGCCGAAAAACGCTCCAGCACGCGCATCAGGCCCCATATGGCGAAGAAGGCGGAAACCGAGGCGACGACCAGTCCCACCGCCAGGACCGACCAGCCATGCGCGTCGAGATGGATCTTGTGCAGTTCCCAAAGCTCCTTGAGGCCGGCGAGCGCGATCGCGGGCAGCCCGAGCAGGAACGAGAACCGCGCCGCCTCGGCCCGCTTGAAGCCGAGCCCGAGCGCGGCCGTGAGGGTCGAGCCCGAGCGCGACACACCGGGAATCAGCGCGCCGATCTGGGCGACGCCGACGAGCAGCGCATCGGCGAGCGATGCTTCACTGACGCTGCGCCGGTGACTGGCAAAGATCTCGGCCAGCGCCAGCAGGATCGCCATGGCAATACAAGCCGAGCCGATCACCGTCAGGCTGCGCAGCGGCGAATTGCAGGCGTTGAGCACGCCCGACAACGCCACGCCGGCGATGACGATCGGAATCGTCGCCAGCACGATCCACAGCGCCAGCCGGAAATGCCGGTCGGCGAAATCGCGTCGCGTCAGGGCGTCGAGCGAACCGAACAGGATATCCCTGACATCGCTCCAGAAATAGCTGACCACCGCGGCAAGCGCCGCTAGCTGCATGGCGGCGGAGAAGGCGGAGCCCGGGTCCTGCCAGCCGAGCACGGCCGGCACAATGCGCATATGGGCGGTCGAGGAAATCGGCAGCAATTCGGTGATGCCTTGCACCACGCCGAGAAACGCCACTTTGGCGAATCCCAGGCCGACAAAGCCGGTGTCGACGCCTTGGGTGCAGATGTCTGCCATATCGAGCCTTTCTGTCGAACAATCGGGAGGGGCGATCCCCGCCGAGCCATAGTGTGGCGACCCCCGGAATCCAATTTACGGATTTGTAAGGCGCCGCTTGACAAGCCATGCGTTCATATTATTATCCGCTAATCTTACACTGTAAGGCAAATGACGGAGGAGAGCCATGCAGACCGCCCTGTCAGAATTGCAGCCCCTGCCCGAACCGCACCCGCCTGGCATCGCGACCGAGGATGTCTCGCACGACCTCAGCCGCATTATCGAGCGCGCCGAGGTCAATGCCTGGCGCGACCTCTATGCGGCCGCGCCTGCCGATTTCGCAGTAAGGCAAGGCCTTTCGATAGCTGAAGAAGGCGGCCTCGCCTGGACCACCTGCACGACAATCCCGTTCGTCCATTTCAACTGCGTGAAGAATTTCGGCGTCGACAGCCCGGCCACCGAAAGCCAGCTCGACGCCCTGCTGACGCACTACCGCGCCGCCGGCATTTCGCGACCCTGGTTCTATGTCAATCCGCACACCGAACCGTCGCGCCTCAGGTGCTGGCTCGAGCCGCGCGGCCTGCAGCGCCAGGGCGGCTGGGAGCGGATTTATCGCGGGGCGCAACCGCTGTCATCCGAGCCGCTCTTCATGGCTGACGGGGTTTCAGTCGAACGTGTGACGAAGGCATCGGCAAACGAATGGGCCGGCTTCATCGACAGAAGCTACCGGCTGCCCACCTCACCCTGGCTGATGGCCCTGGTCGGCCGGAAGGGCTGGCATCACTACATGGCCAAGCGGGACGGCGCGGTGGTGGCGGTGCGCTCGCTGTTCATCGGGCCCGACGGCGCGGCCTGGAGCGGCATCGACGCGCCGGTGCCCGGCATCATGGCGCCGAGCTTCGATCTCGACGCGGTGCTTGGGGAGGCGCTGGTGCGCGACGGGATTGCGGCCGGCGCGAAACTGTTGGTCGCCGACATCGAGGCGCCGCATGAGGAACGCGACGGCCCGGCCTATCGCAACTATGCACGCCTGGGCTTCAGAATCGCTTATTTCCGCAGCCATTACAGCTATTTGCCGGCCAGCTCCAACTGACCGCACCTAACTGAGCAGCCATTGCTGGAAACAGCTCTTGGCCACCATATGGGCCGGCGGAACGACTGGCTGATCGGCGCGTGCTTCATCGTCCGCCCGGTTGCGAACCCGCTCGAGCAGCATGCGCACCTGCTCCGGGCGCACATGAGCGCGCTCCATCACAAGCAGGACCATCGGATCGCTCAAAAGCTCGTCCAGGGTGCTGATGCTGTCGTTCATCCGTCGTCTCCTCGAATGCCGTGCCCGCGCCCCTTAAATAGGAAGACAAAGATGGCCCGCCAATGACGCTTTGCCGGCTATCTCGTGTCTTCTTCCAATTAAATTTTGGTCATGCCCACGGGTTTCCCTTCCTCTTTTGGAAAGGAAAGACCTAGCCCGGCGGCGGTGCGCCTTCGTACTGCGGCAGGCCGTCATCAAGCACCACCCAGGGCTGCTTCGAAGCCGTGAAAATATGCATTTGCGGCTTGAAAACAGTGGGATCGTCGAGCGAACCGGTGGTGATACCGATGATGCCGGCGGAATCGCGCCGTGAGAACATCGTCGTCCCGCAACTCGGGCAAAAGCCGCGCTTGAGGTCCGGCGAGGTGCTCACCGTCGCCAGCGGCCCCTCGACCGTCACATCGTCGATGCGAAACAGCACGCGTGCGTTAAAGGTGGCGCCAATCACCTTCTGGCAGAGCCGGCAGTGGCAGACGCGTTCGTTGATGGGTGCTGCGTCGACGCGATAGCGCACCGCTTTGCACAGGCATCCGCCCTGGTATCTTGTCATCGCCCTGATCCATTGTTGGAGAGAATGAGCGGCAAGGTAATGGCGGGGCCGATTGGGTCAATTGAAAAGCTTTGATACAACACCATCGATTATCGTGATGCGGTGGACCTGAAGCCATGACGCCGGACATCGAAACCATCGGCATTGCGGATCTGTTCGGGTCGCCGTCGCCCGCTCGTGACCGCACCGACGCCAGGATCATGGCCGCCGCTTCGGGAATAGGCTTCATGGCGGTCCGGGACTTTCCCGGCGATGACTGGCTGACCCCGGACAGAAGGGCACAATTGCTGCGCATCTTCGCGCTTCCCGACGCCGAGAAGCAGAAACTGCTGCGCTGGAATTTCGACCGCACCAGGAAGAACGTCTATCGCGGCTGGTTTCCGCTGCAGCCGGCAGCCGTTTCCTACAAGGAAGGCATCGACATGGGACCGGACCTTGCCAATCCGGGTCTTGTCGATGCGGCTGATATTTCGGTTTCCGGCGATCCGTTGTGCGAGCCGACACCCTTGCCGGCCGAAGAGGCCCTGCCCGGCTGGCGCTCGGCGGCAGCGGATTACTACCGCGCGATGGAGAGGGTGGGCAATGCGCTGATGGGCTCGATCGCCCGTGGGCTTGGCCTGCCGGAAACGATCTTCGATGCCTGTTTCGAAGGCGGCATCTCGACGCTGCGCCTGATCCGCTATCCCCTGCGTGACACCAATGCCGGCGTCGACACCAGCGGGCCGGAGTTTTCGGTGGTGCACAAGGGCGAGACGCGCACCGTCATCGGCCGCGAGCATGCCGATTCCGGCTTCGTCACGTTGCTGGCGCAGGACGGCGTCGAGGGCCTGCAAGCAAAGAACCTAGCCGGCGAATGGATCGACGTGCCGCCGGCCAACGGCACGCTGGCGGTCAATTTCGGCCAGTTGCTGGAGCGTTGGACCGGCGAACGCGTCAGGGCAACGCGACACCGGGTGATCGCGCCGAAGACGGCACGCTTCTCGATCCCGTTCTTCTACGAGCCACGCGTCGACGCGGAGATCGCGCCGCTGCCGCTGACCGGCACGGAAATTTTCGAGCCGTTTCTCTACGGCGACTATCTCTGGGAAGCAGCGACGAATTTCGTCGAGATGAGCGGCATCAAGCATCTCAGGCAGCCGCGCCGGGCGAAGGCTTCATAAACAAAACCACCGGCCATCTCGTCGGAGACGGCCGGTGGAAATCGGCAAGCGATTATTCGGTTTCGCCGACGACCTCGTCCCAGGTCTTCACCTTGGTCTCGCCGTTGAGGAACGGCAGCGCCGCGGCCGTCAGTTCCGGGGCGAAGAAGGCATCGTAATGGGTGCGGTTGGGCAGGATCGCCAGGCGGTTCTGCGACAGGTTCTCGCGCATCCAGCCGGCATCCTTCAGCCCGCCGCCGAGCATCTGGTAGAACTTGATCTCATGCTCGGGCTTGTACATGTCGCTGTCGCCATAGGCCAGCATGACCGGCATCTTCAGCTTGGCGACATCGGCTGAGTAGTCGCGGTTCTGGCGCATGAAATTGCCGAGCGTGTCGAGGAGCTTCGGGAAGTCCTCGGGATGCGGCGCCACCGCGACGTAGGATTTGTACATCGGCGTGTCCTTCATGAACGCGGCCGCGGCCGCGCTCACCTGGGCCTGCTGCGGGCGCATCTCGTCATAGAAGCCATCCGTGGCATAACCGGTCGACACAAGCACAAGCCGGCGCACCGCTTCGGGATGCTGGACCGCCATGCGGAAGGCGACTCCGCCGCCCAGCGAATAGCCCATGACGTCAACCTTGTCGTAGCCGAGCGCCTTGACGATGTCGGCTATGTCGTCGCCGATCGCTTCCACGGTGAATGGCCGGTCGCCGAGTGCCGTGCGGCCATGACCCTGCAGATCGACGCCGATGACGGTGCGGTTCTCGGCAAGCTTGGGCAGGATCGGCGCGAACATGTCGATGGAGCCAAGACCGCCATGTAGCAGAAGCAGCGGCTCGCCCTTGCCGTAGATGGCGTAATAGTAGTTCAGGCCGTTGATCGGCAGCAGGCCGGACTTTTCCGGCTTTGGCAGTGCGTTCGTTGCGGTCGTCATGGCAGGTTTTACCTCCCCTGCATTGGTGGCGCCCGGCGAAGCAAGAAGCGCTGCAGCCGAAGCAAGAATGGTGAAAAAGGTTTTGGACAGATCGATCCCTTCTCGTCCCGCCGGCATCAAAGTGTCTTGGCGAGTTCTTCGAGCTGGTCGGTGCACTGGCCCCAGCCTTCGTGGAAACCCATCTTCTCGTGCTGCTCGCGGTCGGCGGCGCTCCAGTGCCGCACGCGAGCGATGTAGCGGGTGTTGCCACTGCCCTCGTCCTCGAAAGTCAGCACGACGGTCATGAACGGCTTTTCCGACGGCTCCCATGCCTTTGTGTAGGCGTCGGTAAAGACGATCTTCTTGCCGGGAACGACTTCGAGGAAGACACCGGGGTTGGGGAATTCGTTGCCGTCGGGGTCGGCCATGACAACGAGGCTCGAGCCGCCGTTGCGCACATCCATTTCGGCGCGGGGCGTCGTCCACGGCTTTGGCGAGAACCACTGCGTCACCAGTTTCGGGTCTGTCCAGCAGCGATAGACGCTCGCGCGCGGCGCATCGATGATGCGCGCGAGAACCAGTTCGCGGTCGTTGGTGGGGGCGATGTCAAGCTTGGTGGTCATGGTGTCCTCGTGTGTGGTTTGATCTGGCTTCCGCCCCAAGGACGAACGGACGAAGCGCAAGTCGACATCGCGAGCGAAAAATTCTGGCCAGCGAAAATTATGGAGAAAGCCTGTGCCGTGTGAAGACTGCCTGACGAAGAACGCGTCAGTGGCGCTTGGCTTGCACCAGATAGGCGTCGATCTCGGTCTCGCCGAGCCATTTTGCCGCCTCCAGCCGATGCAGGCCTTCGACCAGGATATGACGCTTGCCGTCGTGGCGGACCTGGATCGGCGTTTTCATGCCATTCTCCAGGATGTCCTCGGCCAGATGCCTGACGGTCTCGGGATGCAGCGTCTTCTTGCGCGCCGTCGGCACGTAGATGTCGTCGACCTTGACCTTCTGGACTCTGAGCATGCCGCCTCCCGTGGCGGAAACGCCGCCCTGTTGTGGAGATAGTCTTTTTGGCCACAGCGGCCAAGGGCGCGGCTAACGAATGCTGGCCCGATGGTTTCCATTTGACGCTCGACCGGCAGATCGCCGAAATGGCGCCTTCGAACGTTCAGGACTTCATGATCAACCTTCCGACCGATTTCCCCGATTTCGGACTGACGCCGGAGCAGCGTCGCCACGCGGTGCGCGGCCACACCTATGAATGGCCCGGCATGGACGGCGAGCGGGGCGAGATCTGGTGCTATAGCGACCGGTTTTCCTATCGTGCCGCAGAGACGGTGACGCTGCATGTCAGTTCGACGTCTCCGGTATTCAACATGGCGATCGTCCGCGACGGCGGGACCGAGACGAAAGTGTTCGAGACCTCGGGCATTGCCGCGCGCTGGCAGGACACGCCAGACCAGTGCTCGGCCGAGGGCTGCGGCTGGGAAGCCTCGTTCGAATTCCGTATCGAGACAGACTGGCCGTCCGGAGCCTATCGGGTGACGCTGACCGCCGATGGCCGCGACGGCAAGCCGATCCACTGCCATCATCTCTTCATCGTCAGCCCCCAGCCCGGCAAGAAGCCCGGCCGCGTGCTGCAGGTGGCGGCGACGGGAACCTGGCTCGCCTACAACACCTGGGGCGGCTCCAACCACTACCAGGGCATCACCGGGCCGGAGCGCAACCAGTATTCGCCCCTCGTGTCGACGCAACGCCCCTGGTGCCGTGGCTTAGTCGTGCTGCCGAAAGATGCGCCGCGCGTGCCGCTGGAAGTCGCGGTGCCGCCGAAGACGGTGCCGCGCTATCCGCATATGGAATGGGCGCTCGCCACCGGCCATTCCAAGAAATACGCCTCGTCGGGCTGGGCGAGCTACGACAGCCACTTCTTCCGCTTCGCCGAGCGGGCCGGCTATGGCGTCGACCTCGCCAGCCAGCATGATTTGCATTTTTCGCCCGAGATTCTCGACGGCTATGACTGCGTCTCCTTCGTCGGGCATGACGAATACTGGACCTGGGAGATGCGCGATGCGGTCGACGCCTATGTCGAGCGTGGCGGCCATGCGGCGCGCTTTGCCGGCAATTTCATGTGGCAGACGCGGCTGGAGGACGAGGGCCGCCGGCAGGCCTGCTACAAATACCGCGCGCGCGCCGAAGACCCGGCCTATCTGCGCGGCGGCGACGTAACCCGCGCCACCAATTCCTGGGAGGCGCCGGAAATCGGTCGCCCGGGCTCGGCGACCTTCGGGCTCAACGCGACACGCGGCCTCTACGCCGGCTGGGGCGGCTGCGCGCCGCGCGGCGTGCGTGGTTTTCCGGTCTACCGCCCGGAGCATTGGGCCTTTGCCGGCACCGGCATCTATTATGGCGACCTGCTCGGCGCCGACAGCCATGTCTATGGCTATGAGGTCGACGGGCTCGACTTCGAGATACGCGGCGGCCTGCCCTACCCCACCGCCACCAGCGGCGCGCCGGAAGGGCTGCAAGTTCTCGCCGTCGGCATGGCGTCCCAGGTCGAGGAAAGCGCCGACATTCCGATCGAGGACCAGTTCCTCACCGACGAGGATGGCCGCTTCAACGCCGAAACGCTGTTCGGCGAAGCGAGTGACGCCAACCTGGAAAAAGTCAAACGCGGCAACGGCATGATCGTCAATTTCCCGCGCGGCAAGGGCGAGGTGTTCCACGCCGGAAGCTGCGAATGGGTCGCCGGCCTGCTAAGACAGGATCCGATGGTCGAACGCGTCACCAAGAATGTCCTCGATCGCTATCTCAGAAAGTCCTGACATGTCGAAAGTCCAGACCGCCGCTCAAGACACTGACGCCCGGCGGCAATCGCATCTGTTCTACCTGTCCAGCCTGCGCCGGCCATTGGTCGACCGCGCCGAGGGCATCTACATCTGGACGCAGGACGGACGACGCTTCATCGACGGCTCGAGCGGCCCGATGGTCGCCAATATCGGCCATTCCAACCGCAATGTGCTCGACGCCATGAAGCGGCAGATGGACCGCGCCACCTTCGCCTATCGGCTGCATTTCGAGAACGAGCCGGCGGAGGAACTGGCACGGGAACTGGCTGGCAAGCTGCCCGAGGGCATGGACCGCATCTTTTTCGTCTCGGGTGGCTCGGAAGCGACGGAGTCCTGCATCAAGCTGGCGCGACAGTGGGCGGTAGCCACCGGACAGGCCAGCCGCTGGAAGGTGATCACGCGCTTTCCTTCCTATCATGGCGGCACGCTGGGTTCGCTCTCGATCACCGGCGATGATGGGCTGGCCGAAACATTTGAGCCTATGATGCGGGTGATGCCGACCGTGCCGGCACCGACGGCGTGGCGCGACCGCGACAATCTTTCGATGGAACAGCGCGGCATCCGCTATGCCGACATGCTGGAGGAGAAAATCCTGGCCGAGGGTCCCGAGAGCGTGGTTGCCTTCATCATGGAACCGATCGGCGGTGCGGCGACCGCTGCCCTGGTGGCGCCGGACAGTTACTATCCACGCATCCGCGAGATCTGCGACCGTTACGGCATCCTGCTCATCCATGACGAAGTGATGTGCGGCGCCGGCCGCACCGGCAAATTCCTCGGTGGCGACCACTGGAACTGCAAGCCCGATATCGTCGCGCTGTCGAAGGGGCTGGGCTCGGGCTATGCGCCGCTCGGCGCTCTGGCCGCGCCCATGCGGCTGGTGCAGCCGCTGCTCGCCTCCGGCGGCTTCCAGCACGGCCACACCTATGCCGGCAACCCGCTGGCCTGCGCCGCCGGGCTTGCCGTGCTCGGCGAAATGGACCGGCTCGACCTTATCGCCAACGCGGCCGCGATGGGCGAAGTGCTGATGGACGGGCTGAAGGGGTTGCAGAAACGGTTTCCATTCATCGCCGACGTGCGCGGCAAGGGCCTGCTCACCGGCGCCGAGATGGTTGCCGATCCCGATACGCTACGGCCGATCGACCAGAACAAGAAAGCCACGCAGCGCTTGCTCGACCTCGCCTATGAACGCGGGTTGATCATCTATGGCCGCAGGGTCAAGGGCGGCGTCGACGGTGATAACTTCATGGTTGCGCCGCCAATGATCGTCACCAAGGAACAGGTCGGCGAGATCGTCTCCATCATCGGCGACTCGCTGGAGGTTCTGGCCGCCGAACTCGACCTGCCGGTCGAAGGCTGAGGACAAAAATGGCGCCGCGAAAAGTCATCATCACCTGCGCCGTCACCGGTTCGGTGCACACGCCGTCAATGTCGCCCTACCTGCCGGTGACGCCGGTCCAGATCGCCACCGACGCCATCGCCGCCGCCGAAGCCGGCGCCTCGATCCTGCATCTCCACGCCCGCGATCCCCGGGATGGGCGGCCGACCGCCGATCCGGACGTGTTCATGCAGTTCCTGCCGCGCATCAAGCAGGCGACCGATGCGGTGATCAACATCACCACCGGCGGCTCGTCGCTGATGACCTTGGACCAGCGGCTGGCTGCCCCGTTGCGGGCCGAACCCGAAATGTGCTCGCTCAACATGGGCTCGATGAATTTCGCGCTGTTTCCGATGCTCGACAGGCCGAGGGAATGGCAACACGAGTGGGAGCCGAAGCTGCTCGAAGCCACGCGCGACACCATCTTCAAGAACACCTTCGCCGACATGGAGAGCGTGCTTGAGAGGCTAGGCAAGGGCTGCGGCACGCGCTTCGAATTCGAGTGCTACGATGTCGGCCATCTCTATTCGCTGGCGCATTTCCGCGACCGCGGGCTGGTGTCGGGACCGCTGTTCATCCAGTTCGTGCTGGGCATTCTGGGCGGCATCGGCGCCGACCCGGACAATCTCGTCCACATGAAGCGGATCGCCGACAAGCTGTTTGGCGACAGCTATCAGTTCTCGGTGCTGGCCGCCGGCCGCAATCAGATGCCGCTGATCTCGATTGCCGCGGCGATGGGCGGCAATGTCCGCGTCGGGCTGGAAGACAGCCTTTATGATGGCCGCCAGCTGGCGAAGTCCAATGCCGATCAGGTGCGCCGCATCCGTGGCATTCTCGAGGGGCTGTCGCTGGAGGTCGCCTCACCCACCGAAGCACGCGACATGCTGGCACTGAAGGGCGGCGACCGGGTGGCGTTCTGAGACAATGATCTGAGATGCTTGCGATCCTTCCTACCCCCCTCTGGCCTGCCGGCTCCGGCCCTTCGCTGTCGCTCCGGGCGTTCGTCGTTCGGAAAGCCAAGCAGTTGGCTTTCCGTCCGCTAGGCGGACCACTCCTCACCCCCCGCAAGGGGGGAGATCGGATGCCATCTCGGCTTTCGCTAACTTCCAACGTTGCATATTGGGCAGCCAGATCGAAACCGCCAATCTCCCCCCTTGCGGGGGAGATGTCCGGCAGGACAGAGGGGGGTGCCTGGGCACTCGACCTCCAATGACCGAAATCCTCATCCGCCCCGGCCGGATCGACGATGTCGAAACCATCCACGCGGCGATCCTGAAACTCGGGGCCCACATCGGCGCGCCGGAGGAGATCATCTCGACGGCAGACGATCTCAGAACCTACGGCTTTGGCGAAAAGCCTGCCTTCTCGACCCTGATTGCCGAAGTCGGCGGCGAATTCGCCGGGCTTTGCCTGCATTTCCCGATCTTCTCGACCTGGATGGGACGGCCTGGCGTCTATGTGCAGGACCTCTATGTCGAGGACCGGTTTCGCGGCCGCAAGATCGGCGAGTTGCTGCTGCGGCACGTCGCGGCACAGTGCCGGAAAGAAGGCGGCGTCTATCTGCGGCTGTCCGTCGACACCGACAATGAGGGCGCCAAGGCGTTTTATGAAAGGCTGGGCATCGCCTGGTCGAGCTACGAGCAGACGCAGAAGATCATCGGCGAGGCCTTCTTTGCCTTCGCCGATGCGCCGGAGAGTGGGGAGCAGGAATGAAAGCCTTCTATGCCGAGGAACAGAAGCGCCACGATCCCAAGGCCTTTCTTTCGAGCGGCGCGGCGAAGCCCAATCCGGAAAAAACCGGAGCGGGTCGAGAGATTGTTAGCCGGCGCATCATCTGCCGGCTGCGCGATCGAGCGGCCGCGCAATCACGGGCTCGGCCCGGTCGCGGCGGTGCACACGCCGGAATATTTGGACTTTCTCGAGCACATTTTCGAGCGCTGGCAGCGCATCGAGGGCGCTTCTGCCGAAGTGATCCCCAACATCCATCCGATCGCGCGCAACGGGTCCTATCCGGCCTCCGCTGTGGGCCAGGCTGGCTACCATATGGCCGACACGGCTTGCCCGATCTCGGGCGAGACATGGCAGAGCGCGCTGTGGAGCGCTTGGAGCGCGGTCGAGGCCGCTGAAGCCGTGATATCAGGCACGCCGGCCGCCTACGCGCTGTGCCGCCCGCCCGGCCACCATGCCTTTGTCGATGTCGCCGGCGGCTTCTGCTTCATCAACAATTCTGCCGTTGCAGCGCAGGTTTTGCGCAAACAGGCGGCGCGGGTGGCGATCCTCGATGTCGACCTGCATCACGGCAACGGCACGCAAGGCATCTTCTATGCGCGGCCGGACGTGCTCACCGTGTCGCTGCACGCCGATCCGGTGCGCTTCTACCCGTTCTTCTGGGGCCATGCCGACGAGCGCGGCGAAGGGCCGGGCCTCGGCTACAATTTCAATCTGCCGCTGCCGCGCAAATCCGCCGATGCGGCGTTTCTCGAAGCGCTTGCGGTGGCGTTCCAGCGCATCCGCGCCTTTTCGCCCGACGCTTTGGTCGTGGCGCTCGGCCTCGACGCGTTCGAGGGCGATCCGTTCGGCGGGCTTTCGGTGACGACGCCGGGCTTCTCGCGCATTGGCGAGGCCATCGCCAAGCTCGGCCTGCCGACGGTCATCGTCCAGGAAGGCGGCTACCTCTGCGACGAACTCAGCGACAATCTGACCGCCTTCCTCACCGGGTTCGGCGGCAAGACGCGGTGATCTCGTCCCAACAGCGCGTCAGGACCGCTGCTGCCTGAGCATGGCGATGACCCGATGCACGCTCTCCAGCGTCTCGTCGATTTCCGACGCCGTGTTGTAGTGGGCTATGCCGATGCGCACGACGCCATGCTCGGCCGGAATGCCGAGCTGGTGGACGATCTCCCAGGCGTAGTTGTGGCCGGACCACAGGAAGATGTTTTCGGCATTCATCTGCCGAACGATCGTCTCCGGCACGATGCCGTCGACGGTGAAGGACACCGTCGGCACGCGCTCGCTGAGCCGCTTCGGATCGGTGATGCCATGGATGGTCAGGCCTGAAATATCGGACAGGCCGTCGATCAGCCTTTGCGCCAGCGGGTTTTCATAGGCGATCGAGACTTCGAACGCTTTCGCAATCTTCTGCCTTCTTGAGCCGCCCTCGCCCGCCGCGGCACCGAGGTCGGCAAAATAGTCGACCGCGGCGGTCAGGCCGGCCATCAGCTCGATCTGCGGCGTGCCGAGTTCGAACCGCTCCGGCAGGCCATTGGACGAGCAGCGGCATTTATAGGGTTTCAGGCCATCGATGACGTCGCGCCGACCCCACAATATGCCCATATGCGGACCGAAGAATTTGTAGGCCGAGCAGATCAGAAAATCGCACCCGAGACCCCTGACGTCGATCAGGCCATGCGGCGCGAACTGCACGGCGTCGACATAGACCAGCGCGCCGGCATTCCTGGCGATGGCGGTCAACGCCTTCACCCGGTTGATCGAGCCGGTCAGGTTGCTGGCGTAGTTCAACGCGACCAGCCGGGTCTTTTTCGAAAGCAGACCAGTCAGCGCCGCCTCTTCGACCTGCCAGCTCTTTTCGTCGAACGGCAGCCAGCGCACGACGAGGCCAAGGTCCTCGGCCAGTTGCAGCCAGGGCGACACGTTGCCCTCATGGTCCATGCGGGTGAGGATGATCTCATCGCCGGGTTTCAGCGTGCGGCCGAGTGTGCGCGACATGTGATAGGTCAGCGTCGTCATGTTGGCGCCGATGATGATTTCCTCAGGGCTCTGCGCGCCGAGGAAGTCGGCCATCGCCTGATGCGCCGCGTCGACGACTTGTTGCGCTGCGACAGTTGTTTCGAAATAGCCGCCGAGATTGGCATTGGTGGTCAAAAGGCAGCGCGACACCGCATCGGCCAGCGCCTGCGGCACCTGCGTCCCGGCAGGGTTGTCGAGATAGATGCGCCGTCGCCCCTTGGCGGTCAGCGACAGCGCCGGAAACCTTCCACGCACTGCCTCGATCGGAAAATCCACCATTGTCTCCACCCCTCTGTCTTTCCCGGCCAATTCTACCCCCGGAGCCAATCAGGGACAGGGATTGCCGACGCGCTGATGGATCGCATCCACCGCCTTCTGCATCTCGTCGGTCCAGACGACGTCCACCGAAGACAGCGCCATGTCGAGCTGCGCAACGGTCGTCGCGCCGACGATGTTCGAGGTGACGAAGGGCCGGCTCGAAACATAGGCATTGGCAAACAGTGCCGGCTCCAGGCCAAAGGAACGCGCCAGTTCATTGTATTCGAGCTGTACCTCGGCGGCATTGGGCGTCTCGTAGCGCTGGCCGCGGTTGAACAGCTGCGAGCGCGAACCCTGCGGGCGCGCGCCATGGTCGTATTTGCCTGAGAGATAGCCCTGTGCCAGCGGCGAATAGGGCAGCAGTGACACGTGCTCGCGCTCGCAAACCTCGGCAAGGTTCACCTCGAAGGTGCGGTTGACGAGATTGTAGGCGTTCTGGATCGACGCGACGCGGGGGCCGACGCCTTTGTCAGCCTCCGCCAGGAACCGCATCACGCCCCAGGAACTTTCGTTCGACAGGCCGAAATGGCGGACCTTTCCCACCTTCACCAGTTCGTCGAACACCGCAAGCGTCTTGGCGATCGGCGTCTCGTCGGTTGGTGCGCCAACAGAATCGGCACGGCGCGGTACAGCGCCGACGCGCGTCGGGTTGGCGCCCCAGGGTATGTCCCGTTCCGGCCAATGGATCTGATAGAGATCTATGTAGTCCGTGCCGAGCTTGGCCAGCGATTTGTCGATGGCGTCAAAGATATCGGCGCGCACCAGTTGAGACGGCCTGTCGCCGCGAAACCAGCCATTGGCCGTGCGGCCGACCACTTTCGAGGCGAGGATCACCTTGTCGCGGTTGCCGTTGGCCTTCATCCAGCTGCCGATGATCTTTTCGGTCCGCCCTTGCGTCTCCGCCTTGGGCGGGATCGGGTAGAGTTCTGCGGTGTCGATGAAGTTGACGCCGCGCGAAAAGGCCAGATCCATCTGGGCGTGCCCATCGGCCTCGGTGTTCTGCTGGCCCCAGGTCATGGAGCCCAGGCAGATCTGGGTAACAAGGAGATCGGTTCGGCCGAGACGGCGTTTGTGCATGGAATTCTGCTCCGGGGGAAAGCTTGCGCGGCGGCGCTGAAGGGAAGCCGTATCTATAGGGAAAGCAGAGACGCTCTCCAAGTCTCGCCAGACCGACTTTTGGGTGAACCAGCCAGTGGTTAGCGGCGAACACCGGCCACGGCGCGGCGCTTGGCCTCGTCAATCAGCATATTGGCCACCTGCATGCGGATCATGGCGCGCTGGCGCAGATGCGGAGCGACACGATCCGGGTGGTTGGCGAAGGCAAAGCTGCGGCGCATCCGGCCAAAGTCGGCGATTTGCTTGGGCTGATTGAGACCAAGTTCGACCGCGATGGACTCCGGATCGATCGGCGGCAGCTTTTCCTCGGGCTTTGGCTCTTCGCCGGCGAGAGCCAGTCTGGCGTGATCGAGCAAGGCGGCGAATTCGGTCGCCAGATCGGCGCCGGCCTCGCGGTACTCGGTGGCGGAAACCTTGATGCGGCCGGAATGGAGTTCATCCGCCACCGAGAGATAGTCGAACGGGATGGATGGACGAGCGCCGGTCTCTTCGCCCTCAATTCCGTCGCCCTTGTCGGAGGCGACGAAGAGGTCGTCGAGCAACGAAGCGAAATCACGCTTGGCGCCAGTAGCGATGTCAACCTCCCCCTTTGCCCGACCGTGCAGGCTTCAGAGCATAGAACCGGCTCGTTAAAAATGCATGCCGCCGATGGTAACGAATTTAGCCGTTTGCCGGGTTCGCCGCTCGCGCGTCCGCAATCCCAAAACAAAAAGCCGGACTGCACTTTCATGTAGTCCGGAATTCGCCAGGAGTGGCGAGGAAAAGCCGGCCAAGTGCCAGCGTTCGAGCCTACGGTGCGCGCCGGACAAAAGTTTCACCCGGTCGCGGAAAATATGTTCAAAAAAATCATCAGTGCATGGCTGGCATGCAAATGCTGCACTGCACAATTGTCACGATTCACCTATATTGGGAGCCGTGGAGGAGCAACCAGGGGCTTGAATCATGGGTTTCTTCACTGAAATGTTCGCCCGGCCGCGGCCACAGGAACATCTGAGATATCGCTCGGCGCTTGCACTGCTTCACTCGATGAGCAATGCCGACCGCGCCGACATCGGCATCAAACCCGCCGACTTTCCGCGCATCGCCCGCGAAATGTCCATTCGCTAGATGCATCCGATGGTCCAGATGTCCCGGATAAGTCCGGGACATCTGGAGAGCCTCAATTCGTCAACGCGATCCCAGGAATGTCGCCTTGCCCAATGGCACGCCATTGTGGCGAAGGATGCCGTAGGCGGTGGTGAGGTGGAAGTAGAAGTTGGGCATGGCCACGTGCAGCAGATACTGCAGGCCCGGCATCGAGACTTCGCGTCCGGCAAGCTTCAACTCGATCAGCTTGTCATCCGAACCATCGAACTCGGCGGCTGAAAATGTCGCCAGAAGGTCCAGGGTCTTCGTGACGCGCGCCTGGACATCGGCAAAACTCGCCTCATCGTCCTCATATCTCGGCACTTCGCGCCCGGCGAGCCGTGACGGCGCGCCCTTGGCGTGATCGGTGGCGATCTGCACCTGCCTGGTCAAGGCGAACATGTCGGGCGCCAGCCGCGCCGTCAAAAACACCTGCGGGTCTATCTTGCGGTCAAGCGCATTCTGCTCGGCTGCCGACAGTACAGCGGAAAGCGCTTTCAGCCTGGCCGAGAACACAGGCACGGATGCTTCATACATCGATATCGTCACGTCAGATCTCCTGTCCAGCCGGAACGCCGGCGGACGGGACGTAGCGCCTTCGCGGACGATTCTTCAAGCACCACCAGCGCCGCGTCACCACGTTGCCGCAATCGCCGTAGTAGAATCTCCTCATCGAGCGGAGATTCCCGATGAGACGCGCCCTTTCTGCAGCGACTGCCCTTCTCTCCCTTGCCACGACAGGCCAGACGGCATTGGCCGCCGACGATGCCCCCGAAGCGCCCTATGTCGACGATCGATCAAGCGCCGACGCCGTGGTCCGCTCGCTCTACAGCGCCATCAACCGGCACGAATTCGCCCGCGCCTGGGGTTATTTCGGCGATACAAAGCCGGCAAAGGATTTCGACAGTTTCGTCAAGGGCTATGACGGCACCGACAAGGTCGAAGTCCAGACCGGCGCCGTTTCAGACGAAGGTGCCGCCGGCAGCATTTTCTACAACGTCCCTGTCGCCATCCGCGCCACCGACAAGACCGGCGACGAAAAGGTCTTTGCCGGCTGCTATACGCTGCGCCAGGTGAATGCCCAGATCCAGGCGGCGCCGCCGTTCGATCCGATCCACATCGAAAAGGGTGCACTGAAACCCTCCACCGCCGATTTCGAGGAAGCTGTGCCACCAAGCTGCGGCGACGGGCCACCGCCACCGAAGAAGGACACGGCACTGGAGCAGGCCAAGAAGGCCTTGCTGGCGACCTATGGCGACCAGTGCGACAAGCACCTTCTGACCAATGAGCCGGAGGTTTTTTCGATCAAATACAAGGACAAGGATGCGGCGCCGGGCGATCCCGACAAGGAAACCCGGCTGTTTCATTTTTCCTGTGCGGCCGCCGCCTACAATGAAAGCTCGATCTACTACATGACCGACGAGGTGGACGGCGTGCGGCAATTGCAGCTCGCCGAACCGGAGACCGATATCCGCTACGAGAACAACGATAGTGACGGCAAGCTGTTGAGCGTGACGGTGATCGGCTTCCACACAACAGGATGGGCCACCAATTCCGACTATGACCCGGACGCTCATACGATCACCACTTTCAACAAGTGGCGTGGTGTTGGCGATGCGTCCGACTCGGGGACCTATCTGTTCCGCAATGGCGATTTCTCGCTGGTCCAGTTCGACGTCGATGCATCGTATGACGGCGAGGAAAACCCGCAGACGGTTGTCGACTACAACACCGCACCCTGAGCGTTGGGCCGGCTTTCCGCAGCGTCGATCAAGGCGCCTTCGACAGCATCCAGTTGAGCGTCCCGCGCCAGTCGGTCATGCGGATCGGCGTGCCGTGGGTTCCGGTCTCGAAGCGGACGAAGCGGGTCGGATAGGGATAGGCTTTCGATTTGGCGATGATGGAGCGGAAGAAGGCTTCCTGCTTTTCCACCGGGAAGACCACGTCATGGCTGCCCTGGCCGAAGAAAACCGGGACATGACGCCTGAAGGCAGGGCTTGAGAAAAAACTCTCGTCCCATAGCGAGCCGAGCAACAGCAGCCCGTTGATGCGCCGGCCCGTGTCGTTGCGGGCGGCAAGCTTCCAGCACAAGGCGCCACCCATCGAGCCGCAAGCGACGAAGATTTTCGCGCCCGGCGACTGTTCGGCGTAGTGATCGATCAACGCGGCCACCTGCGCCGTGCCCTTGTCGCCGAAATCGGGAAAGTCGGGCGACAAATAGAGGCCGCCATTGCCGGCCACCAGGTTCTTGAGGCGATTGAAATTGCCGCCGAAGGTGAAGTCGTCGACGCCTTGCTTGCGGCTGCCGCCCTGCCCGTGCAGGTAAAGCACGATGATGCCGGCACCCTCGGTCTTGCCGACGGCAACGTGCCTGACATCGCCGGCATCGGTCTTCAGCAGCAGATCCTGCTGCACCTTGCGAACGCCGGTGTCGGTATATTGGGCATGCACCCGGCGCTCCGGCACCTCGTCACGCTGGTTGATGTCGCGCATCTCGCGATAATCGAGGACCGTGTAGGCGCCGTTGCTGTCGGATGACAGCGTGGCCGGATAGGCGAAGAGATCGTCCTTGAAGGGTTTTAGGGACAGCGTCTGACTTTGAGCGACCGACGACAACAGTGTTGTCGCGGTTACAAAGACACAGAAAAATCGGAAGCGGAAATTCATGCCAGCAGGCATGCGTTTTTCGACTTCGGTTTGTCAATCCTGCAGCACGCCACCGGCGCCTTCGAGCGCCTCTCGGGTATCGACGTCCACAGACGCACCTTCGCCGATCTCGACATCGATGACATCGAGCCCCTCCGTCTCGACCAGGTGGCGCGCGCCCGTGTCGCCCTCGAGATGGGCGATCGCCGGAAACAGCGAACGCGGCAAGAGCACCGGGTTGCCGCGCTTGCCGTCATGCGAGGCGCGCACCACCGAATTGCCACCGGCCTTGCGGAACGCATCGATCAGCCTGTCGAGATCGGTCGACGCGACACCCGGCATGTCGCCGAGAACGATCATCACACCAGCCGAATCTTCGGGCAGATAGGCAATGCCGGCCTTCAGCGAGGTGGACAGGCCATCGGTGAAATCGGGATTGTCGGCGAAGGTCACATCCAGCCCAGCCAGCGCTGCCTGCACCCGCTCGCGCTGGTGGCCGGTGACGACGATCGTGCCAGAAGCCTTCGAGCCGAGCGCGCGCTCGGCGGTGCGGCGCACCAGCGGCTTGCCGTCGAACAGCGCCAGCAATTTGTTCGGTCCGCCCATGCGGCTCGACCGGCCGGCGGCCAGAAGCACGATGCCAACCTTGAGCCGGCTTTTGGCCGGCACCGGTTCGCGTGGCTGCGGCCGCGTCGGGATTTCCATCAGCAGGCCGCCGACCCCCATGCCGGCGATATCCTTGGCGGTTACGTCAAGGCCAGCGATCAGCCGGTCCAGCACCCAGTCGAAGCCGTTCTCCTTGGGGCTGCGGGCGCAGCCGGGCGCACCGATGACGCGCTTGCCATTGAGCGTGCCCAGCACCAGCAGATTGCCGGGATCGACGGGCATGCCCGCACGGATAACCGTACCACCCGCTCTCTCGATCGCCGCTGGAACGACATCGGCGAAATCGCTCATCGCCGAAGCGCCGAAGATCACCACCATGTCGTTGTCGCGCGCCAGCGAAGCCGCGGCCTCCGCCACCGGCGCGATCTCATGCGGCGTGCGGCGCTCCGCCGTCAGCCGGCCGCCGGAGCGCGCCAGCCGCGCTTCGGTGACGCGCAGCGTCTTGTCGAGCACACTTGGCTTGATGCCCGGCAGCACGGTCTGGATGACGCCAACACGCACCGGCCGATAGGCGTTGACGGCAAAGATCTCGCCGCCGGCGCAGATTTTCGTGACCGCATCGACCAGCGCAGAGCTGACCGCGAAGGGAATGATCTTCACCGTCGCGACCATCTGCCCCTTCTCGACCGGCGCATGCTGCGCCAGCGTGGCGATGGTGATGGCGGGATCGATGGCGTTGATGGCGTCGATCATTGCGGCATTGACGGTGAAGATACCCGCTGACCTGGCATGGAGATTGACCCGCCCGGTCGCGGCCGGCCTGGCGTCGACGCCGCGAAAGGCCATGCTCCCGGCTATTTCCTGCGCGGCGGCATCCTCGCCAAAGTCGTCGGCGGCCAGCACGGCCGCAACGACCTGCGAAATGCCGGCATCCCGCAGCACGCCCACATCTTCGGCGCTCAGCCTGTGCGCCTTGCGGAAGCGCCGCTCGCCGGCGGTTGTGGCATGCGCCAGCACCGCACCTTCCGCCGCTTCGATCGGGATCGGGCCGAATTTCACGCCGCCGCGTCCTTGGACTCGAGACCGCGCGAGCGGAAGGCATGGACGACCTGTGCCAACACCGCAACCGCGATTTCGGCTGGGCTGGCGGCACCAATGTCGAGCCCGATCGGCGCGTGGATGCGGGCGATCTGCTCGGCGCTCGCGCCCAGCGCCAGCAAGCGTTCGGCGCGTTTGGCATGCGTCTTTCGGCTGCCTAGCGCGCCGACATAGAAGCAGTTGGCGTCGAGCGCTGCCTTCAGCGCGAAATCATCGATCTTCGGATCATGGGTGACGGCGGCAAGTGCGGTGTAGCTGTCGAGCGGCTGGCGTTTCAGCACATCCTCCGGCCATTCGGCATGCAAGGCGACGTCGGGAAAGCGATCCGGCGTGGCAAAGGCAGTGCGCGGATCGATGATCTCCAGGGGATAGCCGGCGATCCTGGCCATCGGCGCCAGCGCTTGGCTGATATGGACGGCGCCGATCACCACCAGACGCGGCTGCGGCAGATGCGCGTTGAGAAAGAAGGTCCGCCCCTCGGCCTCGACCGAACCGGAATTGCCTGATCGAAACGCCCTGGTGATGGCGGCGCCGAGATCGCCGGCAACCTGGTCGCCTTCGCGCACGATGCGGTCGCGGCCGTCGCCAAGGTCGGTGACGAGGATCGCCGCGCGGCGGGCGCGCCGTTCGGCGTTCAAAGTTTTAAGCGCGTACGGATCCATCCGAGATCAGCCCAACCGCTCGACATAGACTTTTATCCGGCCGCCGCAGGACAGGCCGACCTGCCAGGCAGTTTCGTCGGCAACGCCGAACTCCAGCATCCTGGCCTTGCCGCTGTCGATGACGTCGATTGCTTCCGTCACCACCGCGCCTTCGACGCAGCCGCCCGAGACGGAGCCGTGGAAATTGCCGTCGGCGTCGATGACCAGATGGCTGCCAACGGGGCGCGGCGCCGAACCCCAGGTCTCGACCACAGTGGCGATGGCCACATCCTTGCCGTCCTTCATCCAGCCCTCGGCGATGATCAGCGGGTCGCGGGCCTCATCGAGATAGATGCTGTTTTCCATGATCGCTTCTCTCAGAGTCTGTTTTTCCGGAAAACATGTTTTCCCGGGCAATATATGGTCATGCGGCGTGCCTCGTGCCAGCGTCCAGCCATCGGCGCGGATCGACAGACTGCACTGATTTCTTGTCCAGCGAGGCGCAGAGATCGGCCAGCGCTTCGAGATTGTGCACCGAACGGAACTCGTCGACATGCGGCAGCATCGCCTTGACGCCGCGAGCGCGCGCCTGGAAACCGTCAAAGCGCAGCAATGGGTTCAGCCAGATCAGCCGCCGGCAGGATTTGTGCAGGCGCTCCATTTCCTCCGACAGGCCGGCGACATCGTCGCGCTCCAGCCCGTCCGTGATCAAAAGCACCACTGCCCCCTGCCCGAGCACGCGTCGCGACCATATCAGGTTGAACTCGGCCAGCGTATCGCCGATGCGGGTGCCGCCCGACCAGTCCTTGACCGCCGCCGAGCAGTCGGCAAGTGCCGCATCGGGATCGCGATGGCGCATCTGCCGGGTCAGATTGGTCAGCCTTGTGCCGAAGACGAACGTGTGCACGCGCCGGCGCTTTTCGGTCAGCGCATGCAGGAAGTGCAGGAAGATGCGCGTGTATTGGCTCATCGAGCCGGAAATGTCGGCCAGCACCACCAGCGGCGGATGCACCTCGCGTGGCGAGCGGAACTTCGGCAGGATCAATTCGCCGCCGGTGCGCGCCGCCGAACGCATCATGGCGCGCGGATCGATGCGGCGGCCATGCGCATCGGCCTTGAAGCGCCGGGTCCGCACCATGTCGAAGGGCAATCGCAGCTGCGCGATCGCCTTCCTGGCGTCCGCCATCTCGGCGGCGTTCATCTGGGCAAAGTCCTTGCCGCGCAGCACCTCGTTGCCGGAGAAGGTGAAGCGGGCGTCGACCTCGATCTCGGGGATCTCCTGTGTCGGCTGGTTCTTCTGGTGACCCTCGAACAGCGCCTGGCTGACGCGGTTCTCGGCGGCGCGCGGCTTCTGCTTTTCCCGCGTGTCGGGCGCCACCGGCGAAAACATCGCCAGCATCTTTTCGATCAGCTCACGCGACTTCCAGAACAGCCGGAAGGCTTCGTCGAAGATGGCGTGATCCTCGTGCCGCGACACCAGCACGGCGTGCAGCGTCCAGTAGAAGTCGTCGCGCGAACCGATGCCGGCAACCAGCACCGCCTCGATCGCGTCCTTGACCGAGGCCGGTCCGACCCGCATGCCGGCTTTGCGCAGAGTACGCGCGAAATAGACGATGTTGTCGGCGATACGCCCATCCGGCCGGGCTTCCCTGGGTTCGGGGCGCAACACCGCCATCGCCCTACTGCGCCGCCGAAAGCTCGGCCTTCACCTCGTTGAGGATGCGCCGGCCTTCGCCCTGTTCGATGCGGGCGATGTCGTCCTGGTATTTCAACAGCACGCCGATCGTGTCGGATACGGTTTCCGGATCGAGCGCCACCTTGTCGAGTTCGGTCAGCGCGCCGGCCCAATCGATGGTTTCGGCGACGCCCGGCACCTTGAACAGCTCGATCTGGCGCAGCTTCTGGATAAAGGAGACCACCTCGGCCGAAAGCCGCTGGTTGGCCTGCGGCACTTTTCGGCGCACGATCTCCAGCTCACGCTCGGCGTCGGGATAGTCGACCCAGTGATAGAGACAGCGCCGTTTCAGCGCGTCGTGGATCTCGCGGGTGCGGTTGGTGGTGATGATGACGATCGGCGGTTCTTCCGCCTTGATGGTGCCGAGTTCAGGCACCGTCACCTGGAAGTCCGAAAGGATTTCGAGCAGGAAGGCCTCGAAGGCCTCGTCGGTGCGATCGAGCTCATCGATCAGGAAGACCGGTGCGGCGCCCGTCTTGCCGGTCAGCGCATCGAGCACCGGGCGGCGGATCAGGTATTTCTCGGAGAACACATTGCGCTCCATGGCGGAGCGATCGACCTTGCCGGCCGCCTCCTCCATGCGGATCTCGATCATCTGCGCGGCGTAGTTCCACTCGTAGACGGCGGACGAGACATCGAGCCCTTCATAGCACTGCAGGCGAATCAACCGGCGGCCAAGCGTCTCGGCCAGCACCTTGGCGATCTCCGTCTTGCCGACGCCGGCTTCACCTTCCAGGAAAAGCGGCCGCTTCATGCGCAGCGACAGGAACAGCACTGTCGCCAGCGACCGGTCCGCCACATAGTCCGCACCGGTCAGGAGATCGAGCGTCTCGTCGATCGTCCGCGGCGCGGCGCGCGGTTTCAGCTCGCTCATTCTTTCTCCGTGAATGCCGCCGCTCCGCTGTCCAGAACGTGGTAGCCGCGGGCGTGGTAGATCAGCGGCCGCAAATTATCGCCTATGCGCAGGCCTGTCACCTTGCCAAAAAGCACACGATGCGTGGCCAGATCCTTGGTGTCGATCAGCTCGCAGTCGAACACGGCGAGCGCGCCCTTCAGCGTCGGCGCGCCAGTCGAAATCACGTCCCACTCGCCGAGCGCGAAACGCTCCTCGACCGGCAGGCCGGTCATGCCGGAAAAGCCGACCGACAGCGCCTCCTGATGCGAAGCCAGTGTGTTCAGGGCAAATCTGCCGTTTTTCACGAACGGCTCATTCTTGGGATTTTCACGGTTAAGGCAGACCAGAATCGTCGGCGGCGTGTCCGATACTGAACAGGCCGCGATCACGGTCGCGCCGCGCTTGCCCGCCGGCCCATCGGTGGTGACCACATGGACGTGGCCGGCAAAATGGCTCATCGCGTCGCGATAGGCCTGCGGCCCAATGTCATTCTTCGTCAGCACCGGAAATTTTCCACAGTCAGAAACCCCACCGCTATATATGGCGACATACGACATGCCACAAGCGAGGCAACGTCCGAGCCTGGGCTTCCCTGTCCCCAAATTCGCGTGTTGCGCCAAGACCGGGCAGCCTTTAGGTCTTGGCGGCAAATAGTGCCAAGAGCATAAGACCGGCACGGAGGGACTCCATCGCTCGAATGCGACCCGGGACAAGAACAATAGCGGCACTGTTCTGGCTGTTTCTGGCCGGCAGTGCGAATGCCGGGACGCTGCTGGTCGGCGTCGCCGCGCCGCTGTCCGGACCATCGGCCATCCTCGCCAAGCAGATCGAGGCCGGCACCGGTCTTGCGGCTGAAGCGAACGGCATCGAACTCAAGACCGTGGACGACGCCTGCACCGCCGATGGCGGCGCTGCAGCGGCCAGGGAATTCGCCGCGGCCAAGGTCAATGTCGTGGTCGGCTTCCTCTGCACCGACGCGATCGAGGCGGCGATGCCGATCCTGAAAGACGCCAGCATTCCGGTCATCACCGTTGGCGTGCGAACCGAAAGCCTGACCGATCGCCGTGCCAAGACCGGCTGGCCGATCTATCGCCTCGGGCCACGCGGCGACGATGAGCGCAATGCCGTCGCCTCCAGCCTCCCCCATCTGTGGCAGAACGAATTGTTCGCCATCATCGATGACGGCACCATCTATGGCCGCGAAATCGCCGAGACGTTTCGCGCGGCGGCCGAGCAGGTGGCGCTGAAGCCGGTGTTCGTCGACACGTTCCGGCCTCAACTCGACAACCAGATCGGAATGATTGGCCGACTGAAGAAGGCCGGGGCGACGCATGTCTTTGCCGGCGGCGACGGCGAAGACATCGCCATCATGGGCCGCGACGCGGTGCAACTCTCTGCCGGCATCGTGTTCGCCGGCGGCGAAAATTTACGCACACCGGCCGGCGACGTGCCCTATGCGACGGGCACGCTGATGATCGCACCGCCTGAATGGGCTGATGTCGCCGATCCAAAAGTGCTGGAAAGCTTCTCCGAACGGAAAATCGTGCCGGACGGCTACACGCTGCCGGCCTATGCGGCAATCGAGATCGCCAAGGCGGCGTCAGGCCTGTCCGAAACCTCTGGCAAGCCGCTGGTCGACGCCCTGACCGGGCATGATTTCACCACTGCAATCGGGGCAATCCGCTTCGATGCGAAAGGCGACCTCAGTCAGAGCCCCTACCGTGTCTTCCGCTTCGATGGCACGCGTTTTACGCCTTTGGAAAGCAACTGATGTTTCGCACCGGACCGCGCAATCTGATCACGGACGTCGCCGGCCTGCGCGTCGGCAATGCTTCCGACGCCAGGCTGAAGTCCGGCGTCACGACCGTGCTTTGCGACGGGCCGGCGGTGGCCGGCGTGCAGATCCTGGGCGGTGCGCCGGGCACCCGCGAGACCGATCTGCTCGAACCGCACAATTCGGTCGAGGCGGTCCACGCCGTGGTGCTTTCAGGCGGTTCGGCGTTCGGGCTCGACGCTGCATCCGGCGTGCAGGCGGCGCTGCGTGAACGCGGCATCGGGCTCGAGGTCGGCGGCTTTCGCGTGCCGATCGTGCCGGCGGCGATCCTGTTCGACTTGCGCAATGGCGGCGACAAGGATTGGGGCCGTTATCCGCCCTACCGCGAACTCGGCTATGAAGCAGCGCAAACCGCCGGCACCGAATTCCCGCTCGGAACGATTGGCGCCGGCACCGGTGCGCTCACCTCGGGGTTGAAGGGCGGCCTCGGCTCGGCCTCGACGCTGCTGGACAATGGCATCACCATCGGCGCGCTGGCCGCCGTCAACCCGACAGGCTCGGTGACCGTCGGCCGAACCCGCCATTTCTGGGCAGCACCCTTCGAAATCGGCGACGAATTCGGTGGGCTTGGTTATCCCTCGCCGATGCCGGACGATGCGAAACGGATCCTGTTGAAATACCGCGACAGCCGTGTCGGCGGACAGATGGAAACCGGCGGCAACACCACCATCGCGGTCATTGCCACGGACGCGGTCCTCAGCAAGGCTGCCGCAAAGCGCTTGGCGATGTCAGCGCATGACGGGTTCGTGCGCGCCATCTGGCCGACGCATACGCCGGCCGATGGCGATCTGGTGTTCGCACTGGCGACGGGTACGAGTGGTGTCGAGCTTACGGCCGACGCGGCGATCGACCTTTACGCCGCTGCCGGCGCCACCATGGCGCGCGCCATCAGCCGCGGCGTGTTTGCCGCGACGCCTGCCGATGACGATCTGTTTCCGGTCTGGTCGTCGCGCTCGGGGTGAAGCAGCCGATCAGGTGGGATCGGATTTTTCTTCCTCGAAGGTCACCGCAACATCGGAATTCGCCGACAGCCACACCTTGTTGACATCGACCTCGGCAACCAGGCTGAGGGCAATGTAATGGTGATGGCCCCTGTGAGAACCCTGGCCGCTGTCGGCCTTGGTCAGCTTGATGCGCTGCCCGTCGACCTCGTCGACGGTGCCGATATGCACGCCGTCGGCGCCGACGACTTCCATATGCTCACGAATTTTGCTGGTGTCGGTCATGGTGGTGCTCCATTGGGACTGCCGACAATAACAAATGGCAGCCCGATTGGATGCATCGGCCTTCGGACTGCACGACGTTTTGATTGCGTCGTGGTAGGGGATTGAAACGATCCCGGCTGCCGGAGTGAAAACCGATGCGACTTCTCTTCCTGTTTGTCGTTTCCCTGCTTGCGCAGCTTGCGACGTCGATGGTCGCCCATGCAGGCGATGTCGCCGAACTCGAAATCCTCGGCTTCACCAGGGATGGCGGCGTCTTCGCCTTTGAGGAGTGTGGTGTCCAGGACGGTTCGGGCTTCCCCTACGCCAACCGCTATTATATCGACACGAGCGACGACAGTTTTCTCAAGGGAACGCCGATCCGGGTGCGGATCGACGATGAAAATGCCACGCTCGAAGCGGCTCGCCTCGAAGCCCGGCAGAAGGGCGAGGCAATCGTCAAACAGGCCGAGTTGACCGCGAACAAAGGCATCACCGCGGGCTTCAACCCGGTGACCGAACTTTCGGCCGACCCCCACCGGATGGCGGTCAACCCGCGCCCGATCTTCTCTCCGGTCGACCAGCCGCTTGAATTCCGACTCGACGAGATCGGCATGAACAATACCGAAGGCTGCCAGAGCCAGGGCGAGATCAATGGCTTTCGGCTGCTGCGCATCGAGGCACAGGATGGCGGCGCGACCAAGCTGCTGCACGAGGACAAATCGATCCCCAAGAGCCGGGGGTGTCCGAACGGCTACCGGATCGGCGCGGTGCAGACATTTTCGATGGACAGTCTCAGCGGCTACGCGGTGCTGATCAGCGTGCGCCAATACGGCTTCGAGGGGCCGAACTTTCGCTGGATCGCGGTGACTGGCCGCCTGTGATACCGCTCGCTCAACCCGTTGGGCGCCATCGTGCCCTGAACCGCCTTCGCCATGCGATGCCAACACCGCGCACCGCGCTTTTCGGCGCCTTGTTGTGGGCCGTGACGATGGGCGCCAGCGCGCTCGTCAACCTGGTGTTGGACGACTGGGAGACGCCTGAAAAAATCCGCACCGTGTCGCTGCTCTATGCCTGCGGCGGAGCGCTCGCCTTTCCGGCTGGCCTGTTCGCGGCACGGCTGGTCTCGCTTGGAAGGCGCTGGGAGGTTGCCTTCGCGGCGGCGTTCGTGTGCCTGCTCGGCGCGACGGTCGGCCTGACCAGCGGGCTGTTCGCCCTGCAATACCGCTCCTACTATGCCGAGTGGCATGCCCCGGCCTTCACCCTCACCTGGGGCTTTCAGCTCGTCTTCACGACGCTGGTGGCGCTCTACCAGTTCATTGTGCTGGGCATCCGGCTCTATTTTCCGCTTGGTTTCGTCGCTCTGTTTGCCGCGAGCGTCTGGTTTGCACGGCAGCAGCGTTGAGCATTTTGCCCACCTCTGTTAGGACGCGGGCAAACTCCTCGACAAATCAGGACTGACCGATGATCCCTCGTTATTCCCGGCCGGAAATGGTCGCCATCTGGTCGCCCGAGACCCGGTTCCGCATCTGGTTCGAGATCGAAGCCCATGCGTGCGACGCGCTGGCCGAACTCGGCGTCATCCCCAAGGAAGCGGCAAAAACCATCTGGGAAAAGGGCGGTGCGGCGAAATTCAATGTCGAGGCGATCGACGAGATCGAGCGCGTCACCAAGCATGACGTCATCGCCTTCCTAACCCATCTTGCCGAATTCGTCGGACCCGACGCCCGCTTCATCCACCAGGGCATGACCTCGTCGGACGTGCTCGACACCTGCTTTGCCGTGCAGCTTAGCCGGGCCAGCGACATCCTGCTCGCCGATATCGATGGCCTGCTCGCGGCACTCAAGCGCCGCGCCTTCGAGCACAAGGACACCGTCACCATCGGCCGCAGCCATGGCATCCATGCCGAGCCGACGACTTTCGGCATCAAGCTGGCGCAGGCCTATGCCGAGTTCTCGCGTTGCCGCGAGCGGCTGGTGCACGCGCGGGAAGACATCGCCACCTGCGCCATTTCGGGCGCGGTCGGCACCTTCGCCAACATCGACCCCTATGTCGAGGAACATGTGGCGGCCAAGCTCGGGCTGAAGCCGGAGCCGGTGTCGACGCAAGTGATCCCGCGCGACCGCCACGCCATGTTCTTCGCCACGCTCGGCGTCATCGCGTCGTCGATCGAACGGCTGGCGATCGAGATCCGCCATCTGCAGCGCACCGAGGTGCTGGAAGCGGAAGAGTATTTTTCGCCGGGCCAAAAAGGCTCGTCGGCGATGCCGCACAAGCGCAACCCGGTGCTGACGGAAAACCTCACCGGCCTTGCCCGCATGGTGCGGTCCATGGCGCTGCCGGCGATGGAGAATGTGGCGCTCTGGCACGAGCGCGACATCTCGCACTCCTCGGTCGAGCGCATGATCGGCCCGGATGCCACGGTGACGCTGGACTTCGCGTTGTCGCGGCTGACCAGCGTCGTCGACAAGCTGCTCGTCTATCCCGACAACATGCTGAAGAACATGAACAAGTTCCGCGGCCTCGTGCATTCGCAGCGCGTCATGCTGGCGCTGACGCAGGCCGGCCTGTCACGGGAAGATTCCTACCGGCTGGTGCAGCGCAATGCCATGAAGGTGTGGGAGCAAGGCGCTGATTTTCTTGAGGAACTTTTGGCCGACAAGGAAGTGACCGCTGCCCTCCCGGAAGCCGAGATCCGCGAGAAATTCGACCTCGGCTATCACACCAAGCATGTCGACACGATCTTCAAGCGGGTGTTCGGAGAAGTTTGAAGCGAGCTTTCTTTCTGCCCGTCACTATACGGGGAGAAAGACGCTCTCCAGGCAATCAGGCCTTGCCGGGAACCGTCCTGATCACCGTGCCCCACGGGTCTTCGCGGGTCACCGGGCTGGTTACATTGTCGGAACGCATCTCGACCCAGGCAAGACCTGACCGGCTCGGATCGCGGCGGCCGGCGCCGGGGCTGCGCCAGGCATTGGCGCCGATGTGGTGGTGATAGCCGCCGGACGACAGGAACACTGCCTGGCCGCCATATTTCGCCACCGTGTCGAAGCCGAATTCCTGGTTCCACCAGGCTTCGGCGTCTTCCGGCCTGCCGACGCGCAAATGGACATGGCCGACAATGCTGTTTTCCGGCGCGCCCTGCCAGCCCGCATCACCCGCCGGCACCTCGGCAACCACGGACGGAATGTTCAGCCGCTCGGTCGCCATGGCGATCTTGTCGCCATTCCACTTCCAGTCCTGCGGACGGCGGTCGGCGTAGATCTCGATGCCGTTGCCTTCGGGATCGGTCAGGTAGAGCGCTTCGCTGACCAGATGGTCGGAAGCACCCTCGATGGCGATCTTGTCGGCGATGGCGTGGTTGATCCAGCGGCCGAGATCGGCGCGGCTGGGCAGCAGGAAAGCGGTGTGGAACAGGCCGGCACTTTGCGGATCATCCGGCTTTGCCGCCGCATCCGCCTCGATGACCAGCAACGGGCGGTTGGCGGCACCGAGCGTGATCGCGCCATCGGCGCGGCTCAATTCCCGCAGCCCGACGACGCTGCGATAATAGGCGGCAAGAGTTTCGGCATCGCGCGCCTTCAGCCCGACACGGGCGACGCTGACCGGGGTGGTGGCGGCAAAGGGCAGTTCACTCATCACATGCTCCATTCGACCGGCCTGCGTTGAGCCTCCCAAAGCAAGGAAGTCCGCGCAGCCAATCATACTACGTCGTGCCAGTTCCAAAATCAGGATTCTCGCACACGACTTTCCTGACGACAAATCGTCCATCGACATCGTTCACACAAGGCTTGAAGAAGCGAACATCGTGTTCACTATTTGTGATCAAAAGCGCGATTCATCGCCGTTGCACGAAGCGACGCCGCTCGCTATTTCAGCGCCATGAAGGTCAAAGACGCAGATATCCTCATCGTGCCGGGCTACACCAATTCCGGCCCCGACCATTGGCAGAGCCGCTGGCAGTCGAAGCTGTCGACGGCGCGCCGCGTCGAGCAGGCGGAGTGGTCCAAACCGGTGCGCGAGGACTGGACGGCGAGCGTGGCCAAGGCGGTCAACGAGGCCGAGCGGCCGGTCGTCATCGTAGCGCACTCGCTGGGTGTCGCCACGGCGGTGCAAGCCATGCCGCAGTTCCAGAAGCCGGTCGCCGGCGCCTTCTTCGTGGCGCCGCCCGATGTCGCCAATCCCAAGATCAAGCCCAGGCACCTGATGACCTTCGGTCCTTACCCGCGCGCGCCGCTGCCCTTTCCTTCGATCGTGATCGCCAGCCGCAACGACCCGTTCTGCGCATTCGATGTCGCCGAGGACATTGCCGGCGCCTGGGGCTCGCTGTTCATCGACGCCGGCGAGACCGGTCACCTCAACGCGGATTCCGGCTTTGGCCCGTGGCCCGAAGGCTCGATGACCTTCGCCAAGTTCCTGACGGATCTTTAGCAGGCCGAAACGCGCAGGAATGCCGCGACTTTTCCGCAGCGCGGCCAGCCAAAAACGTTGATTTGCAACACGGCTTTACGGCAGTGGGCGTGTCGAATAGGCTCTGGCTTCGAAGCGAGGGCAATTTCTTGCATAAGGATGGACGGTTGGAGTTGTTGCGAGGCGTCGCGGCAATTGTCGTGATGCTTTGGCACACGCTGCTTGCTTTTCGCCCCTCTGCAAGCGGCATTTTTGCAAATGGCCCGGCCGACTCACTTCAGACGAGCCTTGCCTTCGTTCTCTTCAACGGCCTGTCGGCCGTGTATCTGTTTTTCGTCATGTCCGCGTTCGTGCTGGTGAAGCGTTATTCCGGAACCCGCAAGATGCAGGATCTGCTGTTGGGCGCGGCCAAGCGCCTGCCGCGGCTGGCCGGCCCCGTACTTCTGACCGTGCTGGCCTCCTGCGCTCTCTACAGGCTCGACCTGTATTTCTTCAAACAGGCAGGCGCTCTTTCAGGGTCGCCTTGGTTGGCCGCGTTCGGCTATGCAACACCGGTGCTGTCGCCGACGACCGCAAGCTTTTCCGATGCCTTCATGCAGGGCGCATGGCGGACATTCATCTTTGGAGACAGCTACTACGACAGCAGCTTGTGGACTATGTGGTTCGAATTCTGGGGCAGCCTCATGACGTTCGCCCTCGCATCATTCGTTTTCTTCCTGCACGATCGCTCCGCAGTACTGTCTTGGTGCGTCGTTGGGATCAGCATAATCCTGGCATGGCTGGTGAACTTCGTTCTTGTCGCCTTTCCCCTAGGCCTCTCGTTGCATCTTCTTGTTGCCGGCAAATTTCGCCTGAACGTGTGGTCGAGGGCTTTCGTCGTGGCGCTCTCGCTGGCGCTCTTGGGCTATGGCGGCAATGCCGTTGGCGTATACCGGCCGCTGGCCGTGCTGGATGTCGACGGCTTTCCAGTGAACATGCGGCAACCCTGCGTCGCTATCCTGGCGAGCGTCATGCTTGTCTATGCGGTGTTGACCATAAAGAACCCGCCGGCGTGGCTGTCAGGCAAGGCGGCACACATTCTGGGCGATTTGTCGTTCCCGCTC
>NZ_JBHUGY010000060.1:0-22555 GCF_042682105.1 Mesorhizobium calcicola
AAAATGATTCATGTTCGCGCTGAGATGACATTCGTGAAGAGGCTTCCTTGGTTTCTTGGGTCGTTCGGTCTTTCGCTTTCGGATGCCGTTCGGGTGTTTCTTCATCGAGTTGTGGCGAGCCAAAGCTTTCCTCTCGAGCTCAAGGTTCCCAACGAAACAACCGCGCCGCCCTGACGGAGGCTCGTGAGATCAGGAAGGCCCGTAAGGCTCGCTTTATGACACCGGATGAGCTTTCGCCGAGCTGAACGGCAAGAGTAAATCAGCGATGCAAGCAGCCTTGAAGAAACCGAGCGACGTCAGACGCCCTCCCTTCCAAGAGCATCGGAATACACCAGACAATTTCAAAGGACTGGAACCGATACAATAAGGCCGGGAAAATGGATATGAGTCGCGCAATCGATTGATGACGCTGATCATTCTGAAAAGGCCACCTCGGCGACTGAGTGGGCCGACCACGAGCTCTCAGGTAGAGAGTGGAAAGTGGCGAGGAAGCACATATCGGTGTGACTTTTTCCTTGTCATATATACTGCCGATGACGACTTCGTCGAATTTGTCAGGCTTGGCTCACATTCAGAGCTGTTTGGAAGATAAGGCGCGGCGCTGGCGCGCCCGACATCGCGATTTGTATACCGCAAAAAGGGCAGAAGCAGCCCAGGAGAGATTGGGGCTTTTGCTATCCAATGCCGCATATCTGCTTGTCACGAGCACAGCGGCTAGTTCTGCGTCCAGGCTCGGGAGATAATGGGTTTACCGCTTCGCGCGTCGTGAAATATGAGTACCAGATGGTCCAAAACCGCAATCGCCGCGGTAGTCCCGATCACTCTCGACGCGTCTCATAGGTGGTATGCATCCCGCCAGTTTACCGGTCTATATTTTTGTCAGTTGACGTGTAAGACGGGTTTCCGACGGCCGAACGCTCGCCGCGAGTGCGAATGGCTTGCGTTGCGTCCCTTCGCTCGTAGAGCCCGCCCAAAACACAAATATTCAGGTCCAGGTAATCAGCGACGCCGGATTCGGAAATCCTTCCCGGCAGCTATCCTGACTGCGTGATACGCCCCGAACGGCGCGACCACTCAGTCGAAATGAGCTGGTGTTGATGCCCTACCACTGCCCTAAATATCTCAAGGCCTCCGCGACGGCCCACACACGCTCATGTCCTGCGTAGAAATAGGCCGCAGCCCGAATCGGTGTCATTTAGCATCTCAGTGACGTCATGACCGCATCGAAGCGAACAAGGGCGCCAACGGACCCGAAAGTTTCTTCGCGGAGCGACGCCATCTTGGAGGTATACCTCCGGTCCAGGATCAGTCGCCAGATGAAATTGCGCCCTAAGAGGGTGGTCTCGGCCCACCGCCACATGCTGGCGCCCTGAGTGACTGCATTCTCAATGATGACGCCGACCTTAGGCTCACGCGCGCGGTCGTCGACAGACGCCGATCTCGTGCCTTCCGCAAGCCTGTCACAACTTTGAGGCTTTGACGCGATGCGCGAGCTTGTCGCGCGAACTCTTCGTAGATACCATGCTCAGCTGCACGTAAAGGCGAGTTGGCGCAGACAGCAGTGTCTGGCCAGCATTGCGGAACTTGCGAGACGAGCTCCTTCGACGGCGCGCATCGAACATCGCGTCGTCGAAGGACGATGCGAACGGTGCGTATGCCGCCAGTTCCATGCTGAGCTTCATGACTTGCGCGTAGGCTGTGCGCCATCAGGGGTGCGGCCGACCCTCCGTCGACCCGGTGCACGTGAGTTTGCGAACCTTCTCGTTTCGCAAACCTCATCGCGAAGTCCTGAGCTCTTCGTGATCGGACAACGCTCAATAGCCCGGACGGCACACATGCCTCCTCCGCAAGTACGGCGAGGGCCAAGGCGGAGAGTGGAGCGTCAGGGCTGCCGGTTTGAAGACGATCGAGCAGCCCACCTGCCACGCTCGGAGCGATCTTGCGCGCCACCATCGCCGAGGTAAAATTTCCAGAGCGTACAGCGCCGACGACCCGACAGGTTGCTTGCTCACAGACGATCGCTTGTCACGCGGCATGACACGGGGATATTTGCTCGTCGCCATAGACGCGCCTTGGCCTTACTTCGCCGAACCACTCGATGTAGGACGCGCCATAGAGGATCTCCGCCCTTGGACTCGGCGAACGCTTCCTCCCATTTCAGCGGTCAGGATCGTCGCCAGGTCATCAAGATTGCGATCGTCAGATCATACCAGCGCCGAATGACTGCAGCGCGCTCCTTGTGCCGTACGGGCAGCCCACTCCTTCTGGACGACATAGGCCACATCGATCGCATTGGCGATGTTACGGCTCGGGTAAAATCGGGCAGCCTGGCCCAGCACTTCGCTGGTCGAAGGGTTGGTGACCTCGAAGGTTTGTCCGGGACCGGGATTGGCCGAGCCACCTCCTTGCCGATCAATCCGCTTCCCGGATCAGATCCTTGTCCTTGATCTTGTTGAGGAGTGTCGCTGATACGGCCATGGTTAGACACCTTCACTGAGTTGCGAACGGCCCCGCGCGAGAAGTGCCCGGGCCTGGGCGATAATGGGAGCGTCGATCATCTTGCCGTCGACAAGGCGCGCTGCGCCGTCCCGGGCCGCGTCGACGACGCGCTGCGCCCAGCGCAGTTGCTGTTCACGTCGGCTGGAAAGCCGAGATGACATGGGAAGTCTGGGCAGGGTGTATGCAAAGCTTCCCGCCGGCCCCATGATCTAAGGCCTGCTGGCATTCGGTGGCCAGTCTGGCGGTGTCCGTGACCTCGAAGGATGGGCCATCCAACGGCAGGGGCATGCCGGCGGCCCTGCTCGCCACCGCCAGCCGCATCATGGCATGCGCTTTGAGGTCATTGGAGGCGGGCACACCCAAGTCCAGCGCAAAATCTGCGGGTCCGAAGGCCAGTCTCGCGACATGCGAATGAGCGGCCAGCGCCCCCGCCGCCTGCAGCCCTCGCGCCGTCTCGATCAGCGCCATGATCTCGATGTCGTCACCCAAAATCCGAACCATCGCGTCGAGGATCGCCGCGGACTCCGCTTTTGGCAGGCAGATGCGCCGAAGCCCGAGCGCCCCGACTGCAGCAAGGTCAGTCGTGTACCAGCTGCTGTCTTGGCTGTTGATCCGAACGTAGGTGGGGTTCCGCAATGTCAGGGCATGGTGAAGGTTGGACCGGGCGCCATCCTTGGCGGCGGGCGCAACGGCGTCCTCAAGATCGATAATAATCGCGTCGGCTCCGGACCGGTCGGCCTTTTCAAAACGCTCTGGCCGGTCGGCCGGAACGAACAAAGGCGCGACAGGCGTAAAATGCAAGTCACCCTGTGCAGACATCAGGCCACACCCCGGTCGATATCGGCTTCCATGTGCACGGCGCCGCTCCCGCCTTGCGTCCAGAGTCGCTGACCATCGATGCCGACCCTGACGGTCAGTTCACGGTCTACAATCGCCGGAGCTATCCCGCGGTAGCGAAACGTCAGGGGTATACCGGCGCCTTGGGACGCCGCGAGGTTGAGGAGAAGCGTTGCCTGGAGGGGGCCATGGACAACCAACCCCTCATAGCCTTCAGCCTCGGTCGCGTAAGGCAGATCGTAGTGGATACGGTGACCGTTAAAGGTGATCGCAGAGTAGCGGAAGAGCAACGTGGACGAAGGAACGACAGACCACACTTGCGCTGCTGGCCGGATTGCCGTGGGCTCGGCCGGTGAGGTGTTTCGAGACACGCCATTTCCCGAGATCGCAGCTTCCCGATAAACGATGTCCTGCCGTTCACTCAGTGCGAGACCACGATCGGAATGATAAGCGTGGCCGACCGCGACGAACCAGAGTTCACCGGATCGGCCTTGCTTGCGCACTATGTCCAGGATGGTGGACGCCTTGCGGACTTTGTCACCGATCCTAAGGTGATCATGCAGCTGAAGTTCACCACCAGCCCACATGCGGCGCGGCAGCGGCACAGGCGGCAACGACAGGTTCTTGGCGGGGTGTCCGTCAGCACCCAACTGGTCCATGCCGGCGATTGCCGGCGACAGGCACCAATGGATGCCCAACGAGGCGGCATCTGCGGGCAGCGGCGCTAGATGCGGTTCGAAAATGGCGCGGAAGCTCATCACGAGGCGCTCCGAAACGACATCGATGCTTTCGCTCTGACGGCCAATCCATTCTGCCGATAGCTTCTGTTCGGTCGCGTCCACTGGCCTTTACCGTCAGTACGAACGTGGCATCCCGAGCACATGCTCGGAGAGGTAGGACAGGATGAGGTTCGTCGAGATCGGCGCAACCTGGTAAAGCCTGGTCTCGCGAAACTTGCGTTCGACGTCATACTCTTCAGCGAATCCGAAACCGCCATGCGTCTGGATACAGGCGTTCGCGGCTTCATTGGAAGCATCAGCAGCCAGCATCTTGGCCATGTTCGCTTCAGCGCCGCAGTCCTGACCGGCCTCATAGAGCCGCGTGGCTTCGCGGACCATGAGTTCGGCTGCACGCATGTTCGCGTAAGCCTTAGCGATGGGAAACTGGACGCCTTGGTTGGCGCCGATGGCCCGGCCGAAGACGTTGCGGTCGCATGCGTAAGTGGAAGCCTTGTTGATCAGCCACTTGGCGTCGCCGACACATTCGGCGGCGATCAGGATCCGCTCGGCATTCATCCCGGAGAGGATATACCGGAAACCCTTGCCTTCCTCACCGATCAGGTTTTCGGCAGGGATCTTCACATTATCAAAAAAGACCTCCGTCGTGGAATGGTTCATCATCGTCCGGATCGGCCGGATTGAGAGACCCTGCTTGAGTGCTTCCTGCATATCAAGAATAAACACAGATAGGCCGTCAGTGCGCTTTGCGACCTGATCCTTCGGGGTGGTCCGGGCGAGCAGCAGCATGAGATCCGAGTACTCGGCCCGGCTGGTCCAGATTTTCTGACCGTTGACCACGTAGTGATCGCCGTTCTTCCGTGCGAAGGTACGGATTGAAGTGGTGTCGGTGCCGCTGGTCGGCTCGGTTACACCGAACGCCTGCAGCCTCAATTCTCCGGAGGCGATTTGCGGAAGATAGCACTGCTTCTGCGATTCATTGCCGTGGCGAAGCACCGTGCCCATGACATACATCTGCGCATGGCAAGCCGCACCATTGCATCCCGCCCGTTGAATCTCCTCGAGCACGGCGGCCGCTGCCGAAAGCGTCAAGCCCGACCCGCCATATTCCTCGGGGATCAGCGTCGCAAGGTAGCCGGCCTCGGTCAACGCGTTGACGAAATCCACGGGGTAGGCGCGGCCGGCATCGAGCTTGCGCCAGTATTCGCCCGGAAACCGCTCGCAGAGCCGACGCACGGCGTCGCGGATGTCCTCGTTGTCAAAGTCCTTGAACATCAGGCGCTCCGCGCGGCATGAACCTGGGGAGGCGCGTCCCCAGCGGTTTCAAACAGACCCAGCGAGCGCACCGGACGGTTGTCGGTAAGGCCCAGGATAGCGCCGATCAGGTCGTCGGCACGGGCTTGCGAAGTGCCGCCGGCGACGAGCTGCGTGCGCGCCTTCTGAGACAGCTCGGCTGCCGTCACCGGGTTATCGGGATCGCCCTTGGCGTCGTGTCGGGCGGCGAAAAAGCGTCTGCCGGAAGCCGTCTCGACGATCACCTCGGCACCCCACGATTCCGGATAGGCGGCATCGATCGACGGCGCCAGCTCGACCCTGACCTTCTTGCGTTCGCTGACCATTCGTTGCCGTGCATCAGCATCGAAGCTGGCCTGATCGACGCGGCCGTCCGCGAGCGCTATCGCCACCGTGTGCTGCAGCGAGAATTTGGCACTGTACGGATCTTCCGGAATGGGCCGGTCGCACACGTCAAGGGCCGCCCGGTAAGCCCCGACATGAACCCTTGCGATGGCTTCCCCGGCGATCTCGTTGTGCAAGGCGATCGCGCCGTCGATCGCCGGATGGGTGTGTCTGCAGCACGGCCATGGCTTGATCGAGGTCTTGATCAGTTGCCAGGCCCGCTCAGGCCCTGCCGTGACGGCCTCCGGAATCGGGTCCGGACACAGACCGGCGTAGAAGCCCTTCTCGCCTTCCAGGATGTTCTGCGCGCCCGTGAATCCTTCCTTGGCCAGGAACGAAGCGATGACGCCTGATTCCGCAGCCCTGGCGGTGTGGAGATGCTTGCTCATGGCGCCTTCGGCAAGGAACTCCCAAAGACCCGATGACTGGGTACCCGCATTCCCAAGCGCCCATACGGTCCTGGTGTCGTCGAGGCCGAGGAGCTCCGCCACGGCAAACGCCGCACCGAACGGCCCGCAGGTCGAGGTGTTGTGCCAGACCCGGTAATGCTTCTTGCCGACGGAGGTGCCGACCCGGCAGCAGGCCTCGTATCCTGCGAGAACCGCGCGAAGAAACGCTTTACCGCCAAGATCGTGGTCGTGGGCTACCGCCCAGGCCGCAGGAATGACGACACTGCCGGGATGGGTCACCGAGTCCCGGTGGAGGTCATCCATCTCCAAGATATGTGCTAGGCCGCCCAGGTAGAACGCCTTGCGGGCGGTATCGGTTTGCGCCGGCGGGGCGACCACCTTCAGCATGCGGGCGGGCTCGGTTGGCAATGCGCCGAGGGCGCAGCCGAGCGTATCCAGGACGAATAGCGATGCCCATTCGAGGTCGCGGTCGGTCACTGGCTTTTCACGGATCAACCGTGTCAGGTCGCGGGTCAAGCTCATAGTGCTGCATTTCCTATCCGTTTGGGACCTACCATATCTGGAGGACCGAACTCTTGCCGCAAAGCCCCATCGTGTTCCCCGAGCGAAGGCACACTGCCAAGCACGGGACGCATGCCATTGACAGTGACCGGCGGCGCAAACAGCTCAACCGGACCAACTGCGGTCTCAACCGATACTTTGGTGGCACTGCGATGCACCGCCAGTTCCGCCATGGTCGACACACGGCCATAGGCAATTCTGACGTTGTCAAGCAATTCGCATAATGCAGACATGGTGTAGGTCGCCAAGATCGCCTGCACGCATGCGTCAAGCGGCTCGCGGTTTTTGATGCGAAGCACGTTGCGCTCGAATCTCGGGTCCGTTGCAACCGACGGCCGGCGCAGGACACTGTCGCAGAAGACGACCCATTCGCGTTCGTTCTGGACGGCGATCAGGATTTCCCCGTCACTCACCTGAAACAGCCCGTAGGGCGCGATCGAGGGGTGGGCGAGCCCAAGCCGCCGCGGCTCCTTGCCACCGTAGTGGCGCGCCAGATATGGCACGTTCATGTATTCGGCGAGGGTGTCGAAAAGGGAAAGCTGCAGGTGAGCCCCGTCCCCAGTTCGGCTGCGCATGATCAGGGCTTCGAGGATAGCGGCGTAGGCCCCCTGTCCCGTAGCGATATCGGAGATCGATATGCCGACCCGGGTCGGGCCAGAAGTTGCGGACCCAGTGACCCCCGCCAAGCCCGCTTCCGCCTGGATCAGCAGATCGTAGGCTTTCCGCTCGTGGTCGGGTGTTCCGGGTGCGTAGCCACCGATGTCACACACGATTAGCCTGGGGAACCGCCGCCTGAGGTCGGCGCTGCCGATGCCCAACCTGTCGGTTGCGCCAGGTGCGAGGTTCTGGACGAACACGTCGGCGGTGGCGAGCATGGATTCGACCAGCGCAAGATCATCCGGCTGCTTCAGATCGACGGTGCAGGATTGCTTGCCGCGGTTGTTCCAGATGAAATAGCTGGAGAGGCCGTGAACATAATCGTCATAGCCGCGCGCGAAGTCGCCCTCGGGGCGCTCGAGCTTGATGACCCGCGCGCCCGCGTCGGCCAGACGGGACGTCGCCAAAGGCGCGGCCACGGCTTGCTCCAGCGAGATGACGGTCGTTCCCTCCAGCGCGCCTGGCATGGCTCGCTCCTTATGCTGCTTTTCCGATACCATCGCACCGGAAGGGGTCCTTCCGTCAAATAGCGTTTTGTAATGGGAGGTATAGCGAAACGGTACAGTCGGCCGCCCGCCTGCAGCACCCTAGCCGAAGAGGTTGGGTCGCTGGTTTTCGTTGGATAGCTCTGCGCTCCAGACCTGGTCCTTGACCAGCTGGCGAAGGATCTCCCACGATAGCTGCCCGACGGCGCGGGGCGCTGTCTGCAACGCCCGTTCGGTCGAGTAAGCCAGGTACACTTTACGTGTAATTGGCGGGTTTTGGAAACTCCACGCCCGAAACAAGCCGGCCTGCGCCTCAGCGTTGATCGCCATCCGCGGCAGGATCCCGTAACCGATGCCACGTGTCACCAATCTCTTGATTTGGGTGTAGGAGTCGATTTCGATCGCCGGGTTGATGGCGACCTGGACTGACGTTGCCACGGCTTCGATCAGTTCTCGCAGGCCGTGGCCCGGGCCCGGCACAACGAGGGGCAGTCCGGCGACGTCACGAAGCTCCACAGAAGAGCCCTGCAAGTCGGCCTGGCCCTGCATCGACGGGCCGGCAAAGAGACAGATTTCCTCGGACAAGCCGTGATGTACCGCGAGCCCCCGGGGATCCGAAGTTGCATAAATCATCGCGAGGTCAACCTCCCCGCGCTTCAACCATTCCAGAATGTAGCCGCTCATCGCCTCAACGATGCGGATGCGCACCTCGGGGAACCGCTCGCGGGCGGCCTCGATCAGCGGCGCCGCAAGAAGCTCGCTCACTGTACCCGGTAGGCCGAAACGCACTTCGCCGCGAGGGGCTATGGCGGCGCCCCGGACACTGTCGTTAATTTCGGCAAACTCGGCAAGGATGCGCTTGGCATGCACCATCAGCCGCGTGCCCGCTTCGGTCGCACTGACGCCGTGCGGCCCGCGATGCAGGAGAGCAAGGCCAAGCTCCTCTTCCATGTGCCTGACATGCTGGCTCAACGCGGGTTGTGCTACATGAAGCTGCGTCGCGGCTTTCGAGAACGAGCCGCTCTCGACGACCTTGGAAAAATATCTTAGCTGCCGAAGATCCAAAACGCCTCCCTACGCTCTACGGAGGGCTAGCGTATAACATTTCGTTATTGAGGGAACGACAAAAACCGGCGGTCCGTCTATCCCTGTCCCAACAAGACCACGTCGGCGCTGCCCATGGATCTTTTGATCCGTCCCGCCTGCCGGCGGACTTCGTCAATCAAGGCGGTGAGCACCACTTTCCGGGGGCTGCCTCCCTGGGGCCGCACCACGGCTATAGTGCGGACCATGGCGCTGTCGGCGATCGCATAAGCGCTCAGCACGTGCCCGGCCAGTTCACGCGTGACGCTCGAGTGCGGCAGAATGGTTGCGTACTGGGTGGTTTTGTCCGCAATGACAGCTTTTACGGCGTTGAGCGAGTCGAGTTCGAGTTCCGGCTGCAGCGCGATGCCACGCTCGCGATAGACCCGATCGATGATCCGCCGCAGTTCATGGATTTCGCTCGGCAATATCAACTTTAACCGGCTGATGTCACTCAGCTGGCGCGGCGCGTCGACCTGAGCGCGGGTATAAGAGGTTACCAGCACGAGGCGCTCTGCGAACAGATCCACGATGTCGAGCTGATCCGGCGCACTCGGCCGATAGGTGAGCGCAGCGTCGAGGCGGCCGCCGCGCATGAGACTGGCAAGGTCGCCGCTGTAGGCTTCGACAACATTCAGCGTCACACCCTGATACTGGGCTTCAACAAAATTGCGTATGTCTTCCAGAAACAGCGGCACAATGGTCGGGCATATGCCAAGTGAGATCTCGCCTTTGAGCTTATCCGAGCGCTGGCGCACCTCACGGACCGCATGATCGAGCCCATCGATGTGCAGGCGCGACTGGCCAAGGAGGAACCGTCCTTCGGCCGTAGGCTCGGCACCGCGCCCACTTCGGTTAATCAACGAGATACCGACTTCCTTTTCGAGCAGCTTGATTTGTCGCGTCAGGGACGGCTGGGCGACCCCTATGGATTGGGACGCGCGGGAGAAGCCGCCGTGCTCGCAAACCGCGATGAAATAGCGCAGACGCCTGAGGTCGATGCCTTCCATGCCCTGCCCCGGTTACCGGCCGGTCACGCGGTCGAGGAGCCGTGCGATCCACGGGGTCGAAACTGGCTCTAACAATGGGTTCACCTCCGGCACGAGGACGATCCCGTGGCTAGGACGTTCATCGATAACGGACAGGCGTCCTTGATAGGCCAACCACCACACGATGAATACGCCGACAAACCAGAACAGGACCTGCCAGATCAGCAGCGAAGGCACTCCCGGTGCCACCACCGTGCCAGCAAAAATCGGCTCGCTGAAAAATGTGTTGCCGAGGATTGCACCGGGGCCGAGCGCGAAAAACGCCCACAGAAGTGTCAGGGCCCATTTGGCCGTTGTGGCCGCCTGGCTCCCGTTACGCGCCGGCTGGCTCTCCTCAAAGGCGTCATGGAGGCGATCCCTGCGATCCCGCTCGGCGCCGCTGCGAGTAAACAGGGACACAAGGAGGCACGCCGTAAAATTGGTCGCAAGTCCCCATCCCGCCGAATGGACCGACAAGGGCCAGCGACCCCATGGCAGGTCGACGAAGAGCCGCTCGAACAGCACCAGCCCAAAGCTCTCGGTGAACACCACACAAAGGCTTCCGACAATCAAACCGGCCAGAACACCGCTGCGGCTGATCCAACGCATCCAGCACAACCCGAGCACCGCAGGCAGCAGCTGCATGGACAGGCTGAGCGTGAGGGATGAGAAGATTGTAGCGCTGAGGGGCGCAAAGCTCGCGACGGCAGCGACTGCTCCGTAGACGAGCGCCAGGGTCACGCGCGCGGCAAACCGCGTCGAACGCTGGTCCATGCCCGGGATAATGTATCGTGACGTCAGCTCGATGGTGCACACCGATGCACCTGATCCGGCAAAGAATGCGACGGCGATCTGGCTCGACGCGACCAGAAGAAGTGTAAAGCCCACCGCCACCATCGGATCGAGCGTTGCCAGTCGTGTCGTGAAGGCTGTCAGCGAGCCACTGGCCGCAATCTCCGCGGCCAGAACCGGCCCGATCAGTATCAGGGTGCCAGCCGCGAGGCCCGCGATCATCCAGACCTGGCCAAATGCAAGGCCGCGGCGCGGCGCACTTGTCACGCCCAGAAAGCTGAAGCCGGGACTGATGGCGATGCCGCCCAGAGACAGGGCGAACGTCAGTCCCGCGAAGGTGGTCCAGAGCCCCCCGGCCGGCAGCTCCTTGCCAATGCCGGCGCTAAACTGGATCACGCCCGGGATCTTGTCCGGCAGCACACCGCTGGCTGTACCAATCCCGTTGACGGCGAATGCCAATTTGTCGAGCGTAATGCCCGTGAACCCGCCGAAAAATACCATGAGGGCCAGGACCAGCAGGGACTGGGCGGCGACAAGATAGGCAATCCCGCGCCAGCCTCCGATCACGCTGCAGAGGAACAGGACGAACGCGATCGACCAGATTGCGAGACCGGACGGAACGTCGTTGGCGGTCGCGGCGCTCACCAGGGCACCCGCCTGAGACAGGCACATCGCTGCAAAGGGGATGCTGAAAAGGAACAGCACGAGCAGCAAATAGATGCGAAGGGTCGTGCTACCGAAGTAATCGCCCAGCAGGTCACCAAGCGTGCGCAGCGAGGTCAGCCGGGCGGCAAGCCAGACCCGCTTCTGCGTGATGGCAGCGCAAAGGGCGATACAGATGAGACCGACTGCAACCTGGTTATATTGAAGGCCGAAGGTGGCGAGTAAAAGCAGGTGATCGGGAAGGCTGAGGCTGGCCAAGGTGATGCCGGCGCCGGCGAAGATGGTCACCCATGGCGGCAATGCCAGGCCCGCGTCGACGAAATCACCGGGTTGCTGGGTGTGACGGCCGCTGATGGTCGCAAGGTAAAGGCCCAGGACCGCGACAATGCCGAGCACGGAAACCAAGAGCGGGGTCATATATGGTCTCCCGGCGAGCGTGAGCGGAAGTCCCGGATAACGTCGAACGCTGCGAAGGCCTGCCGTGCCCCGTACCGGGTGATCAGGTAGAAAACGACCACGGCCCCCGTTGTGATAAAACCGATGCTCAGCGGCAAGAAGTTGTGCGCGGCAAACGACGCGCTAACCAGCGAGAGGACAACGAACAACACAAGCGCGAGTCCGTAGATGACCAGGCCGAGCCCCAGTTCTCGGGGCGAGAAACCCGTCCCGTAGACCACATTGACGATCACGTGGGCGACAAAGCCTGCCAGAATGGCCGCGAACCCGGCAAGGATATAGGGTGTTCCGCCCCGGCCAAATCCATACTCAAACAGGATCGCGGCGGGCATGGCCGCTGCCAACCAGCAGGCCATGACCAAGGCGTGGCGGTCCAGCGCTTCGTTTTTGCCGAGCGGGGTCATCGGTTGCTCTCGCTAGTTTCGTACGCGCTCAGTCGTCCTTGTCCTTCGGCGCATCCGGACCCTGGAAGTTCCGGAACGACATGCCGCCGGCGCTTCCGAGGTTTTCGATCGGCAGTCCCAGGTCCTTCATGAGACCGTCTACGAAGGCGACCTGAGTGCGATACTTCATGGCGGAATTCACCACACGGTCTGTCATGTTGCCGCCGCCAGAGCCGCCCTCTCCCCCGCCACCCATCTCGGACGGGCTGTTGAGACCCGGCAGCCCGTCGACCTGGAGGATCTTGATCGATTCGATGTTTTCCATCGGCTTGACCGTTTCGCGGATGATGCTCGGCAGATTGCTGACGAGGTTTTCGTAGATGGCACTGCGTCTGCTGGCATCCGAACGGGTGTTTTCGGACTCGTTGAGCATGCGCTTCCCGGCGGCGTCCTTGGCATAGCGGACCTCGGCCGCATTGGAGTCGGCGATTTCCGCCAGCGCCCTGAGTTCCGTGGCTTCCTTCTCGGCCTTTGCCGAAGAAACGACGCGTTGGGCGTCACGCTCGACCCTGGACGAGGACTGAATGAGCTCGATCCGCTTGATGCGTTCGGCCACCTCTTCTTCGCGTGCGCTGTTGACCTGCTCTTCCTGTTCAACCTGTTTTTTCAGGGCTTCCGCAGCCTCGGTCTTTGCGTAGGCTTCCTCGATCGACTTGTTGATCACCGCGATCAGGCGCTCCTTGTCGATGATTTCGACTTCCTTCTGCTGCTCGATCTCGAACTTATCGACAAACTTCCGCGCAGCGATGCGCAACTCGTCGATCTGGCGGTTGGCGGCGATCGACGCGTCCTGAATCTCCTGAAACGCCTTGGTTTCGGCGAGCTTGATCTTCTGGTTTTTCTCGATCTCGAGCTGCACGATTTCCTCGTCGACCCTCAAGCGTTCGACATCGACATCGTAACGTTTCTTCAGGCGCGCCTTTTCCTGGTCAGCCTCAGCAAGTTCGTTGCTGATGCGAACCTCTTTCGACTTCGCCACGGCGAGCAATTCAATGGTTTTATCGGTTTCAATACGGTGCGACTCGGTTATCCGCTGGTTCTCCAGTTTGGCCTGGTCGATCTCTGCCGATGACGTCGTCTCGATGATCGACAGCTCCTGACGCGAACGGATTTCAAACTCCTTCACATGCTGCTCGTTGTCGATCCGCTCCGCCTCAACTTCCCGGCGGTTCTGGATCCTCTGCATCTCGAGCTCACGGCGCGACATAATCTCCGTCAATTCGGTCTCTTGCTGTTTCCTGATCTCCAATGACCGCACCTCCGACTGAGTGTTGATCCGTTCGGAATCGATGAGCCGGTCCTTGGCGATACGAATCCGCTCGCCTTCTTGTTCGCTGCGGATCCTGGCGTTCTGAATACTGATTGTGGAACTAGATCTCTCGGCCTCAATCTCGGCCAGTTGGGCGGCTTTACGGATTTCGATCGCTTGCGTCTGTTCGATGCGGGCGTATTCGAGGTCACGCTCGATCTCCAGAGACCGCTGCTCGGTCTCGAAATCCTTGAGCTTGATGCCGATCCGCGATTCGTTTTCGATGCGGTTGCGAAGCTGGCGGCGCTCTTCGATCTGCTCGGTCAGCTGCGTCAGGCCTTCGGCATCGAACGCATTGGAGGGATCAAATACGGAGATGTCGGTCTGGTTGAGGCTCGTCAGAGAGGCATTTTCAAGCTCGAGGCCATTCGACCCCAGGGTCGTCGCCGCCAGGGCGGCCGCCTCACTCATGTAGCGGCCGCGATTGGTGTGGATTTCATCCATGGTCATCGTGGAGGCGATGGCCGACATCGCATCGATGAACCGGCCCTGAACGATCTCCTTCAGCGCGGCAGGGTTCTGGGTGCGGTCACCGAGGGTGCGGGCCGCAGTCGACACCCCGGCTTCCGTCGGCACCACCCGCACGAAGAACTCGGCGATGATGTCGATGCGCATTTTGTTCCTGGTGATCAGGGATTGCTCGCCGAGCCTCCGGATCTCCACCGGGATCGCGTTCATGTTGACGCGCGTGATGTCGTGGACAATCGGGATGATCAGCGCACCACCGCCCATGACCACCCGCTCGCCGCCGAGGCCGGTTCGGACGAAGGACTGGTCTTTTGACGAGTGTCTGTAAAGCCAGTGCAGCAGATAGACACCGATCGCGATGATGATCGTTATGAGAATAACGACTGCGATCACATCAGAGCCATTCATGGGACGATCCTCCACTTAACCGCGGGCGCCGAGCAGGTTGGCGCGAAAGATTGACAGCCTTCAGAAACGCTCCTCGCCGGCGACGGCGAGGACGATCATTGAGACAGCGATGAGATTGATAAGGTCAGCAACGGTGTAGAGCACAATGATCGGTGCCACGTGTCCCGTGCCGATAACGACATCCACGAAATGCAGGATCGGGTAAATCACCCAACCGATGGTCATGATCAGCCTGATCCAGAAATAACCGAGCCGGATGGGCCGCGTCGACTTGCCAACGGCATCTGCCATGGCGCCGAAATACAATTCGCCCAGGATATAAAGCCAGAACGCGATCGACAGCAGCACGCCAAGGGTTGGGTTGAAAAGCCGTGCATCACCGAGGTAGCGAGCAAGCACCATCAGGATTGCCGCGGCCAGTGTCCGCCAGAACACGCCCACGGGCACTTTCCCTGCAATGCAGGTAAAGAAAAACACCGATGCGACCTGCATCGGCTGGACCACGAACCACGCGACGTAGCGTGAGGCGGCGCTGAGCTGCTGGCCCACCAGCCAGATGTTGGAGGCAGCATAGTATTCAAGGCCCGACGCCAGGAGCGCAACGGCTGACAGCGCCAGGGGAACCCGCCAGCGCTCTGACGTCCATGTCAGGCCCAGCATTGCCAGGGCAGCTGTGGCAAACATGGCAAGGGTTGCAACGCTGAGCGCGGTGCTGACCACGGCGCTGGACTGAAAGAGTGTTCCAAACATGGGCTTTCCCTAGACCTGGGCTCTGATGTGAGGGGCGCGGCCGTAGAGCGCGACCATCGGCAGGATCAGAAGACCGAAAATGAATTGTTGCCATTCGTATTTGAGCCCGATGCCAATCAGGAAGGCGCTCAGGACTTGCAGGACGAGTACCCCGATCACGGTGTAGCCATAGCCGCCATATCCGCCCATGAGCGACGTCCCGCCGATCACGACTGCGGCCAGGGTTGTGAAAAGATACTGGTCGCCGACCCCGATGAAGCCACCCCCGCTCCAACCGAGCAGGAGCGCCCCGGTCAACGCCGCGGAGAAGCCGCTGATGGTGTAGGCGAGTGTCCAGTATTTGAACTCGGAGACGCCGATCAGCTTGGCCGAGCGGCGATTGCCGCCCAGGGCGTAGATGTAGCGGCCGAAGGCGGAATAACGCAGGCCAACGATGACTATGACCGCGATGACAATCCACAACAGGATCGTTGGCGGGACAGCCAGGCCGAAGGTACGACCGTTCATGGCGGCGAGATTTTGCAGCCATTTCGGAACGGTCCCAAAGACGTTGCCGCCAAAGGACGATCCAATGCTGGTCAGAATCTGGACAAGCCCAGCGATTGCAAATCCCATTCCGAGGGTGAGGATCAATGCCTGACCTTGCAGGCGGTAGGACAGAACGCCGTTCAAGAAACCCAAGGCACCGCCGATGATCAGCACGAACACCACCGCGAGCCAGGGCGGTACGCCAAGACCGATCAGGAACAAAAGCCCTATGTTGGACGCGCCGATAACAAACGGGATCGAGAGGTCCAAGCCGCCGAGCAACGCCACCAGCGTTTGCCCGACGCAGGCAATGCCCAGGAAGGCTGCAAACAGCAAAATTGCTTTGATGTTGGCTGCGGAGAGGAACCCGTTGATCGTAAAGGAACTGATCACAATCAGCGCCAGCAGCACAATCAGTCCAATAAAGGCGCTGCGGCCATGGGCGAAACGGTTACCGACCTTGAACGCAAAGACCAGGATCGCTTCCAGCAGCAGGAAGGCTATCAGGTTGCCAAGGGATCTGAAGGACGGGACCGTGGCCGTGATCAGCAGATACACGATCAACATCACCGCCATGGTGATGATCAGAACTCGGTTGCCGGCCCAGACGCCACCGGCGCCAGCCGGGGCTGCAGTGTCGGTTTCAAGAGACGAAGATCGGGACTCGAAGATGACGGCGACGTAGTTGATCAGCCAGAACAGCACGGCGGCCAGAACGATGGTGTAGAGGATGACGATCTGGGCGCTGAGCCCCTGCCAAAAACCCAGGCTGAAGCTGATCGCCGCCACCACGAACGTGACGGCGAGGTTAAGCCACACCAAGGCGCGCGAATGGGGGATGAAGAGACCGCCATTGCGGCCGCCGTCGCCGAAAGTCTGACTCATGGCCCGATCCCCAACGATTGTCCTGTCGCCAGAATTCCGGCCGCGTGGCTTTGCTGGCCGACGACCAGGAAGAGGAGCAGGATGAGTGCCGAGACGAAGACATAGATGAAGGCGCCAAGGCGCACGGAAACCGCTTCAGCTACGATGACGCGGACAGTGAACGTCAGCACGGCCAAGATGACGGCGAAGCCGAAGACGATCTTTTGCAGCGGCGTGAGATCGGGCAGAGCCGGCCCGCTTCCCGACTGTACGGGCAGCAGCAGATAGCGGGTCATCACGTCCGGATTGGACTTGAAGGCCTCGCCGGCGACGGCCACGCCATAGGTATCGCGGGTGCTGATGTACAGCATGATCCCGACGACCACGCAGCCCAGGACCGCGAAGGCCGCAAAGGGTGAAATGAAGTGGAGGTATCGCCCGATGATGGGGACCAGAAGGGTCAGCAAGAGCGACAGAACGAGGATCAGCCCGTAGAAAAGCTGCGTCACAAAGGCTTGCGTGGAACCGAAATTGAACGTGGCAAGAACATAGCCGATAAGAAAGAGGTTGAGCGCGCCCAGCAGCCCGCCAGCCACGCCACCGCGTCCACCGGACAGGCTGACCCCGCCCAGCACCAGGGCGGTCACTGCCGTCAGCGTCATGGTGGTGCCCTGTGTCGGATCTCCTGACGAAATCAGGGCGGTATAGCAGATCGCGCCCAAGCCAACGAAGAGACCTGCGATGATGTGAGCCCCAATACGCACCACGTTGATGCGGACGCCGCTCGTATAAGCCGCACGCTCATCGTAGCCCATCAAACGCAAATTCGCGTAAAACGACGTCGTGGTGAACAGCAGCCAGGCCGCGATAGCCAGCAGCACGATCAGCAAGATCGGTGAAAAGATCGTGTTGCCGAGGCCCCAGGACGACATCCAGTCCGGTGCGGTGCCGCCAGGTCTTGGGAGGATGACGAGGTTGATCCCGGTCAGGGCCAGAAAGCCACTGAGCGCTACAATGATCGGCTGGACGCGCACGAAAATGATGATGAGGGCAAAGAAGAGCTGATAGAGAACGCCAATCCCCAGGGCGACCAGAAAGACGCCAAAGGGACCCGTGACGATGCCAAGGCCATTGAGCTTGACGATCGTGACGTTGATGAAGGCGAGCAAGGGTCCGACCGCAAGGTCGACTGTCCCACGTCCCGCCACAGCCAGGGCCATGAGTGAGAATGTCGCCAGGATCAGGGGCGCCGACACGATGATCGCGCTACCGAACCCCGACAAGGACACAAGGTTCGGCCCCCTGATGACCGCGGTACTCAAGAGCAGCGCGATCAGCAGGATCGGGACCAACAGGTAGGTGTTCTGGGAACCCCTGGACTGGGACATCAACATTTGTCTTTCGTTGCTAGCGCAACCTAGAACTCGATGACCTTCCGGCCTTCACTGGTCCGCTCACTGCGAGCGGTCGACCGAGTTTCGGAAATGCTCCGTCCGGAAAGGGCGTTGCTGCCCTGGCCGCGCCGTTCGGGATCCGCACCAAGGATCTTCTTCAGCACCGGCGTGATCACTTCCTTGAATTTTGCCGGGTCTTCCGAGGTCGGGAAGTGGCCGCCGCCAAAGATGATGCATTCCGAATTCTTGACTTTTTCGGCCGTGCGCTGGGTCATTTCCGGCGTGCAGGCGAAGTCATACTCACCGGTAAGGAAATAGATCGGCACCTTCCCAGAAATCTTCTGGCATTGATCCCGGAAGTCAGAATCGACGCTGTAAAAGTACAGATCGCCCTTGAAGATGCCGGGACCGCCCTGCGCGTAGTACCACCAGGTTTCCCACCGATAGTCGTCCGGCGAGAGCGGTGCCATGAGGCCGAACACCGAAGTCGCAACCACCTCGCCGCCATGGATATGGGGGTGATGCAGCGCGTCGATCCACCATCCCGGCGAGTAGTCGCATGCCTCTAGCGCGATAAAGGCCGAAAACTCGCTCTCATAGCGCAATGCCAGCGCCAGGCAGATGTTGCCGCCCATCGACTGGCCCATGAGGACCGGCTTGCGCAGTTCGAGGGCCCGACAGAACGCCACGATGAACTCGCAGTAAAATTTGGTTGTGAGTTTGTACTCGTCTTCCATCAGGTGAAAGTCTGCAGGCGGGATCGACTTGCCGTGCCAGGGCATGTCGAAAGCGATAACGCGGAAATTCAGGCTGATGTCCGGGTCGCACAACTGGTGCCGATACTGGCGCCCGTCCGTGCCGGCCGTGTGCAGGCAGACCATCGGAATGCCCTCGCCGTGTTCCTCGTAATAGGTGCGGTACGTCTTGCCTTCGCACTGGACGTAGACGTAGCGCCCAACGATTGGATCGTGTGTATTCATGACAACTCTCCTGCGCTGCCGTTAAACTTGTCGCATCAGCGAGAGCATGCGCGTCAGCGCCCGCAGATTTTGCCAGAAGGGGAGCGAATTGCCCTCGATAATCAGCTGCTTGTGCAGCGGATGCGCCATCGCCCATATGTCGTTGAACATCGGCGGTGGGATTTCCTGGGCAAATTTCGACCAGGCGCTGCTCGGCGCCTTGAGCCAAAATTCGACTCCCATGTCATTCGGAGTGAGGCCTTGCGCAATCTTCTGGATCTTGCCGCCCCGGACGTCGACGAGATACTCCGTGTCGTCGAAGCCGAGCACGAACTTACTCGTGAAAAACCGCCCTACTACCGGCAAAATGCGGTCGTCATTGACCTTCCTTGCCCATCGCTCGATCCACTCCAGATCAAAGCTGCTCCTGCTTCCATATCTACTCATGCGATCCTCCTGATTGGGGAATTACTTGCCCGGTTTTTACGCGGGCAGAGACTTCTTTGCTGGCCCGTAGACTGCCACGAACGACGCTGCATCGATGGCCACCGGCATGACCGCAGCCGCAAATGCGCCAAGATCGGCGTCGGCCGGCAACTCGACCTTGTCCGCCTTGAGCGCATAGAGCGTGAAAAAGTACCGGTGAGCCCTGTCCGGTGGCCAAGGGCCGCCATATCCCTTGCCGAACCCTGGGATCTTGAATGTCACGAAGTCGCTGTTGAACTCAGCGGCGCCGTGCGTCAGCCGCAAGCTGCCGCTGGCGCCTTCTGGGAGCTCACGAACCTCGACCGGAATGTTCGCCACCAGCCAGTGCGCAAACGAGCGGGGGAAATTAAATGCTTCCGGCAGATCAGGATCGGTGACGGCCAAGGCAAAGCTGCGCGTGCCTTCCGGCGGCCCAGACCAAACAAGTCTCGGCGAAAGCCGGTTGTCCTCGGTGAACCGGTCCGGGATGACGCTACCAGGCGCGATATCAGGACAACTCAGCATGAAAGATGGGGTTGCCGCCATATGGTTTACCTCCTTGTTCAGCAGCGTCACAGGCCTCGGCACCGGCCTGCCCTGCTCAAGTCTGGGATTGTGACTCTCGGCGACAGTCGCCGGCTTGCCTGGGCCATTCTCGTTGGCGGCCTCGCCGGGCAAGCGCGCCGTCGCGCGGCGGCCGAACATGGCGTTGAGGATGGCATGGCCATCGAAAGGCGGTTCGAAATCCGCCGATATGGCGCCATTGCGAAACACGTGAACCCGCGTGCACAGGTTCAGAAATTCCTCCAGTTCACTGGACAGGAAAACCACGGCGTTGCCGCGCGCAGCGAATTCCTTCAGGTTGCGGTAGAGATCGAGCTTGGCCCCGACGTCGATGCCGCGGGCAGGATCGTTGAGCACCAGAACCACCGGTTTTTCCGCGAAGGCCCTGGCAATCAGTACCTTCTGCTGGTTACCGCCGGACAGCGACGTGATGAGGTTCTCCGGGCTCCCCATCTTAACGGCCAGTTTGCTGGATTCCCACTCAAACACCGGCGTCAGCTTGGTGCGGTTAATGAAGTTGAGCACCCCGCCCGAGCGGAATTCGCGATACACCGGAAGCAGCAGGTTCTCGTAAATGCTCAGATTGGGAAAGGTGCCCTCTTTCTTGCGATCGCCGCTGACATAGCTGATGTTATTGCGTCGCGCCGATGCGAGATCCGTGACCTCACTGGCCTTGCCGTCGTTGACCACCACCAACCGGCCGGCGATCGGAGACTGGATGCCAGCGATGCATCTTACGAAATCCGCCTGCCCCTGCCCATCCAGCCCGGTAATCCCGACGACCTCGCCAGGATACACGGTGAATCTCACGGGGGCAGCGTCTGACCAGACCCGAAAATCGGTTGCGCGGAGGACCGGCCGATCGCCGCGCCGCGTCGGCAACGGCTGATCACGATTTGTGCCGCTGCGCTCGGCACCGGCAATCAGTTCGAGAATCCTGGCCTCGGTAATCTCTTCCTTCGCCAGCCTGCCGACATCCACGCCGTCGCGCAAAACCGTCGCACGGTCGGCGATACGCACCAGCTCGGCGATCCGGTGGGTGACGATCAGGATGCTTGCCCCCCGTTGCTTGAGCTGCCGCATCTTGCGGAACAGCCTTTCCGTGGAATCGAAGTCGAGCGCGGCCGAGGACTCGTCGAGAATCAGGACTTTGGGATCAGTCAGGAGAGCCCTGGCTATCGTCACCCATTGTCTGACGCTCAGGGGTAGTTCGCCCACCAACCCGGAGAGATTGATGTCAAAGCCGAGGAGTTCGCGCATCAATGCGGATGCCTTGGCTTCTTTTTCTTCCCGGTTCATGGACGAACCCAAAAGGCCATCCGCGCCCAGATAGAGGTTATCCAGCACCGAGCACTCGGTCCGCGCCGGCGAGAGGTATAGCTTGAGCGCCTCGTTAAGGGGACGGTAGAAGAAGAGCCGAACGGCCTCTCGAGCAAAAGCAATTGTACCTTGAACTCTATGCGGAATGCGCAGGCCAACGCGGCGGGAACAAGTCTCGAAGAGGCTGTTGCGCGTGTTCGTGCCCTCCGCGATGAGTGGGAGATTGATGCCGCCTCCGGCTTTATGTCGATACGACATTTCATCTACGCTTTCGAAAATACACGATGCTCTGCCAAAAAAACTGACTTCAGCTCATTTCACTGAACGAGGCAGAAAGCCGCCTTTCCTCGTCGACACAAGCGAACTCGTGCTGGCAGATGTTGATGGTCAGACCCTCTGAAAAAGAGCAACGAGCCGCTTGTTAGAGCGTCTATGACATATATCTCGATTGGCAACGCCTTTGTCTCGATCGGGACGTAACTCGCGAGGTTCTCTGCCGCGGCGCGCTTCCTCGCATTCATTTCTCTCAGCTGCCGGATGCTATTTCACTTTCGACGCGATGCATTCGGGTGCACGCACATTCTGACTGCACGACACCAGATGAGGACGCCTATTCTGTCACGCCACCGGCTTGTCCTCCCAATTGACAGCACAAATTGCGATGCATACGACGAGATTTTTTGTTGTTTTTGTGCTGCCACTGGATAAAGTCATAGCGGAATTGATACATGACTGCTTCTGTGCTCTCCGTTCGCGACCTCAGCGTCGCCTTTGCGCATGCGGACAGCAGTCGCTGGCGGTCGACATGATCGCTTTCGCCATCGCCAAGGGCGAGACGGTGCCTGGTCGGCGACTCGGCTCATCCGGCAAATCGGTGTCGGCGCTGTCGGTGCTGAGCTGCTGCCCTATCCCAGCGCCAGCCACCATCGGGAAAGATCGTGTTCCAGGTGCACCGACCGCTGGCCATGCGCGAGAAGCAGTTGCGGCAGCCGTGCGCGAGATGCAACAATGATCACCATGATCTCAGGAGCCGATGACCTCGCTCAATCCGCTGCACACGATAGCGAGTCAGCAGATCGTCGAGATCCTGAAGCTGCATCAGGGCATGGCCGATCGCCCGGCCAAGGCGCGCACGCTTGCCCTGCTCACGAGGTCGGCATCCGCGATCCGTCCAAAAGCGCCTCGACGCCGATCCGCA
>NZ_JBHUGY010000061.1:0-55975 GCF_042682105.1 Mesorhizobium calcicola
TCGTGCGAAAGGCGTGTTTCGGTCCTGGTAGACCGTCGCGCGGATCGATGGCGGGTGAGGATGTCGTCCGCGCACCCGCAGCCGGGCTTCGAGCCGCGGCAGGTTGAACAGCTCCGACAGGCGGACATGCATTCGATGTGATGACTCGGTGCGGATTGTCACACATGCCCAGCGGCAACGAAGGCCGCATCGAGCGCGATGTGCACGTGCGCTTTTTTTCCTCACGCACGGCAGCGCGCTGCCTGTCTCTGGCGTGATGGCGCCGCTGTAGTAGTCGCGTCCTTCAGTGTGAACAGCGGCGGGCGATACGCGCCGAGCGCCTTCAACTGGTCGAGCCTGGCGCGGGAGCGGAAGGCATTAATGCGCTTGCGGTCGAGCACGCACAGCGTGCCAATGGCGGGCGCCTGCCACCAACCATCGCGGCCGGCTGCGCCGGGTGGGTCGTCAAAGTACGGATGTGGTTCCTTTGATCTTGGAACCGGTGACCAGACGGAGTTTTGTCGCTCTCTCGGAAACGGATGTGGGATCCCGTGTGCGTTGGTGCGTCCCTGAATGCACCAACCATCGCTTCGTGGCCGGGGTGTCGTGCTATGCGGCATGGCGCCGAAAGGAGAGTGTCGATCTCCGTTTCGTCTCCTCGTCCCAGAGCACGACGCATGATTTGAACCATGCCCGTTCGCGTACGCCGAGTGTCCGACCAAGGCGAGTGTCGGCGCCTCAATCACCGGGGCCAGCTCAGTCGGTGCGCGGCAAGGCTTGGTAGCCGGATAGGGGGATGGGCGGTCGCAAGAGATCACGGATCGGCCGCCGTGTGTCGGCTAATACGACACTTCAAGAGCCCATGCAGATCACGGCCAGCCTGGGTCCTCCGGATCCCTTGAGGACCCGCTGGAGGTGCGCCGGGCAACTCGGTCCGGGTGACGAGAATCCGGCCCTGTTGTCCCGCCTTGCTATTCCACGCCGAAGTCCCCGATGCCCCGTCCCGGGGTCCTTGCCGGCTTCACGGACCGCGTCCCGCCGCGCCGGTAGCAGCCAGCGGCTTGACCCCGTGAACCTTCCTACCGTTAGGAACCGTTTACCCGACCGGTCGTCTTTTTTGCCTGCTCGCAGGCACAGTTGGCGGACAAGGATAGACGACCGGCCATCGCCAAAGATCTTCCGGAGACAAAAGCGCGTCAGGGGCCCGTCGTGCTGGCACGGCTTGCGTAGTCCTGATTGCCAGGTCGCTGGCTGTCGGTCTGGCCTTCGTTTTCCTGGGAACAAATCGCCGAAATCTATGGTAATGGCCAAGACGACCGCCGGGCGACAGAGCAAGGAGCGCGCCACAGCGGAACTAGATTTTCAGCCCTTCAAATTCATCGCCCCGACTCCATTGCATCAGCAGCCTTTGCCTCCTGGCGATGTCTGGCCGGACCCCAGTGTGACCATTCAGCGCAACGGGGGCTTCTTTGATTTGCTGAGATCGTCGTCCTCACAGGCTCAAAGTCCATGAACGCATGCTTTCACCATCCATCGACCCGGCTCGAGACCTCCTACCTCAGTATCCCGAATGGATATGCAGGACCGTCGGTCAGGTCCTGATTTGGAGTCTCCGTGTATCAGTTTAGTCCGCAGCCACTTGCCCGCGCCATCGTGTTAAAGAAGAATTTGACCAAATTCGGCAACGCTGTGCGCCACCAGTGACGATAGATACGCCGTGACAGCACGCACGCCCGCGCGGGTTGTGTCGTCGTAGGCAAGTGTGCCTTCGGCCGAACAGGTTTGTTCTATGATAGGAATTGGTGCCCGATGCCGTACAATGATTTGCGGTGCCGCCACTCACGTCCGTGCATTGCCGATGCTGAGCGTCACGTTCATTCACGCACAGTGGTGGTTGTTGATGCGTACGCCAAGCCGCCTGGCCGTCGGCGCCGGATCTCTTTCCCCGGCCGAGCCGAAAATAACGATCCCAATTTTTTTGGCCGCAGTTGCACCATTTTTCGCATGCTGCTCACCGATCGAGTAATCTGATATGCGACGAAGGTTCCCGGCCGTTGGCCGTGCCATTATCGTGAACCGCTGATGAATATTTCGCCGGTTCCCAGCAAGGATTTCAGCTGCGTCTCGAGGGTAACGTCCTTGCGGAAATCCCCAGTCCCCGCGCTGAAAAGGTTTCATGGTGCGGGGCCGGGCAATATGGCAAGCGCCTTTCCTAGGCTGCTCATAGTCGCGGTAGCGGCCAGCGGCACGAAATGGTTACCGTGTTCGCTCGTGTAACGCGCCAGCCACACGCACGACATCGACCGAGCGGCGCGATGTCAGGCCTGTCACGAGCGTCTCCAGACCTGCTCCGTTCCGCCCCAACAACATCTATTGCTGTATGTGGAGTGGCCTAGCGGTCCTCTAAGCGTCTGAGACGCATACCTGTTCGGAAAAAGTCGGGCCAGCAGCATCGTTCGTGGTTGCGCACATGTTGCCCCTTGTGCCCGATATCGCGTTTCAGCACGCCGGCTGTGCAAATTTTTCACTGGCCCCGCTTGTCGTCATATAATCGTTTGTGGGGCCGGGACAGACCGGCGCCGCGAGGCTGAAACGTGTGCGAAGCCGGTAGAACGGTTCCGTTTGTAAGAGCCAGCGAGTAAATCAGCCGGCGCATCTTGCGGCGCGCGTAATCCGCTCCGTGGTTTGCCGCGCTGCCAGGGGTATGCGCAGCGTTTTGTCGAACAACAGCATAGGTCACGACGTTGTTGAAGCGGTAGATGCCGCTCGATCATCCCTCACGACTCTGGTTCAAGCGGGCGCGGCGCTTACACGAAATCATGCATCGAGGAGAGTAACCATGAGCCCGCAACCTCTTCGCCCGGACGCCGCATTCGTTAGTGCGCTGGTCGCGACGCGGGGCCTATGGCGCAGAATGCGAACAACAGCCCCCGCGCCAGCGCAGACCCCCTGCCGCCATGAGCTCAGCCAGCCCGCCCTTGCCTGTGGCCCAAGACCAGACAGCCGAAGGCAGCATCGTCAACCAACGATATCGGTGCAAGCGCCGATAAAAGTACAGAGACATAAATAAGGAAGGGTCCGTCACAAACGTCACCGGCGCTGACGCCGAGGACATCGTGGGAGGTCAGTGATCCGTCCGGTTCGACAGAGGAGGCCAGGCGTCGCTAGATCCAGTCCAGATCATTGGCGGTCGTCTGATGGTGGGTGTTTGCATGGGTGGTGCGGAGCCGGAAGATATTGGGGTCGCGTGGTTCGTGCGCTGCTACAGCGGGAAAGGTCAATAGCCAATGGCCGAGAGAGTGGACGGCTACCGCTGGCATGGTTTCCCCGACGATACCAATCTGGACGATCGAACGTGACGGTTGCCACCGTGGAGTTCGACTGCAGTGCCTTGCGATTGGCTCCTTCGAACCATGGCCCGGCGTCGACCAAATGCAACGTGGGCCCGTCGCGGCGGCACCGCCGGCGACGACAGATACACTGCGCACAGAGCTGCGCCCGCTCGACCATGAGCGCTTAGCCGGCTGAGGCCGCTGTGAAGCGCGCTAACGCAATCTCTTCCACCACATCATCAAGTCGAAACCGTCTACACAAACGGTGTCAACAGTGATCAATGACGCGCAGAACTCGCAGGGTCAATGACAGTCGTTCTGAGCAAGGAAGGCAAGGGCCGGGGTTCTCTGATCTTGGAGTCGTTGTGCTGTTCTTGTGCCTCTGGGTCGCCAAGTATGTCGCTCTTATGAGTTCGGAGCAAGGCCTAGTGGGCGGGGTAGAAAACGTGCGAATGGAGCTTGGCTGGTGGCGCTCAGACCACCCTTGCAGGGTAGGAACTGCGGGCTCTGGCGCTCGGATTTCAACGCGCAAGCGCCTATGAGTCGCGGCAGCGCTCGGCGCGCCAGAGACGACGGTGCGTCCATGTGAGCCGTCGCGGCATTTATACGGCGCACGGCCGCCGTGGCCGGCTCCGACAGCGCGACCGCTCCTCAGCGATCGCTGCAGGCGGACAAGTACGGACGGCGGGCGAGTGCGCACGTACATCCGCAATGCCTCTGGTCTCCGACCAAACCGGCGTCAGATCGGCGGCTATCGAGGCAAGTGCGCGCACTGACCGAGTAATGCCGAGTTGGCGTGTAATAGGTCCGTAGGCGTTACGACCATGTGAGGGCTGCACGGCACGTCCGTCTACGGCTGCCAGATGAGCGGCTCTCGAGAGTCGGCGAAATGCGTGCACGTCGCTGCTGGCGCCGGTCGATACAAGCTAAGACGCGACACGCGAGTGTGTATCGTCGATGTCGGCGGCTTCGCTCGGCATCGGTGCAGAGCATAGGACAGTCGTCGGTCGGCAATGATTATACTGGCAAATTCATGACGGGCTGAGGCCATCGGATCTGCAAGAAGTACATGTACCTGTCACGCGAGCCTTGCGACCAAGAAGGAAGCAGCTCGATGGGCGGCGTCTACACTGCTACGACTAGGGCAGCTATGCCGAGAAACGGGAGATCATGGCCGTAGTGGCGCTCATGATCGTTGGTGCGGATCATACAAGGGTCATGTCGAGATTTAGGCAGTAGTGCTAGTAGGCAGTCCGGGGTTGGAGCTTCGTGTAGAAGTGCGGGCCTGACATTTCCTACTGCCGCTATTACTGCCAGCGAGGCTACATGCCTAGCTGCCTACTGCTGCTATTCGCTTCGGGTCCCTTGCACATAGCGAATAAGCGCCTGCTCGGTGTCGAGTTCGAGCAGAGCCGGCGTTCAAGGCGATCTGGTGTGCGAGATGTTGCGGCTCGCCAGGCACAGCAGCCTTTGCGGCGACTCCGAGCCGCAGCTAGATGGGCGGGATCAGGCACGGTGACGAGGTTGTTCAAGACTCGGCGCACTGTCTGTTCGGGCGCACGGTCGAAAGCAATATGCAGCGGCGTCGGCGCAGGGCTCCGCCGCCGAGACTGGGGCACTATAGTTGTATATTTTTCGTGGCGGGTAGACGGTGCTGAGGTTGCCACTGGTCGTTGAGGGCGATGGCGCTCGAAATGCCGTCGGGCATCGCCGGTTCGCTAGTCGTAGCGGGACATCGAGATTCTAATCCCATGTGTCGCTGTGTACATCTCGCCGCAGCCTGCAGTGGCTCTCGCCGACCGCTCTCGAGATACGGCTTCAGTGCGAGCATGCCGTGTCGTGATAGCGGTTGCGGGGCCTCAGCAGCTGGAACAGGTCGATGAGCCTCTGTGGCAAACTGTAGTCTACCAGCTTCGGTGAAGCGATCGACGCTGGCTCATCCGAGCCTGGCCTTGCCGTGGCTGGGGTCGCGGATTATGATGCCAGCGGATATAGATGGTAGCTGCCGTCGTAATGAGTATCGCCGCGCCTTGCCCAGCATGAAAGGTGGTCGCCCGCATCATCTCGCATGGTCGGCGTAGGTCAGCTACGATGATATGGTGTCGTCCGAGCGTCGCGCCGCGGGCCTGTTGTACCGCGTTGCCTAAGATTGCGGACCGGGGGCCTCGTGTCGTACGACGCCTCAGGAGATCTATGCGTGCGCGTAGCTAGATCGCGCGGGGCATGTCGGCGAAATGTCGTCATCGCTCCAGATCGTGCAGGCGGCTTGCCGGCGAGTCGCCGGACGGAAGTGTTGCCTTTTCTTTTCTGCCGCCGTGAGATCGATAGCAAGGTATAGGATGGCTTTTCCGCCTCGGCCTCGGCCGTTTTCGCCTCTAAAACCCCGCTACCGCTGGAAGAGCGGACCGTCGCTGATCATACAGGCTAGCGTGTTTGTACGGCGTCCCGGCGCGATGAAGGAGCGGGTGGGGGCGGATGAAGGAAGAAGCTGTCGCGAAGACCACGAGCGTGGCTTGTTCCTCGGGCTCACGCGCGAGTCGCAGCGTGCGTGAATTCGCCGTCAGGGCAAGGCCGCCGTGGCGTTTTGCGTCCTAGCTTGGAGATACGAGCGGCGGTGCGTTGCCACTGAGCGCGCCTCAACGCCTAAACGCGCGTCTCGTTCACGCGTCACTGCGCGCTGGATGTCGGGAGATCGGCGCTGATATCGCATGGCGACACGCGCTGCTTCTAGGGCCAGGACATGCTCACTGCTTGCTAGCATGCTCGGGAGCAGCTTAACTAGCTGTGCACCGTGAATACGCTGGCAGCGCTACGCGCCTCATAGCTATTGCAGCGGGCCGTGGGGTCGATCACGACTCACGGCACCTAAGGGTACTAGCGCGTCGGTCGAGCGGGAGGTATACGTTCGGTGTAGCCGCGAACTCGCGTCGTCGGATCATAGCCGAGCTGCGGGCTTGCAGCGCGATCGTATGGCCGATGTGACCGGGCATCGTCAGCGGTGCGTGCCTTGGCGGCGTACGTAACGCGGTTTGTTTGCATACACTGGTAGAGGCCGGTGTGTATGGCAGGTGGCGCGGCGGGCGGGCGAGCAGGGCTCGCGCGCACCCAAGGTAGTCTGCCTGAAGCGTCTGCCTACAACGCGACACCACGCCGTACGGTGGCCAGCGCTGTCGGCATTCGGACGTGTCTCAAACCACCGGTACCTGCGCGGCTAGCCTGTCAGCTAATCACGCGTGCGCCATTGTGGAGTCCGCGATGTGATCAGCAGAATGTTCGGGAAAGGGCGTCCTGGCTTTTCTCTGTCGATTTCTCCATGCGCGATACACACTTTGTTATCTCCTGCATGGCGCGACTTGCGCGCGCTCGCATCGGATATGCCGATTCGCCGTTGCGTGATGGCGCTAAGCCTGACGCATGTCATGTCTAAAGATCGGGATTGAATCAAATTGTCCGTTTTGTTGTTCACTTTAGCAGCAGCAGATCCGATGTCTGGTGTTTGCTCGCCTTTGCCAGCGAGGCGGATCCGTGTCCTCCTATTGGCGTGGAGGGGCAGCGCGTAGGGCCGCACATAGCACGCACAAGGTAAGGAGCATAGACAATGCGCTCGAGCGTCTAGACATTCAGGGCCTGCATCCACGTCACTCGCGATGGCAGAGGATGCCCGGCAGATCAGCATGACTTCTATCTTCATCGCAGGACACTCTGGTCAGTCGAGCGCGGCCGGTCACGTAAGACAGTCAATTCGACGCGCCAGTTTACCGTCTACGGCACCTCTATTATGGCGACGCAGGCGGCGGCGAGCGCCGGGCTCGGTGATCTCGACGCTATTACTTCCTTTCCGCTTGACATCGGCAAGGGCTCGCATGGCGTCCGCGAAGTCGCACCGCGACTGTGTGTCTATGTCGGTAGTCCGTAGTAGGCTCACATCGCCTATTGGGGAATATATGGGAGCGTTCGCTACGCATGTGAGGGCGTCACCGTGGCCTGTCGCGCGAAGTTGAGTACCTTTTGCTGTTGTGCCGGTGGCGAAAGGCGTCTGCGGCGCATCCTTTGCCGGATCGACGGCGTGATGGTTCGCCTGGTCTCGAGACAAGGCCGACAAGCAGCGCACTCGGGCGTTAAGTGTGCGGCTATCCCTGTTGACGAGGCGTATCCGCGCGACTTTCGCACGTTTCGCGTGTCGGCTCCTCTTGTGTGCGCTGAAGGTACTGCGCGCGGCCACGCGGGAGCTAGGCTGAAGCTTTCATGGGTTATCGAGGAATATCGAATAATGTGCCGGTAATCGGTCTATTGTGCTCTGGTTGTGTGATGCTTTGGAGAGAACGTGAGCATACGCGGCGCCGTGTATGTCCGAGTCGACATGCGATATCTGTTCTTTCGCTGCCGGGCGCGCGTTCTGGCTTCGCGCGTATCTCGCGGCCAGGCTCGTCGGGGCACCATGTCGTCGCTTCGTGTGCCGTCGTTAGTCAGCTCGCGCCAAGCAGACTCCGCGAAGTGCGCAGGCGTTGATGGATCACTCGTGGCTATGGGGTGTACGGGTCTGGCGGTGATCGATGTCGTGGCGACTTATACTTCTGAGGCATGTGCGTCGATAGTTTCCGCACGGAATAAGTAATGCGCGAGCAGATGTAGGTGTTCCTGTGCGTTCGTGCTGGTGGTGGTCGGAGTCGCCGCGACCGGTAGCGCTGGTGGTCGAATCAGCGCGCGATTGTGACGTGATGTAGTACGCTGCTCCTCTCGTGAGGTGGTAATTGCGTAAGTCGGGTGGCTGAGCGTGCCGACGCAGCTCATGCTAGCATCTGCGGGCTCAGCTATCTCGAACAGGGCATCTGCATGAGAGCTGGTAAGGCCATGGTTAGCGGACGTCATGAGCAAGTGTACGCTTACATCATCCTATCAGGTGCTGGCCCGTATCGGTTCGCGCCGGCGGTCGCGCTTGCTCTTCGTCTTCCATGGCACGGGGCCGATGAGAGCCAGCTTCTGTCGCGTGGCGTCGGCGATCGTCGCGCCCCAGGCACCATCATACTCGCCGCGCGCGCGATGTGTCGGAACAGGTGCTGCTGCGCGCTTCTTTCCGCCGCCTGGCGAGGCGTCTACGACATGGACGACCTGGCACGGGCCACGACCAAGATGGCGGGCTTCGTCAAGGCCCATGTCGAGGCTACGCGAAGCCATCGGCGGTGTTTGGCTTGGCTATTCCAACGGCGCCAACATCCTGGCTTCGGTGATGTTTGCGGCACCGGCGCAGTTTTGACGCCACGGTGCTGATGCATACCGCTGATCCCGTTCGACAACCGGAGATCAGGGGCAGCCTCGCCGGCCGCCATATTCTGGTTACCGCCGGCAGCGCGATCCGATCTGCCCGCCGAACCTGACCACGCGGCCTCGAAGCCTATTTTGCGTGCCGACGGCGCCGATGTAACAGTGGCGTGGCATGATGGCGGGCTCGATGTCCGAGTGACCGCTGCACGAGATCGCAGAGCGGCGCGTGCTGTCGAGTCTTTGCCTGGGTGTCGACCTCCAAGGTAGTGACATTGTGATGTTTGTCCCTGACTCACTGCCTGAAATCGTGAAGCTGGAGGATGCGCTGTTCCAAGGGTCGACTCATGTCGCTAGACGCGGAGGGACTGGGGTGGTGGCGCTCGTAGGCCGAGTGTGATGACTCTTCTGCTGCAAGATCGAGCATTGTAGTCACGCCCAGATCTTATCATCTGCGACGCCACTCGGGATCCGATAGTGGCGCCGACCAGTCTTCCAGGCGCGTCAGGGTGCGCCGGCCTTCGCTCGTCTCGTCACCGCGTCGTAGCGACGCGAGTCTTGGAGTATGTCGTCTGCGTGCTAGCGGCGGGGTCCAGAGTGAAGTTCATCGCTGCGCTCTGCCCTTTTTGTGCCTGTCGTTGCGCGCACTGCTCAGCTCCGCCGCCACAGGAACTCGTGCGAGCTGGATCGTGCTGAAGCAGGTCGGATCGGCCGCATTTGGTCTATCGAGCGGGTCGACATCAGTCGCTGTCGTCCGCTGGGCCTGGATGGCTTTGGGGGCTATTTGCACGGGTAGCGCATCTTGCCTAAGTGGATTATGATTAAAAGTCAGCAGTCCACCGCGCGCGACACAGCGAACGCGAATGATGCCGCCCAATGACGGCGACACCTGACGCTCGTTCCAGTCTTCGGGACTGACGGGCTCACAACATACGCCGTACGTGTGCTCAGACACTCTAGCGGCTAGTACAAAGAGACGATGCCGGATGTCTGCACACACGCTGTTCGTCGAGGGGGAATTGCGGCGTGTCTGTCGACTGGTCGATATATCTAGCCTGCGCGCGGTCAACAGAGCCTGCGGGTGGCTTTGCAGCGCGCCTGCGCTCTCGCGTCTGTATCTCCATCTCGCGCTGCTCTCGAGAAATCTCGGCGCAGCGTCCGGGGACGATGCCGTTGGCGCCGATCGCGCTCCACATGCTCATAAGACACGTCTGCTGTACGTGCGCCGAGGTCCGGACGCTCTTTGCGCGCGCCGATGCGTTGAACTCCAGAGAACGGTCTGCGTGCGATGCGCTCGATCGCTGTGTTTCGGGTCGGCGTGGAAGCGAGCGCGCGGGGCGCTGCGAGCGCGTCTGCGCAGTGCCGGTCGATGTGCGCGACTGCGAGCATGGCGTCAAGCATCGTATCGGCGGCGGCGTCGCATTGATCGAGAGGGTCAGCGGCGATCGAGTCCCGAGCTCACCATAGCTCGACTGGATGCTGCATCGCGCCGCGGCTGCGCGTCGCATCGCATCGTCTGGTAGCGCCAGGCCGAACGCCTATCGGCCACGTGCTCGTGCGCGTTCCGATCTTCTTCGCGTCTCGCCCGACACGCGGCCCCGGGCTGACCGATGCCTGGCACAAGGCGCTGGTGCGACGGCGTGGCAACAGCTGAAGATCAGGATGGCGAATTGCCTGTCGCATTCTCATCATCGCGATAAGAGGCTTTCGCGATGTCGTTCTGCGCTCTACAGCGATACGGTGCTGGCCGCTGGTCGCCACCCCATTTCCAGACGTGCGATTCCGATCTGTGGCCATTCGGCGCAACCTCAGCCGAAGGACTGGCTAGCGTCAGTGTGCGATCGGACGCGAGGTTCCGGTCGGCTTATGGTCGGGCTGTCAACTTGCGTCGCCAATACCAGGTATGGCGCTGTTTGCGCGAGCACGGCCGGGTGAATGCCTCAGCACACGTCTACGCTCTCGCTCACGACATCATGGTGCGTCATGTGGCGTAATTCTGTCCTACGGTTTGCTGCCAGGCGCTGGTGGAAGACGTTGCGGCGTCGGCGCTCGCGCTCTGCGAGTTTTGACAGACGGTGCCGCATGGTATCGCTCCGGCTCGTCATGCTCGTCGCGACGTCGCCGGGCGCATGCCGAGCTGATCGATGCGCTGTACATTCGGCTACGCGGTATATCTCGGCGTGCGTCGGGTTATCGAAAACGATCGCGCTAATCGCACTGGCTGAGCATGCATCTGAGAGAAGACGATAGTTAGCGAATCGACTTATTGAGATGTCCCGATGCGTGCTTGCTAGCCAGTCCTTCGCTCGGACAGCCGGAGCACGCTAGTGCGAGTCGCTGCGATGATCGCAGGGTCTCGTTATGTCCGATGTACGATCGCGTAGCCTTGTGTGTCGTCCGCATCTTAGAGTTGCCGGTAGAAGTACTGCTCGAGGTCGTCATTCGTGCGGCTCATCTCGGTCCGCGCTAGTAGATAGAAGAACTAATGGCGGCGGCATATGCGCCGTAGCGGGCCGGACCATTTTTTCGCCGAGCTGGCTGTCGTTGACGCGAGCTCCCACTGTTCGGCTGCTATCGTCCCCATCTTCCTGCTGCTTGATCGCTTCGTCCGTCGTACTGGTCCGAATGTGCCGCCGGCCGATTGGCGTGCGCGGCGTGTCGGCTGTATGAAGGGCGTGCCGCGCCACGCCACCGTATTGGCCGTCGCTTGCATCCAGCTCTGATGACTGCGCTCTCGCGCATGTGCGTATTATAGTATCTCGATCCCCGAGGTCCTGCGGACTTCGTATGTGCTATGCTATATCGACCTGTAGGGCGCGCGCCCGAGGAGCGATGGCGGATGTTGCACTTGGCCATCGGTGTACCCACATGGCGGCGCTGACTCAGCCGGTCGACGGCTCCTGGCTTTTCTTGTAGTAGTACGTATGGCGTGTCGCCGGGATGTTGCCGTTCGATCTCACGCAGTCGATGCTCATGACATGGCGCGCCTGCGTCTGGTCGCGAGCCTGGCGAGGATGTGCGCGCGCGCGTGCCGTTGTGAAATGGCCTGCTTTTCCAGGTTATCGATCATGAAGCCGAGAGCCCGATCTCGTCTGGCATGCGCATGGCGGTGCTGCGACGCGCGGATGGGCGTGCTGCCGGAGCGGTGGTGAAGTCGCAGTTCGGCTAACTCGATCAGCACGCGCCGCTCGAGGAGGCGAGCGCGGTTGAGCGCGGTGTAGCGCGATGGTGGCGGATAGCCGCGCGTGTATCGCCTGTATGTCAGTCACAGAGCCGGTGCGCGCACGAGAGCTCAGTCAGCGTCTGTCGTGCGGCGACACGAACAGTTCGTAGCCGAGATCTAGCCGTGAAGCCGGTCCGCGAAATGTTGACGGTGCCGCCTCCATGGCGGGAAGTCGGCGAGGTCGAATTATCTTCAGCCTGTCGACGCCGGCGAGCCCCGGCATCGCGCAGCACGGCGAAGGATGTCGGTCTCCCCTGCAAGGCTAGGCGAGGCGACCGCCTCTGTCTCTCTCTCTCTTTCTCTTCTTCGATCGTCACATCGAAACCGATTCGCGCTGTCAAGAAGCCTGCAGATGCCGCTCCTGCGAACACGCCGAAGCGCGTCGGCGACAGCCGGAACAGCGTGCCGTCGTCGAGAACGAACCCTCGTCGTCGCACCACGCACGCCGTATAGTGGACGCGGCCGGCCTGAGCTTGTGCAATCGCGCCAAGGTGACGCGGTTGAGGAAGGCTGTCGGCGTCCGGCACTCGATCGGTATTTGGTCATCGGCGAAATGTCGTAACAGCGCCGCTGGCTGCGGTGGCGAAATATTCGAGCTCTCCTCGTCCCACAGCGAATGCGGTGCGCGGTAGCCGGCCCAATTGTACCAGTCTGGGTCTTGGCCAGCGCATCGATGCGCTGGCCAAGACCCAGGACTGGTACAATTGGGCCGGCTACCGCGCACCGCATTCGCTGTGGGACGAGGAGCTCGAATATTTCGCCATCCGCAGCCAGGCGGCGCTGTTCGACATTTCGCCGATGACCAAATACCGGATCGAGGGGCCGGACGCCGAAGCCTTCCTCAACCGCGTCACCTTGCGCGATGTCACCAAGCTCAGGCCGGGCCGCGTCCACTATACGGCGTGGTGCGACGACGAGGGTTTCGTTCTCGACGACGGCACGCTGTTCCGGCTGTCGCCGACGCGCTTCCGGCTGTGTTCGCAGGAGCGGCATCTGCCATGGCTTCTTGACAGCGCGATCGGTTTCGATGTGACGATCGAAGAAGAGACAGAGGCGGTCGCTGGCCTCGCCTTGCAGGGGCCGACATCCTTCGCCGTGCTGCGCGATGCCGGCTTCGCCGGCGTCGACAGGCTGAAGATATTCGACCTCGCCGACTTCCCGCATGACGGCGGCACCGTCAACATTTCGCGGACCGGCTTCACCGGCGATCTCGGCTACGAACTGTTCGTGTCGGCCGACAGGGCGCTGAGCCTGTGGGACCGGCTGATGACATCAGGCGAACCGCGCGGTATCCGCACCATCGGCTACACCGCGCTCAACCGCGCTCGCCTCGAGGCCGGGCTGATCGTTGCCAATGCCGACTTCACCACCGCCGAGCACGCCATCCGCGCCGACCGCCTGCGCATGCCAGACGAGATCGGGCTCGGCTTCATGATCGATCTGGAAAAGGGCCATTTCAACGGCCGCCGCGCCATCCTCGAGGCTCGCGCCAGACGCAGGCTGCGCCATGTCCTGGTCGGACTGGAGATCGAAGGCAACATCCCGGCCGAACACGCCATCGTCTACTACAAGAAAAGCCAGGAGGTCGGGCTGGTCAGCGCCGCCATGTGGTCACCGATGGCCAAGTGCAACATCGCCATCGCCTCGCTGGCGCGGCCCTACGGTGATACCATGGTCGAGGACCTCTGGGTCGAGATCTACGCCATGCGCGAGCTGCAGTATCAGAAGCTGATGAAGCGGGCCAAGGTGGTGGCGCGGCCCTTCATCAGGCTCGACCGCCGCACCGCCAATCCGCCGGCGGACTTCTGACCATGACGGACGAAGCCGACAAGCAGCAGGAAGATGGGGAAGCAGCCGAACAGTGGGAGCTGGTCAACACGCCGCTCGGCGAAAAATGGTCCGGCCGCACGCGCTATGCCGCCGCCATGTTCTTCTACAAGCGCGGCGAGATGAGCGCCGAGACGCTCGAGGTCTACCGCATCTGCGCGCGGCTCGATTCGGAAGATCCACTGCCGATCATCCGCGATCGCGGCGTCGGCAAGGACTGGCTGAAGCGCATCGGCTTCCAATAAGTCGTTCTAACCTATCGTTTTCTCGAGCATGCTCAGCCAGTTGCGATAGGCGATCTTTTCGATAAGCGCACGGCCGAAACCGCGTGCCGCCAGCGCATCGATCAGCTTCGGCAGGCCGGCGACGTCGCCGATGACGGCCGGGATCATGGCACCGTCGAAATCGGAGCCGAGGCCGACGCCGTCTTCACCCAGCGCCTGCAGCAGGGAATCGACATGACGCACCATGATGTCGAGGCTGGTGTCGGCATTCATCCGGCCGTCCTCGCGCAGGAATCCGGTGGCGAAGTTCAGCCCGACCATGCCGCCGGACTCGCGGATCGCACCGAGCTGCCAGTCGGTGAGGTTGCGCGAATGGCCACAGATCGCATGCACGTTGGAATGGGTGGCGACCAGCGGCGCGTCGCTGAGCGCGACGACATCGCGAAAGCCCTTCTCGTTGAGATGCGACAGGTCGATCATGATCTTCAGCTGGTTGCACGCCTTGACCAGCGCCTTGCCGGCATCGGTCAGCCCGGGGCCGGTGTCGGGCGAGGACGGAAAGCGGAACGGCACGCCGTGGCCGAAGGCGTTCGGCCGGCTCCAGACGATGCCGAGCGAGCGCAGGCCGGCGGCGTGCAGCACGTCGAGCATGGTGAGCTCGGGATCGATCGCCTCGACCCCTTCGATATGGAACACCGCCGCGATCGAGCCTTGCGCCATGGCGTTGCGCACATCGCCGGCACTGCGGCAGACGGTGAGCGCCCCGGCTCGTTCCAGCCGAAACAGGATCGAGGCCATCGCGATCGTCGAGTTCAACGCATCGGCGCGCGGGACCTCGGGCGGCAGCGGCTCGGCATCGCTCGGCGCCAACGGCACGGCGCTGCGCCGGGATTTCTCGACAGGCGGCGGGAAAATGGCGAACATGCCGCCTGCAAAGCCACCGGCTTTTGCGCGCGGCAGGTCGATATGGCCGCCCGAATTCCCCTCGACGAACAGCTTTTCGACATCCGTGTCTTTTGACTGGTAGAGTCTGAGCAACGTGTCGTTGTGGCCGTCGAAGACGGGAACGAGGTCGGTTTCGGTCATTGGGGGATCATTCGGTTCGTTTGTCGGCGCGGTGGCTGCGATTTATCATAACCACTTAGGCAAGATGCGCTACCCGTGCAAATGCCAAAGCCATCCCAGCGGGACGACAGCCTGATGTCGCCCGCTCCGATAGACCAAATGCCGGCCGATCCTACTGCTTCAGCACGTCGGCCCATTCCTTGTGGCGGCGGAACTGGGCGTTGGCGAACGGGCAGAGCGGGATGATCTTCTTGCCCGCCGCGCGCGCATCCTCGACGGCGCGGGTGACGAGCCGAAGCCCGGCACCCTGACCGCGGAAGACGTCCGGCACTTCGGTGTGGTCGATGATGATCTGGTGCTCGCCGATCTTGGTGAAGGTCATCTCGGCCTCGGCGCCACCGGGTCCGCGCAGGACATAGCGACCCTTGGAACCGCGATCCTCCAGTTCGATTTCAGGCAGTTGGTCAGGCATCACTGTACTCCTTGGGTGACACCGGCAAAGAGAAGCCGCGCCGCCTCGATCTCGTTCGGCCGGACCTCGTGCCCGCCATCATGCCACGCCACTGTTACATCGGCGCCGTCGGCACGCAAATAGGCTTCGAGCCGCGTGGTCAGGTTCGGCGGGCAGATCGGATCGCGCCTGCCGGCGGTAACCAGAATATGGCGGCCGGCGAGGCTGCCCCTGATCTCCGGTTCGAACGGGATCAGCGGATGCATCAGCACCGTGGCGTCAAACTGCGCCGGTGCCGCAAACATCACCGAAGCCAGGATGTTGGCGCCGTTGGAATAGCCAAGGCCAAACACCGCCGATGGCTTCGCTGCCTCGACATGGGCCTTGACGAAGCCCGCCATCTTGGTCGTGGCCCGTGCCAGGTCGTCCATGTCGTAGACGCCCTCGCCAGTGCGGCGGAAGAAGCGCGCAGCACCTTGTTCCGACACATCGCCGCGCGGCGAGATGATGGTTGCCTGGGGCGCGAGATCGCGCCCCAGCGACAGAAGCTGGCTCTCATCGGCCCCCGTGCCATGGAAGACGAAGAGCAGCGGACCGCCCGGCGAACCGGGCAGCACCTTGTGGATGTAAGCGTCCTTGCTCATGGTCTCAGCCTTCCAGCTTCTGCAGATGCTGTTCGAGATAGGGCCGCAGATGCTGATGCTGCGTCGGCAGCTTCAGCGCCTCACCGAGATGAGCGGTATCCTCATCGCGGTCGAAACCCGGCTCGTTGGTGGCGACTTCGAACAGCACGCCACCCGGCGTGCGGAAATAGATCGCCCAGAAGTAGTCGCGATCGATCACCGGCGTCACCCCATAGCCGGTGTCCATCAATGCCTTGCGCACTTCGAGCTGCTTGGCGCGGTTCTCGACGGCGAAGGCGACATGGTGGACGGAGCCGGCGCCGAGATCGGCGAAGGCCGCGCCCGGCAGCGATTCGATGTCGACGACATCGGCGCCGTTGCCGTTCTTCAAAGCCAAACGCCTGACATTACCGGACTTTTCGATTTCCTCGTAACCCATGAACTTCAGCAGCTCCCCGGTGGCGCCGCCGTCCTTCAGCCTGAGCGACACGGAGTGAAAGCCGCGGATCGCCTCGTCAACAGGGATGCCGCCTTTCGCCCATGGCGCCCTGCTGTCGGCCTTGTCCTCGACCAGGGCGAAACCATCGCCGTCCGATCCGGCAAAGGCCAGACGCTTTTCGCCGAAGGTCTCTTCGCGCGACAGGCCGGTGACGCCCTCATCGGCGAACCGCTTTTCCCAATAGGCGAGTGTGCCTTCCGGTACCGAATAGACCGTGGTGCCGACTTCGCCGACGCCATGCCGGCCCTTGCCGATGTCGGGAAAAGGAAAATAGGTCATCACCGAGCCCGGCGTGCCGGCCTCGTCGCCATAATAGAGGTGGTAGACGTCTGGCGCGTCGAAATTGACTGTCTTCTTGACCCGGCGCTGACCGAGTTTCCTGGTGAAGAAATCATTGTTCTGCCGGGCATCCCTGGCCATCGAGGTGACGTGATGCAGGCCCTTGATCTGGTCGAGCATTTCTTGCTCCTTCCTTTGGTGCTTGTGCGGCCCTCGCCGCTGTCCACGCCAATATGAGGACACGACCGCTCGCGGCAAAGGCGGCAAACACAGAATGGACTGTGCTGTAAAAGTGAACAACAAAACGGAATTTGTTCACCGATTGACTGACATGTCAGGCTTGCGCCATCGCCGGAATTCGGTTCCATGAGCGGCGTCGGCCATGCAGGGATAAGGGTATCGCGAGTGACAGGAAAAGCCAGGCGCCCGAACATTCTGCTGATCACATGCGACCAATGGCGCGGTGATTGCCTGTCGGCTGCCGGCCATCCGGTTGTGAAGACGCCGAATGCCGACGCGCTGGCCACCGAGGGTGTGCTGTTCAGGCGGCACTACGGTGGCGCGGCGCCCTGCTCGCCGGCCCGCGCCTGCCTCTACACCGGCCTCTACCAGATGAACAACCGCGTCTGCCGCAATGGCACGCCGCTCGATGCCCGTCACGGCAACATCGCGCTGCAAGCCCGCAGCCTCGGCTATGATCCGACGCTGTTCGGCTACACCGACGTATCGCTCGACCCGCGCCTGCTGGTGCCGGGTGACCCACGGCTGCAAAGCTATGAGGGCGTGCTGCCAGGATTCACGGTGCGCCAGTTGCTGCCCGAGCATCAGAAGCAGTGGCTGTCCTGGCTGAAGCAGCGGGGCATCGATATCAGCGCCGGATCTCCCGACATCCATCGCCCGGTGAACGACGGCGGTAGGGTTGAGGCCTCAGTTGGCAACGCACCGCCCGTCTACTCCGTGGACGAAACGCCGGCGGCCTTCCTGACCGGCGAATTCACGCGCTGGCTCGGCGAGCAGGAACAAGCCACGCCGTGGTTCGCGCATCTTTCCTTCATCAGCCCCCACCCGCCCTTCATCGTGCCGGAGCCGTACAACACGCTGTATGATCCAGCCGACGGTCCGCTCTTCCAGCGTGCGGAAAACTGGCAGGCCGAGGCGGAAAGCCATCCTTACCTTGCCTATGATCTCGGCCGGCAGAAACAGGCAAACTTCCGTCCCGGCGCCGCCGGCAAGGTGCACGACTGGAGCGATGACGACTTTCGCCGCATCCGCGCGATCTACTACGGCATGATCTCCGAGGTCGACGCACAGCTCGGCCGCATCTGGCAAGCGGTCAAGGCCGCGGGCGCGTGGGACGACACCATCATCGTGCTGACCTCGGACCATGCCGAGATGATGGGCGACCATTTCATGCTGGGCAAGGGCGGCTACTTCGACGGCAGCTACCATATTCCGCTGATCATCCGCGACCCCAGCCACGGCAAGGCGGCCGGAAGCAGCGTCGATCGCTTCACCGAAGCGGTGGACATTTTGCCGACGCTTCTCGACCTGTTCGGCGAGGCCCCGCAACCGCATCTCGACGGATGCTCGCTGAAGCCGTTCCTGAGCGGTGGGAGCCCTGCAGGCTGGCGCGATGCCGCGCACTGGGAATTCGATTTCCGCTCGATTGCCGAAGGCGAGGCCGAACGGCATTTCGGCATCGCCTCACGCCAGTGCAACCTCGCCGTCATCCGCACCGAAAAATTCAAATATGTGCATTTCGGCGGCGGCCTGCCGCCGCTGCTGTTCGACCTGCGGAACGACGTGGCCGAGTTGAACAACCTCGCCGCTGATCCCGCCCATCTGGGTGTGCGGCTGGAGTTCGCCGAAAGGCTGCTTGCCTGGCGAGCCGAACATCTCGACCAGTCGCTGGCCCTGGCCGAACTGACCGAGCAAGGCGTTATTGGCTATGTGCAAGGGACCAAGGGAATAGGCAGTAGGGCAGTAGGGCAGTAGGGCAGTAGGGCAGTAGGGAAATGGCCGCACTTCTACGAAGCTCCAACCCTACTGCCTACTGCCTACTGCCTACTGCCTGCCCTTGTTACCGCACGATCATGCGCTGCTGATCCCGTTTCTCGGCATAGCTGCCCTTGTCGTAGGCAGGTTGCGCCTCGAGCTGTTCCTTGGTGAAGGTCGTGTACAGGTACTTCTTGCCGTCCTTGTCGGTCATGAATTTGAGATTATCCATGCCGACCGCGACTTCCTTCTCGCCGATGCCGAGGAAGCCGCCGACATCGACGATCACCGCGTCGGTCTTGTTGTCGGGCGCCAGCACGACGTCACCGATTTCGCCGACCTTGGCGTCATTGGCGCCGTAGACGGTGGTGCCCTTCAGGTCGTCGCCTCGGATTTCGCCAACCGGCATCTCGGTCAGTGCCGACTTGTCGATAGCCGCCGTCTGGGTTTGGTCCGGAGCCGAGGCATTGGGTGTCGTCGCCTCCGCCGTCTTGTCCGCCGGAGCGACGGCAGGAGCGGTGGTGTCGGACGGCACGGCGGCCGGCGCCGTTGCCGCCGGCTCATTGGACGCCGTCGTCGGCGGTGCCGGATCATAGGCCTTGCGGTTGAAATCCGGCAGCGCCTGCAGTTCCTCCTGGGTGGTCTGGGCCACCAGCCAGCGGTCGCCGTTTTTCTCCGCCCACTGGGCCTTGTCGAACTCATAGGCGACATTCTTGGCGCCGAGGCCAAGGAAGCCACCGACTCCGATGATCAGAGACTCGGCCTTGCCTTCCTTTGTCAGAACGATGTCATTGACGCTGCCGATGTTCTGCGCGTCATCACCGGTGCCGTTGTAGACGGTTTCGCCGATGATGTTGGTGGCGAGATTGCCGTCGGCGCGCTTCACCGGCTCAGCCGGAGCGGCATTCATGTCGACGGGCGCCTGCGCGGTATCTGTCGTCGCCGGTGCCGTCGGCCCCGTTGCATTGGTCGACGCGGCAGGCGCAGGAGAATAAGGCTTGCTGTCGAACTCCGGTTGCGCCGTCAGTTCGTCCTTGGTCGTCGGGGCAACCAGCCAGCGGTCGCCGTCCTTCTCGGCCCATTGCAGCTTGCTGTAGTCGAAAGCGACATTCTTCGCTCCCACACCCAGAAAACCACCGACGCCAATGACGACGGATTTGGCCTGGCCTTCCTTGTCGAAGACGACGTCACTGACCTTGCCGATGTCCTCGGCGTCAGCGCCGGTGCCGTTGTAGACGGATTCACCGATGATGTTGGTGACGATGCTGCCTTCGGCGCGCGGCACCGGAGCGGCGGCTGGCTCCTGGACGGCAGGGGTCTGCGCTGGCGCCGGGGCTGTCGCATTCTGCGCATAGGCCCCGGTCGCGACCAGCGCTACGAATGCGGTCGTGGCTAAGAGGTTGCGGGTCATGGTACTCTCCTCGTGCATGATTTCGTGTACGCCGCGCCCGCTTGAACCATCGCTGAGGGAGATCGGACGCGGCATCTACAGCTTCACAACGTCGTGACCATGCTGTTGTTCCGACAAAACGCTGCGCATCCCTGGCGAAAACCACGGAGCGGATACGCGGCGGCCGCAAGATGCGCCGGCGATTTTCGCTGCTCTCAAAACGGAACCTTTCCCGCTTCGTCACGTTTCAGCCTGCGGCTGGGTCTGTCCCGGCCCAACGATTGAATGACGGAGCGGGGCATGAAATTTGCAGCGGTGCTGAACCGCGACGGCGGCACCTTGCGCACCACGGACCTTGCCGCTTTTTCCGACAGGATGCGTCAGACGCTGGAGACCGCTGGCCACTCCCTCAGCATTGATGTTGTTGCCGGCAAGGACGTGGTGGAGACGCTCGACAGCGCCGCATCGCGCCGCTCGGTCGATGTCGTGCTGGCTGGCGGCGGCGACGGAACCATTTCTGCCGCGGCCGCCCGGCTGATGGGCACCAGGAAGGCGCTTGCCATATTGCCGGCCGGCACCATGAACCTTTTCGCGCGCGGCCTGGGTATTCCGCAGTCCCTCGATGCCGCGCTGAAATCCTTCGCTGACGGCGAAATCATCGCGGTCGATATGGCCACGGCCAACGGCCGGCCCTTCGTCCATCAGTTCTCGATCGGTATGCATGCGAAAATGGTGCAACTGCGCCAAAAAATGGAATTCGGCTCGCGCCTGGGAAAGATCCGCGCCACGGCCAAGGCGGCTTGGGCGACGATCAACAATCCACCGGCGATGAACGTGACGCTCAGCATCGGCAATGCCGAGATGGCGGCCCGCATTACCGGCATCGGCATCACCAACAACCTGTTCGGCGAAGGCCACCTGCCCTACGCCGACAACCCGGCGGGCGGCGTGCTCGGCGTCTATGTCACGGTGGCGCAACAGCGTGCCGAATTGGTCAAATTCTTCTTCAACATGGCGCGCGGCAAGTGGCGCGACAACGAACACGTGGAGATCCATCAGGCCGACCGAACGGTCCTGAAAATCCATTCGGGCAGTAGGAGGTTCCGAGCGGTCATGGATGGTGAACTGGTCAGGCTTGACCGTGAGACGACGATCGAAATCAAGCCCCGTGCGCTGAATGTCCTGGTGCCGGCCAGCATCGCCGAGGCAAAGGCTGCCTGATGCGATCTCGGGCGATGAAGGCTGAAAATCTAGCCGCTTGGCGCGCTTCCTTGCTCTGTCGCCGGCGTCTTGGCCACTTCACCATAGATTTCGGCGATGCCCCAGGCAACGAAGGCCAGCAGCAGCGCGGCAATCAGGATACGCAAGCCGTGCCAGCCCCACCGCCCCTGACGCGCTTTGTCTCCGGGAATGATCTTGGCCATGGCCGGTCTCCTTTCGCGCCAACTGGCGCGCGCGGCAAAACACGGTCGGGTAACGGTTCCTCGCTAGGATGGTTCCGGGGAAGCCGGCTGGCTGTAGGCCGGCGGATCCGTGAAGCCGGCAAGACCGGGACGGGGCATCGGGGACTTGGGTGAATAGCAAGGCGGGAACAGTGCCGGATCTGCCGGCCGAAGTTGCGCGCGCGGTCAAGGACGAGGACCGGCTGGCCGTGCTGCATGGGCTGAAGGTGCTGGACACGGCGGCCGATCCGGATTTCGACCGCATAGGCAGCCTTGCCGCGGCGGTGATGAAGGCGCCGATCGCCTTGGTGACACTCGTCGACCGCGAACGGCAATGGTTCAAATCCTGCGTCGGCTTGGACGAGACCGAAACCGTGACCGACATCTCCTTCTGCGCCCATGCGATAGCCGCCGGCGACGAGCCGATGGTGGTGACGGACGCAACGACGGACCCACGTTTCAAGGCCAACCCGCTGGTCACCGGCAAGAACCACATCCGCTTTTACGCCGGCGCGCCGATGGTGGTGGCAGGCGCCCGCATTGGCACGCTGTGCGTGCTCGACCGCAAGCCGCATGCCTTTCCGTCCCGCGCCAGGCTCGACCAGTTGAAGGCGCTCGCCGGTCTCGCCGCCAGTCTGTTCACCTTGAAGGACGCGACCCACAGCGGCGCCATCGCCCAGGCAGCGCTGGTGCGTGAGGAAAAGCGGCGTGCCATCGCGCTCGATGCGGCCTCGCTTGCCAGCTGGGCCTGGGACATCCGCACCGACATCATCGAATGCGATGTCCGCCTGTCGGAGCTGTTCAACCTGCCGCGCTCGAACCGGCTGCGGGCGCGCGACATCCTCACCGCCATCGATCCGCGCGACGTCTACCAGACCGAAACCCGCTTTCGCGACGCCTTGACCGGCAGCGACGACTATTTCGGCGAATACCGGGTGAAGGGCTTTCATCCGCCGCGCTGGCTCGCCACGCGCGGCCGCGTCATCGAGCGCGACGGCGACGGCAGGCCGACGCTGATCTTCGGCGTCAACTACGACATCTCCGAGCGCAAGCTTGGCGACGAGCGGCAACGTCTGCTGCTGCGCGAGCTCAACCACCGCGTCAAGAACACGCTGGCGACCGTCCAGGCGCTGGCGACGCAGACCGTGCGCCATGCCCGCCAGCCGAGCGAATTCCTCGAAGCCTTCGGCGCCCGGCTTCAGGCCCTGGGCATCGCCCACAATCTGTTGTCCGACCGCGAGTGGCGCGGCATCGGCATCCGTGAACTCGTCCAGATCGAGGTCATGCCTTTCGACAGCGCCGAACAGCCGCGCATGACGATCTCCGGCGACGATGTGCTGCTGTCGCCGGACCAGGCCGTCGGGCTTGGCCTGATCCTGCATGAGCTGGCCAGCAATGCGCTGCAATATGGCTCGCTGTCGGTGGCGTCCGGCAAGGTTGATCTCGACTGGAAGACGCAAGGCAGGAAGGGTGCCCGACGCCTTGTGCTGACCTGGCGCGAAAGCGGCGGCCCGCAAGTCGCCCCGCCGGAGCGACACGGCTTCGGCTCGATCCTCATCCGCCGCAGCCTCGCCAAGGTCATCTCAAGCGAAGTGACGCATGAGTTCCGGCCGGAAGGCGTGTTTGCCGAAATATCGATGCCGCTGGAAGATCTGTCGAAGTGACCGACATGTTCCCGGACCGAAGGTCAACGAAACGAGCGGAAGCCGGTTTTCGAAGATCATGGTCAAAGAGAAAACGACCTTATTTATGCTCGCCATCATCCGGATCGTCGGGCTTCATGTTTTCGCGGTAGATGGCGTAAGCGGCCAACGCCACGGCCGGGCTCAGAATGACGCTGAGACCGCCTTTGCCCTTGAGCAGCGTCGGCAGCACGGCGAGCGCCGCGGCGATGCCTATCGCCTTCATGTCGGCATTGCGCTGTTGCGCCCTGCGCCGGGCCCGCGAACCTGCGGATATCCGGTAAATCAGCAGGATCAGCCCGGCAAGCACCAGGAAACCAGCGCCAAAGCCTAGCGCGGTCGCAAGCGACCCGTAGCGGGTCGCCGTCCAGATATAGGCTGCCCCGATCAGAAAGCCGAGCCCGCAGAGCGCTGCTGCCATGGCGAGCCCATAGACGATTGCCGCCGTGCGCGCCCGGCGCATGGCGGCAACGGTTTCGCCCGATGCCAGACCGGAAATCAGGGATGCGAGTATTCCCATCTTGAATGCGACTAGCGACGCGCGAGAAGCGCGAAGAGAAAGCCGACGCCGGCAGCGATCGCCAGCGACGTCACCGGCTTTTCGCGCACGCTGGCCATCATCTGCGCCTCGATATCCTTGGCATTGCTGCGCAGATTGTCAAAGGCGGCTTCGCCCTGCGCACGCAGTTGCTCGACCCCTTCCGTGGCCGCACGGCGCGCGGTGCCATAGCCATGCTCGCCGGTCTTGGCCAACTGCTTGGTGAGCTTGTCGATATCGGCCTTCAATTGCCTGATATCGGCTTCGAGGTCTGAATTCGACCGGCCCTCGTTTGCGGCCTTCCCTGCGGCAGTTGCCATTGCTTAACTCCTTGTGATTGCTCGATTTCAAACGCGCCGCATGGCTCAAAGGTTCCGGCATCAGGCACAAGTACAAGAAAACGCGTGCGCGCGCACCCGATCCGCCGGCCCTGGCAAAAAGGCGCTTCGTCAGATCAGCGGCCGGCGCGCCTCGCCCAGCCCCTCCCAGCCGGCGAGTTGCTTGAGCCTTTCATTGTCGGTGACCTCGCAACCGCCGTCGCGCCAGACAATCAGCTTGCGATCCATCAGCTTGCGGATCGTCTTGTTGGTATGGACCAGCGACAGGCCAAGCGTGTCGGCTATGTGCTGTTGGGTGATCGGGATCTGGACGGATTGCTTGCCATTCAGCCCAACGACCTTGGCCCGGCTGCCGATGAAGGCGATAAGATAGGCGGCGCGCTCGATTGCGCTGCGCCGCCCGAGGCTGAGCAGATTCTCGTCCAGCATGCGCTCTTCGCGCGATGCGATCCAGGTGATGTCGTAGGCCAATCCAGGGTGATTGCGGTAGAGCTCGTGGAGAGACTCACGTTCGAAAACGCACAGCAGCATCGGCGACAAGGCCTCGACGGAATGCTGCATCTCACCCATCACACTGCCTTGCAGTCCGATCAGGTCGCCAGGCATGAGATAGTTGAGGATCTGGCGGCGGCCATCCCGCAACAGCTTGTAGCGAAACGCCCAGCCGGAGAGCACGGTGTAGAGATGGGCGCTGTGGCTTCCTTCCACCAGGACCGTGGCGCCCTTGTCGACGGCGAGCTCGCCCTTCTTGAATTCGCTGATGAAGGCCAGTTCCTGTTTTTCGAAGTCGCGGAAAATCGGTAACGGCCGCAACGGGCAGTTCTCGCAAGGGTACTGGCGGCTGGAGAAAACACGACCGTTCTGGCCTGACATTTCGACCCCTCTTCGAAACCCCGCTCCTTTGGAGCCCATTCCAGGAAAAGTCCGTAACGGCGTTCCGTCCGGAATCGCGTCAAAACAAAGAGATAGAGCAGTTCGCCGTTTCCGTGATTTCCGTGAAACGATGAAACGCTCCAGAAGGCTGCGTCTCAACGCGTTGCGCGGATCGAGGTTCCGGAACGGACACATGTCTTTTTTAAATGACAGCTCACCAAATAACGATCATGACTCGGTGCGTTTCACGGAGTCCTTGCCTGTGCCCCCTTTGCTTGACGGATTGCGGATTCTGGTCCTGGAGGATGAATTTCTCATCGCCATGGATGTCGAGCAGCTGTGCCGTGACCATGGCGCCGGCGAGGTGGTGATCGCCCGCGATCTGACCGAGATCGACGGCCGGCAGGTCGCCACGCACTTCGACGCCGCCATTGTCGACCTCATGCTGGGTGGCGCCTCAACACTCGATTTCGCCTCTGGCCTGCGCGCCGCAGGCGTCCCGTTCGTGTTTGCCTCGGGTCATTCGGACCCCGATGAAATCAAGGCATCGTTTCCGGGCGTCAGGCTGGTCGGCAAGCCCTATTCGGGTGAAGACCTCATGCAGGCGGTGGCGACGGCCTGCGGGCGCGCATCTCCCGATTGAGACGCGATCCCAGCTCCTGCTGATCGCGCCTTCCATCGCAGGTCAGCCGACCGGCGACCCCGTTACCTGAGCCGAAATTGCATCCGGACCATACTCATCTTCCCCGGAGATCTTCAGGATCTCCTGCAATCGCGTGCGGGCCCGGCTGACGCGGCTCTTGATCGTCCCGACCGCGCAACCGCAGATTTCGGCGGCCTCCTCGTAGGAGAAGCCCGACGCGCCGATGAGGATGATGGCTTCGCGCTGGTCCTCCGGCAACTGTTCGAGGGCGCTGCGAAAATCCTTCAGGTCGAGCTGGCCATGCTGGGCCGGATGAACGGCAAGTCTGGCCGTCATGATGCCGTCGCTGTCCTGCACCTCACGCCCGCGCTTGCGCATCTGCGAATAGAATTCATTGCGCAGGATGGTGAAAAGCCACGCCTTGAGATTGGTGCCGGGCTGGAAGCTCTCATGCTTGTCCCACGCCTTGACCAGTGTTTCCTGGACGAGGTCGTCCGCCTTGTCGGCATTTTGCGTCAGCGACACGGCAAAGGCGCGCAGGCTTGGGATTGCCCCAAGCAGATCGGTCTTGAAGCCTTGTGAGACCGCTGCCATGCCTCATTCCTTTTTCTGTGCGGGTTCGGCCTGTTCCAGCTGACTGAGCAACTGGGAGAAGCGATCCGGCACATCGTCAGAGACCAGCTCGTCGTAATATTGTTTGAGTTTGCGTCCGATTTCGGAATTCGGCCCGAGTGCGTCACCGGAACCGTTCCGGCGCCTGCCCGCGACGCCAGCCAGAATATCTTTCGTCATATCCTTCATTTCGCCCTTGTATACCCAGCGCCCAAGCCGCTCACAATATTACTCAACACAACGCAAGCGTCACCCTCGTCCGGTCGCCCATCCCGACTTCAAACGCAGCCCCGGCGCATTAGTTCCATCAGGCCGGAACTTTTTCTCAGTATCGGCGTTGTTTGTCGGGGCTTGCAATCAGCTTGACCTGCAATCTATGCAATCACGTCATTCTGAGGGAGACGTCTTACCATGAGCTTATCCGCCACCATCGCACCACACCTGCCGTTCCTGCGCCGCTTCTCGCGGGCCGTTTCCGGATCGCAGGAGAGTGGCGACGCGCTGGTCGCCGCGATGCTCGAGGCCATCATCGCCGATGTCGACATCTTTCCCGAGGCATCGAGCGACCGCATCGCGCTGTACAAGGTTTTCGCCAAGCTGTTCACGTCGATCGCCATCCGCGTTCCGCAGGAGCATGCGCAATCGGCCTGGGAGCAGCGCGCCGCCGCCAATCTGAATGCGATTGCGCCACGTCCCCGCCAGGCCTTCCTGCTGGTTGCCGTCGAAGGCTTCAGCGAGGACGAGGCGGCCGAGATCCTCGATGTCGGCGACCAGGAATTTTCCGAATTGCTCGCCGAGGCAAGCAACGAGATATCCCGCCAGGTGGCGACGGACGTGCTGATCATCGAGGATGAACCGCTGATCGCCATGGATATAGAGGAAATGGTCGAGAGCCTCGGGCACCGCGTCGTCGGAACGGCGCGCACCCATGCCGAGGCGGTGACGATGTTCGGCAAGATGCGGCCGAAGATGGTGCTGGCCGACATCCAGCTTGCCGACGGCAGCTCGGGCATCGAGGCCGTGAACGAGATCCTGTCGTCGACATCGGTGCCGGTGATCTTCATCACCGCCTTCCCCGAGCGTCTCTTGACCGGCGAACGCCCCGAGCCGGCCTTTCTGGTCACCAAGCCGTTCAACCCCGACATGGTCAAGGCGCTGATCAGCCAGGCGCTGTTCTTCGATCGCCAGGCGAAAGCCGCCGCGTAAGGGTCTCGGCACTTCCTGACGGTACGACACCACACAAAAGGCCGCCTCAGGCGGCCTTTTGGCATGCCGGACCGGTCATCGGCGAATTCCCGGCGCCACCCTTGCCCAGAACGATTTGCAAGCATCGTCTTTTTCGGCAAATGGTGGAACAAACCGCATCTACCCACGTTTTTATCACACCATTCGAAGGAGATGGATCATGCTTTACTGGGCGCTCGTATTTCTCGTCGTGGCAATCATAGCCGGCGCGCTTGGTTTCGGCGGCATCGCTGGCACCTCTGCCGGCATCGCGCAGATCTTGTTTTTCATCTTTCTCGCTTTCCTGGTCATTTCGCTTCTTGCCGGCCTGTTCAGACGGGCGTGAGAACTGAGTGATCATCCGAGCGAACACTGGAAGCCGCACCCCTCAAACGGTTTCCAGCCACCGCCGGGCGGTGTCCTTCAACGGACACCGCCCGGCGGACCGCTTTTGGAGGCCGGTTTTCGAGGAAACTCTCTTTGGGAACCCATTTGACAGTGAGCCGTTCAGCCTAATGGGTGGACAGGTCGATGCGTTCCAGGACCGGAGACAGGAAAGACGACGTGCCAAGCGATGAAGTCATCGCCCTGCATCCCGCCGAAAGTGGCATGCAACTTGGCCGAGCTCTTCTTCACGCGCTGCACAATGCCGGCATTTCCGTTCTCTATCAGGATCGCGAGTTGAAAACGGTATGGGCGCGCAACATGCGTGCGCCCTGGGTTTCCGACACCGCGGACGCCAACGGTATCCTGCCGGCGGTGCAGGTCGACCGCATCGGTGCGGCCAAGCGCGACGTCATCGCATCCGGCAATCCGCAACGCCTTGAAATCAGTGTTCCAACCGAAGACGGTTTTCGCTGGTTTCAGGTCTGGGTCGACGCCGACCATGGCGATGGCTGCACGGTCCAAGGTGTTGTCACCACGATGGTCGAAACGACCGATCAGAAGCGCCGTGAGCAGACCCTGACGACGCTGTTGCGCGAAGTCAGCCATCGCTCGAAGAACCTCCTAGCGATCATTCAAAGCATAGCCACCCAGACCGGGCGCTATTCCGATGGCATCGCTGATTTCCTGACGCGCTTTCGTGGCCGGCTGCAATCGCTGGCCTCGTCCCAGGATCTGGTGACCTCCTCGAACTGGCGAGGCGCGGCACTTCGTGAGCTGGTGTCGGGCCAGGTCGGTCGCAACGGGGTGGATCCGTCGCACGGCCTGCGCTTCCGCGGGGCAAATCCCTATCTCAATCCCAACGCCGCGCTGCACATCGGCCTTGCCATGCACGAACTCGCCGTCAATTCGGTCAGCTATGGCGCCCTTTCGCGTGCGGACGGCGTCGTTGATGTAACGGCTGATCTTGACGTCGCTGCCGGCAGCCTCGCGCTGTCACTGATATGGGCCGAAGCGATACCGGCGAGCGACATCGACATCGAGCGCAGCCAGAAGCGCTTTGGCAGTGTCGCGCTCGAGCGGGTCGTGCCCGCCTCCCTGAACGGAACGGCGAAGCTTGAGATAATGCCCGGCCGCCTTGAATACCGCCTTGTCGTTCCGCACGGCAATTTCGAGCCGGAGTAAGCGCCGCGCCTTCGCCAGTCCTTAACCGGCTATTCACCATAAAAGCGGATGCTGGTTTTCCCAGATACCCACTGGAGCCTTCCGCAGTGGCGAACAGTGCCGCGGCAGGACTTGCAGCATGGTGCGGGAGGAATGGCGGCTTGATGGCTGGCGACTTGAACAGGCTGGAGCAGGCCGCTCGGATGTCGATGGGCGGGTTTCAGGACCAAGAGGCGCCCGCGTCACCACTGCCTGCTGCTCCTCACGCCTCACTGCGCCTTGCCGGCCTGGGTCTGACCGCCGTGATCATCGCGGTCGTCCTGTTCCAGCTGGTCTCCTGACGTCCATCGCACCACGCCTGCCATCGCGGCGGCGCCGGACTTGCCCGTTGCGCCGCGTTATTTCGCTGGTCGGCGCTGGCAGCCCAGGAACTTTGGCGACTACGGACCGTTACTATGGCGAGAGGACATGTCGCCATGGAACACATCGCTGCATTGCTGCTGGTCATCGGCTGCTCGAACACGATGGCCGACTGCCATGAGCTCCAGGTGCCGGTAAGCGTTTTCGAGACCGCAGATCAATGCGTCGCCGAACGGCCGTTCGCCCTGGGCGACGTGCAGGGGCAGGCCCAGCACATCGTTGCCAAATGCCTTGCCGTCGATCCGGCGCTGGAAGACGACTATGATCAAATCGTCTGGAAGGTGCGCCCGGATGGCAGCCTCGACGCTTCGCTGGCGATTTCCAGCGTCGTCATGGCGTCAAATATGGCACGCCCAGAAAAAGAACAATAGATTCGAGCGGCAAAGGCCGTTTTTTCGTGCTAAACGACGGTTGGAGCTTACCAAAGTGTGGACACAAAGTGAGGAGTGACTCTATGCGGAAGATGATTATTGCCATGATTGCGGTGGCTGCCCTTAGCGGCTGCACCAGCACCGAGCAGGATGTCGTTGGCGGCGGCTTGATTGGCGCCGGTATCGGCGGCCTGGTTGGCGGCGGCAAGGGCGCGCTGATCGGTGCGGCTGTGGGTGCCGGGTCTGGCCTGCTGGTTCGCAGGCTGCAGAACGGCTATTGCCAGTATCGCGATCATCGCGGCCGGATCTACACGGCCCGCTGCAACTAGTCGGCGATAATAGTCGAAACATCGATCCGGAGACCGGTCCGCCGGTCTCCGGATTTGCATGCGTGGGGCGCTGTGGTCGTGACGCCAGCCAACAGGTGTTTCAGCCCGTCAGCGGAATTCTGATTTCCACCCTCAGACCATCGGCCTGATAATCGCGATGGATCGTGCCGCGCAATTCGCGTGTGACGTTGAGGTCGATCAGCTTGGTGCCGAATCCGGTCTTGGCAGGCGCTTCGAGTTTCTTCTGCCCGGTTTCCCGCCAGTTGAGAACCAGTGCCCTGTCGCTTCCGCGCCCTTCGAGCGACCAGTCGACCTTGAGCGCGACAACCGAATTGCCGGCTTCGCCATATTTCAACGCATTCGTCGCCAGTTCGTGAAAGGTCAGGCCGAGCGCCTGCGTCGTGGTTTCGTCGAGCAGCACCTGCGGCCCCGACAAAAGCCCTTCGGGCAGCTCCTTGCCGAACACCTGGCCGAGCTCTATGCGCAGCAGATCGCCAAGATCGGCCTTCTGCCAGCGCGAGCGCGTCAGCATGTCCTGGGACGCCGCCATCGCCTGCAGCCTGGCCGAGAAGGACGAGGAGAATTCGTTGATGTCGGTCGCCCGCGAAGCCGTCTGGCGCGCGATCGCCAGCACCCTGGTGATCGAATTCTTGATGCGATGCTTCATCTCCTGCAGCATCAGGTCTTTTTCAAGCAGGCTCTTTTCCGTCGTTTCGTGCAAACGCGACGCCGCTTCATAGGCCCGCTCCTGGTAGCGCGCCACCAGCGCGATGGCGCCCGCCAGCAGCAGGCCGAGCAGCCCCAGCATCACCGGAATGGCGCGCGACGACGGCTGCGAGAAGGCGCTGGTCGGCCGGAACAGGACCGTCCATGGCCGGCCGGCCACCGTGATCTTGCGGGTGACCAGCAGCCTGTCCCCGAAGGATGAGGCCGGCGGCGTCTCCGATCGGAACAAGAGATTGTCGCCATTCACCTCGCCGTCGTAGATTTCGGTGTTGACCGGCAGCAGCGGCGACCGGCTGAGCGCTATCTGGAACAGGTCCCGGGCCCTGAAAGCCGCATAGAGAAAGCCGGCCGTGGATGATCTGGACGCATTGATGACATCGGGTGCGGTTTCGACATTGAGCCGCACGAGGACGAGGAAGCCGGTGAACGTCTGCGCGGTGCCCGTGTTCTGGCCCAGTTGCACCAGCCCGCTGGCGTGCTGCTGGTCGTCGGACATTGCCTTTTCGATGGCCGCGCGCCGCACCGGTTCGCTGAACATGTCGTAGCCGATGCTGGCCTGGTTGGACGGATCAAGCGGCGCGAACAGCACGATGGGCGCGCGCCAGGGTTGCTTGCTGTCCGGATAGATCGGATGGCTGACGCCATCGTCATGCAGCATATCGCGTTCGACCGCCGCCTCGTCTCCGGCCTTCACCAGCCTGAGGAAGCCGATACCGCGCAAGCCGGCGAAATTGTTGTCGACATCGAGTGCGTTGAAGAACGCCTTGAATTCGTTTTGGGAGATATCGCCGTTGCGGGCATCGAACAGGGCCCGTGTCGACCGCAGCAGCGACAGATGCAGGTCGATGCGGCTCTCGATCCGGTTGAGTGCGTCGTCGGCCGTCGCTTCGAATTTGATGCGGGCCGCCTCCTGGGTTGCGAAATAGGCAAACCCCGCCATCGTCATGCTGATCAGCGCAACGGCGATGAACGCGACGATTGGAAAAAGCTTCTTCAACGGATGATGCGGTCCATGGGCAATGTCGGACCTTTATGCGCAAGTCGCCGTGCCAACACAATGGCAAGGCCAAGCCATCATGACAGCTGGCACATCACATGACCGGCAATGCGCCGAGGCGGCAAACCCTAGGCGGCGATCTTCAACGCGCCTGGCCCGGGAATGGCGCCGGGCGGGCATTTGCCCAGAATGATCATGCCGAGCACCTCGTCCTGGGTCACATCGGTGGTGCGCGCGGTGCCGACGACCTGGCCGTTCTTCATGACGCAGACCCGGTCGGCAAGCTCGAACACGTCGTGGATGTCGTGACTGATCAGGAAGATGCCGATGCCGTCGGACTTGAGCTGCTTGACCAGTTCGCCGACCTGCGCCGTTTCCTGCGGACCAAGTGCCGCCGTCGGCTCGTCCATGATCAGGATGCGCGCGTTGAACAGGATCGCGCGCGCGATCGCCACCGACTGCCGCTGTCCGCCCGACAGCTTGATCACCGGATCCTTGAAGCGCTGGAAGCGGGGATTGAGCCGGCCCATCACCTTGCGCGCCTCGGCCTCCATCGCAACGTCGTCGAGCGTGCCCCAGGCGGTCATCAGTTCGCGGCCGAGAAACAGGTTGGCGGCGGCATCGACATTGTCGGCCAACGCCAGCGTCTGGTAGATCGTCTCGATGCCATATTTCTTGGCGTCGCGCGGGTTTGAGATCGATGCCTCCTCGCCGTTGACGAAGATATGGCCCGCGTCGCGCTTGTAGGCGCCGGACAGGATCTTGATCAGCGTCGACTTGCCGGCGCCGTTGTGGCCGAGCAGCGCCACGACCTCACCGGGGAAAAGATCGATCGAGGCGTCGTCGACGGCGCGGATGCCGCCAAAGGCGATCGAGATGTTCCTCATGTCGATCAGCGCGGTGGCTGCGGGAGCGGTTTTGTCTGTCATGATCCTTGTCCTCCCCTAGACGCGCTTGCGATAGACGGTGTCGAGCCAGACCGCGACGACGAGCACTGCGCCGACGACGATGCTCTGCAGCGGCGAGTCGATGCCGAGCAGCACCATGCCGGACTGGAGCGACTGCATCAGCAGTGCGCCGAGCATGGCGCCGAGCACCGTTCCGGAGCCGCCGGCAAGCGAGGTGCCGCCGATCACGGCGGCGGCGATCACCAGCAGCTCGTCCAGCGTGCCCAGCGCATTGGTCGCCGCGTTGAGGCGGGCCGACGAGATCGCCGCGCTGATCGCGGCCAGCACGCCCATGATCATGAACACCTTCATGGTCACCCAGCGGGTGTTGATGCCGGCGAGATTGGCGGCCTCCGGATTGCCGCCGATGGCAAAGACATAGCGGCCGAAACGGGTGCGCTTGGTGATGAAGGTCATGACGATACCGACCGCGACCGCCATCAGTACCGGTATGGCGATGCCGTGGGCGATGAACAGCCCGCCTTCGGGAATGGTGATGCCGTTCTGCTGTGCATACTGGCGCACGATGCCGATTGGCCATGGATAGGAATTGGCGATCCAGACGGCCCCAAGGATGGCAGCGCAACTGACCACCCCGAGAAAGGTTTCCGCCCAGACGGGGCGCAGTGGAAAGTTGAACCGTTTGCGCTGCGACCGGCCGTTGAGCAGCGCGAAAGCGACAGCCGCGCAGGCGACGATGCCGACGATCCAGCTGGCGCTGGCGCCGATCGAGCCCCGTGGTCCGCCGCCCATCAGCTGGAACGTAGCGTCGAGCGGCGCGACCGTGCGCCCATTGGTGATCAGCCATGCCATGCCGCGCCAGACCAACAGACCGCCCAGCGTCACGATGAAGGCAGGAACGTCGAGATAGGCGATGATGAAGCCCTGGAAGGCGCCGATCACCAGACCAAGCACCACGCCGGCGGCCAGTGCGATGATCCAGAGCCAGGGATTTCCAAGCTGGAAACCGATGACGCGAATGAGGAATTCTGCTTGCGCCACACCCATGATCATGCCGATCACGCCTTCGACGGAGCCAACCGAAAGGTCGATGTTGCGCATGACGATGACCAGCACCATGCCGGTCGCCATGATTGCGACCGACGAGGTCTGCACCGACAGGTTCCAGAGGTTGCGCGGCGTCAGGAAAAGTCCGCCCGACAGGATGTGAATGCCGACCCAGATGACCAGCAACGCACCGACCATGCCAAGCATGCGCGTATCGAGTTCGGTTGCCTTGAGGAAGCGTCCGACGGCGCTTAGTTCGGACGCACGCGCCCGGTCTGCGGGCGGATTTGCGGCAGGCCCGTTAGAGGTCGTGTCGGTCATGATATCCTCCCACCGGTTTGCCGTCTGGCGCGGATGCCGGAAACACGATGCTATTTGCTTTCCGCGGTCATTTGAAGCGGAATGCCTCTTGAGAAACGCCGCGGCCCTGGGGCCGCGGCGCCGAGATCGAACCGGGATCGGTTCGGTTTTAGTTGCAGGCCGCGACGGCACCGGCGGCGACGCCCGCGCAGACTTCGTCCTTCTTGATCCAGCCGGCGTCGATGACGACGTTGAGATTGTCCTTGGTGATGGCAACCGGGGTCAGGAACAGCGACTTGACGGTGTTGCCGCCAGGCGTCGTGAAGTCCTTGACGCCGGCGATGTCGGTCATCTTCTTGCCGTCGGCCAGCTGCGTGGCGATCTCGGCGGCATTCTTGCCGAGCTCGCGCGCGTCCTTCCACACCGACACGGTCTGCGTGCCGAGCGCGATGCGGTTCAGCGCGGCGTGGTCGCCGTCCTGGCCCGAGACCGGCACGGCGCCGGCAAGGCCCTGCGCCGTCAGCGCCGCGACGACCCCACCGGCGGTGCCGTCATTGGCCGCGACCACGGCGTCGACCTTGTTGTCGTTGGCGGTGAGGAACTGTTCCATGTTCTTCTGGGCGTTGGCGGGCAGCCAGCCGTCCGTATAGGCCTCGCCGACATTCTTGATCTTGCCGCTGTCGATCGCGTCCTTGAGCACTTCCATGGAGCCGGCGAACAGGAAATCGGCATTCGGGTCGGCGCCGGAGCCCTTGATGAAGACATAGTTGCCTTCCGGCTTGACCTTGAACACTTCGCGGGCCTGCATGCGGCCGACTTCCTTGTTGTCGAAGGTCAGGTAGAAGACGTCCTTGTTCTCGATCAGCCGGTCATAGCCGACGACCGGAATGCCTTCGTCCAGCGCCTTCTGCACCGCCGGACCGATGGCCGAGGCATCCTGCGCCAGGATGATCAGCGAGTTGGCGCCCTGCGAGATCAGGCTCTCGACATCGGTGAGCTGTTTGCCGGGATTGGATTGCGCGTCGGCGGAGATGTACTTGTCGCCGGCTGCCTCGATCGCCGTCTTCATGGCGGCCTCATCGGTCTTCCAGCGTTCTTCCTGGAAGTTGGACCACGAAACGCCGATGACCTTGTCCTTCGCCTGCGCGACCGACGCGAGCGTCAGCGACATGGCGACACCCGCCAGGATGGCGGCTGTGAATCTTTTCATATTATCCTCCCTGCGCCGCGTATGGCGCGACCAAACTGGCCCGAAGGCCGGCACAGAGGCTCTATTTTTTCGAGCCTCGAAAAAATACTGATCTAACACCCGAACGCTGTCAACATCGATTCTGGTGGATTTTGATGTCCCTCTGAATTTTTTTCGAGCTCCGGAATAAATAATGACAGGATGGTGGCCTTCTGCCAGAATTTGTCTGGCGCATGTCGCCCCAAAGGTGCGCAGTGGTTTGGGGACAACGACACGCGCGGAAACAAGTGCCTGAAGCGCCTCGCGCTTTCAGGCTTCGCTGATGGCCTTCGGGAGGCAACGAGAGGCCGCGGCGACCGGGAGGATGTGAAAAGCATGTCGGTCGGAATCCGCCACGACGATCTGCGCCGCCGCAACCGGGCGATGGTGATTGCGGCCGTGCGCCGCGCCGGACAGCCGTCCCGCACCGAGATCGCCGCGACCACGGGCCTCAGCCATTCGACCATATCGGCGATCTCCGCCGACCTCATCGGCGAAGGCATCCTGACCGAGAGCAAGCCGAGCGAGGCCGGCTCGCTCAAACGCGGCCGGCCGCAGGTCGGCCTCGGCCTCAATCCGGAAGCGGCGGCGGTGATGACCGTGGTGCTGTCGCTGAACTTCCTCTCGGTCGCCGTCATCGACTATGCAGGCCAGGTGATCGCCGAGGAACAGCGCCGGCTGGACACGCTGACCATGTCGCGCGACGCGCTGATCGACGAATGCGTCGCCATCGTGCGGCGCCGCATCGAGGATCCCGATCTCGACGTCCGCAGCGTCGCCCGCATCGCGCTGGCGATCCAGGGCATCACCGACACGCGTGCCCGCGCCATGCTGTGGTCGCCGATCACGCCACACACCGATATCGCCTTCGCCGACATACTCGAAGACGAGTTCGGCATCCCCGCCACCATGGAGAACGACTGCAACATGATGGCGGTGGCGCTGCGCTGGCGCGATCCGCAGCGCTACCGTGACGATTTCATCGCCATCCTCTTGTCGCACGGCATCGGCATGGGCCTGGTGCTGAAGGGCGAGCTGTTCACCGGCACCCATTCCTCGGGCGGCGAGTTCGGCCACATGATCCATCGGCCGAACGGCGCGCTGTGCCGGTGCGGACGGCGCGGCTGCGTCGAGGCCTATGCCGGCAACTACGCGATCTGGCGCAATGCAAGGCAGCTGGGCGAGGACACCGAGCCGGTCGCCGATGTCAGTGACGCTGACATGCGCGCCCTGGCGACCGCGGCGCGCGAAAGGGATGGACCCGAGCGCGAGGCCTATCGCAAGGCCGGCGAGGCGCTCGGCTACGGTCTCGGCAGCCTGTTCGCGCTGATCGATCCGGCGCCCGTCGCAATGGTCGGCGTCAGCGCCGCGGCCTTCGACCTGATCGAGCCTGCCTTGCGCGAGGCGATAGCCCAGACCGCCGGCGGCCAGCACTCGAAATCGATTTCCTTCGACACCGAGCCGAACGAACTGCCGCTGATCCGCGAAGGCTGCGCCATGCGCGCGCTGACCTTCGTCGACCAGGAGATTTTCGCGCCGGGCGCGCAGGCAAGAACGGGTGCCGGAAAGAACGTTGCCTGACGGTCAGGGCGAAACTCAATCATTCTGAACGACCGAGTTCGACCCATTGCGGACATCAATTGGCAATGTGTCTGCCTGTATGATCTGCTGATGTCCCGTTCGTTGGTGATCAACTTCAACATAGATCAGGCCGAGCTTTACGGCCTCATCCATCGTGTTCGCAACTTCGGTGAGGACGTCTACCGCTTCCTACGAACCAACGGCTGGGGCGAAATTGATATCGGCGAGGTCGATGCGGCCACAACGCAACTGATCATGCGAGACATCAAACATTCAAAGCTCCGGCGCGTTACTGCCTGGGTCGAAGAGGAGATGAGGCGGCAACATCTGTTGGGAGAAGTCGAAGTCCGCTAACCACCCTCTTCACGGCATTGGCGACTGCCTGCTGACTGGAGTTTTGATCTTGGAGTCCCATCCCGTTCTTATCGGGATGGGACAAGCTCTAGTCTTCGCGGATCGCGTATCCCGCCCCCCGGATGGTGCGGATGACGTCGGGCATGCGGCCATTGTTGACCGCCTTGCGCAGCCGGCCGACGTGGACGTCCACCGTACGCTCGTCGATATAGATCGTCTCGCCCCAGACATTGTCGAGCAGCTGACTGCGCGAAAACACGCGACCGGGATGGCGCATCATGAATTCGAGCAGGCGGAATTCGGTAGGTCCGAGCCGGATCTCGCTCTTCTTGCGATAGACCCGGTGCGATTCACGATCGAGCACGATGTCGCCGACCTTGAGCACGCTGGACAGCACTTCCGGCTTGGCGCGGCGCAGCAGCGCCTTGACCCTGGCCATGAACTCCGGCGTCGAGAACGGCTTGACCAGATAATCGTCGGCCCCGGTGGAGAGGCCGCGCACACGATCGCTTTCCTCGCCGCGCGCGGTCAGCATGATGATCGGCAGCCGCTCCGTCTCGGGACGCATTCTTAGCCGGCGACAGAGTTCGATGCCGGAAACCGCGGGCACCATCCAGTCGAGCACCAGAAGGTCGGGGACGTTCTCCTGCAGGCGAATTTCGGCCTCGTCGCCGCGCGTCACCACCTCGACCTGGTAACCCTCGGACTCCAGATTGTAGCGGAGCAGCACACCCAGCGGCTCCTCGTCCTCCACGACCATGATGCGTGGCGCGATCATCGACTGGTCACCCCTGTCGTCATGCCGCCGGCGCGGACATTGCCGTCTCGTCCTGCTTCGGACGATTGGCGGGCAACTGCTTGCCGGTCAAAACATAATACGCATTTTCCGCGATGTTCGTGACGTGATCGCCGATGCGCTCGAGGTTCTTGGCGCAGAACAAAAGATGCGTGCACGCGGTGATGTTGCGCGGGTCTTCCATCATGTAGGTCAGCAGTTCGCGGAACACGGAGGTGTACTTGACGTCGATGCGCTCGTCGGCGGCGCGCAGTTTCGCCAGGGCCTCGGCGTCGCGCGCCGCATATTCCTCGATGACGCCCTGCACCTGGATCAGCACCAGCTGCGCCATGGTGTCGATGGAGTGCGACAGGTCGCGCGGCGTGACGCTTAGGCCGACGGTGCCGACGCGTTTGGCGATGTTCTTGGCAAGGTCGCCAATGCGTTCAAGGTCGCCGGCCATGCGGATCGAACCGACGACATGGCGCAGATCGTCGGCCATCGGCTGCCGCTTGGCGATCAGTGTGATGGCGCGGTCGTCGAGCTCGCGCTGGCGCGCGTCCATGATCGCGTCGTCGGAGACGACGCGTTGGGCCATGGCGTTGTCGGAACTCAGCAGCGCCTTGGTGGCACCGCTGACCATCGAGCTGGCGAGATCGCCCATGTCGCTGATAAGCCTGCGGATCTGTCCGAGATCCTCGTCGAAAGAAGCGACGGTGTGTTCGCCCATGATCTTAGTCCTCGTATGCCTGAGCTCAGCCGAAGCGGCCAGTGATGTAGTCCTGGGTGCGCTTGTCGTCGGGGTTGGTGAACATCTTGTCGGTAGCGCCCTCCTCGACCAGATAGCCTAGATGGAACATCGCCGTGCGCTGCGACACGCGCGCCGCCTGCTGCATCGAGTGGGTGACGATGACGATCGTGTAGTTCTGGCGCAGTTCGTCGATCAGTTCCTCGACGCGAGCGGTGGCGATCGGGTCGAGCGCCGAGCAGGGCTCGTCCATCAGGATCACCTCGGGCGACACGGCGATGGCACGTGCGATGCACAGGCGTTGCTGCTGGCCGCCGGAAAGGCCGGTGCCGGGCTCCTGCAGGCGGTCCTTGACCTCGTTCCAGATCGCCGCCTTCTTCAGGCTCTGTTCAACGATCTGATCCATGTCGGCCTTACGCTTGGCCAACCCATGGATGCGCGGGCCATAGGCAACGTTCTCGTAGATCGACTTCGGGAACGGATTGGGCTTCTGGAACACCATGCCGACGCGCGCCCTGAGTTCGACGACATCGATGCTCTTGTCGTAGATATCCTCTTGGTCGAGCGTGATCTTGCCGGTCACCCGCGCCGAGTCGATGGTGTCGTTCATGCGGTTGAGGCAGCGCAGGAAGGTGGACTTGCCGCAGCCGGAAGGGCCGATCAACGCCGTCACCTGGTTCAGGCGGACGTCGAGATTGACGTCGAACAGCGCCTGCTTCTCGCCGTAGAACACGCCGACCTTGTCGCCGCGCATCTTGATGACTTCGTTCGATTTGGCGCTCATTTTATCGCCCACTGCGTTTTCAACAGACTGTTCGGTCATGATGTTCATACCAAAATGCCTTTTTTCTACCAGCGCCGCTCGAACCGACGCCGAAGCACGATCGCGGTGATGTTCATGGCCATGAGGAAGATGAGCAGGATTATGATGGCGCCCGACATGCGCTCGACGAAGGCGCGTTCGGCCTCGTTCGCCCACATGTAGATCTGCACCGGCAGCGCCGTCGCCGGATCGAAAGGCGTCTTCGGATAGTCGGCGACGAAGGCGACCATGCCGATCAGGAGCAGCGGCGCGGTTTCGCCCAGCGCCCGCGCCAGGCCGATGATCGTGCCGGTGAGAATGCCGGGTGCGGCCAGCGGCAGGATGTGCTGGAACACCATCTGCATCTTGGACGCGCCGAGGCCAAGCGCCGCCGCGCGGATCGACGGCGGCACGGCGGCAAGTGCTGCCCGTGTCGCGATGATGATCGTCGGCAGCGTCATCAGCGTCAGCACCAGGCCGCCGACGAAAGCGGCGGAGCGCGGCATGCCGAGGAAATTGATGAACACGGCAAGGCCGAGCAGGCCGAAGACGATCGACGGCACCGCGGCCAGATTGTTGATGTTGACCTCGATCAGGTCGGTGAAACGGTTCTTCTTGGCGAATTCCTCCAGATAGATGGAGGCGGCGACGCCGATCGGCAGTGCCAGGAGCAGCACGATCACCATCATGTAGAACGAGCCGATGATCGCCACGCCCATGCCCGAGGTTTCCGGACGGCTGGAAGCGCCATAGCTGAACAGGCCGGTGTTGAAATGTTCGGCCATCGCGCCGTCCGCCTTGAGCGTGTTCATCCAGGCGATCTGCTGGTCCGAGACCTTGCGGCGCGCTTCCTCGACGCTGAGGTCGATCTGGCCCTTGAAGGCCGAGTCGAGATTGGCAGCGGCAAGGATGTCGACATTGCGCGTCGTGCCGATCACCGACGGATCGGCGGCGACGATGTCGCGCAGCTGGACGCGGGCGCCTTCGGACAGGAAGCCCTTGAGCTTCTTGACGGTCGGCTTGTCGTCGGGATTGATGCCTAGCTTGGCGATCAGCGCCTTTTCCGCGAGCTTGGGATAGTTCGCCTTGACCAGCACGTTCGGATCGGTCGCGCGCATGTTGGAAGGATCGATTACCTTCTCGTCGAAGGTGATCGGCAGCGACACCGTCGTCTGCCAGAAGGCGGTGTAGCCCTTCGAGACGATGGTGATGAGCATGATGGCCAGGAAGGCGAGGCCGACGGAGATCGCCAGCACGCCGTAGATGCGGAAGCGGCGTTCGGCGGCATAGCGGGCCTTCAGGCCGATGTCGCGACGCGGATGGGCCGCGGCCCGGACCATCGTATCCATGGAGATGTCGGTCATTCGTACTGCTCCCGATACTTGCGCACGATGTAGAGCGCGACGATGTTCATCACCAGCGTCAATGCGAACAGCGTCAGGCCGAGCGCAAAGGCAACCAGCGTCTGCGGCGAATTGAACTCGAGATCGCCGGTGAGCTGGTTGACGATCTTGACGGTGATGGTCGTCATAGCCTCGAACGGGTTGATGGTAAGGTTGGCGGCGACGCCCGCCGCCAGCACGACGATCATCGTTTCGCCGATGGCGCGCGAGGCGGTCAGCAGGATGGCGCCGACGATACCGGGAAGTGCCGCCGGCAGGATGACGCGCTTGATCGTCTCCGAACGCGTCGCGCCGAGCCCGAGCGAGCCGTCGCGCATGGCACGTGGCACCGCGGTGATGATGTCGTCGGACAGCGAGGAAACGACCGGGATCAGCATGACGCCCATGACGAGACCGGCGGTGAAGATGCTCTGGCCCTGGATGAAGGGCGTACCGCCGGTGAGCGCCGCGGAGAGATCGCGCAAGAACGGCCCCAGCGTGACGACCGCAAAGATGCCGTAGACGATGGTCGGGATGCCGGCCAGCAGCTCAAGCGCCGGCTTGACCACCGACCGCACCCTGGGCGATGCGTATTCGGCCATGTAGACCGCCGACATCAGGCCGACCGGCACGGCGACCAGCAATGCGATCAAGGCTATGTAAAGGGTGCCGGCGAGAAGCGGGATCAGGCCGAACTGGCCCTGGCTGCCGCCCGAGCCGGCGGCGGCGAAGCGCGGATCCCAGACCGTGCCGAAGAAGAAGCTCATCGGCGACACGCTCTCGAAGAACTGGATCGTCTGGAACAGCATCGAAAGCACGATACCGACCGTGGTCAGGATGGCGATGGTCGAGGCCGCAATCAGTCCCCACAGCATCAGCCGCTCGACATTGTTGCGCGCCCTTGCACGCGGCGCGATTTGCCTGAGCGCATAGAAGGCGCCGGCAATCGAAAGGGCGAGGGCAATGACCGCGCCGAACAGGCCGAGCCTGTCCTGGACCTTGTTCGCCTCGACAGCGATCGGGATCATGTAGTCCTGGGTGTCGGTCGCCAGCGCCACACCCTTGGCGGCGAGCAGCGGCTGCAATTCGGCGAAAGTAGCGGGCAGCGCGGCCAGCGTGCCGGCATCGAGTTGGCGCAGGCCTTTGGCGAGGCTTTTTACCAGGCTGACATCAAGCGCTTCGCTGGCAACCGCGCTGTCGGCGGTGCGCTCGGGCAAGGCTGCGTGAACATGCCGGTCAAGGTAGATGGAAGAGCCGATGTTCCAGGCGGCAATCAGCAAAACGGCAGGCAGGACGGCGAGCAGGAAGGCCCACCAGCCGTGATAGTGGGCGCGCGAATGCGGCTTCACAGTGCCATTATCCTGCGCCGCGGCACGCTGCCGGCCTATGAAGAATGCAACCAGGCCAATGGCAACGACAATGGCGAGTACGAGTATGGACGACATGGACCCACCCCAGGGGAAACTCTAGTCGCAGCCGCCACTGCAGCGGGCGGCGAGAACCAGGGCGCGGACTTTGGCCCGCGCCCCGGTTTGTCAGTTTGATTACAGCGACTTTCCGGCGGCGAAAGCGTCGCGCTGGGCCTTGCGTTCGGCTTCCGGAGCAGCGACGAGGCCGTATTCGGCAAGCGGGCTTTCCGGGCCGATCATCTGGTCGTCAAGGAAAAACTCGACATATTCCTTGAGACCGGGGACGACGCCGAGATGTGCCTTCTTCACATAGAAGAACAGCGGGCGCGACACAGAGTACTTGCCGCTGGCGATGGTCTCGGTCGACGGCGTGACGCCTTCAACGGTGGCGACCTTCAGCTTGTCGGCATTGTTCTCGTAGAAGGCCAGGCCGAACACACCGACGCCAGTCTTGTTCGAGTCGATGCGGGCGAGCGTCTCGGTGTAGTCGCCGTCGATGTCGATGGCCTTGCCGTCCTTGCGGATGGCGACGCAGGTCTTGCCGATTTCCTTGTCGTCGGCGATGCCGGTAGCCTTTATGGCTGCCTTGTCGCAGCCGGCGTCGAGAAGCTTGGTCTCGAACACTTCGCGGGTGCCGTGCTTCTCGCCCGGAATGTAGGCCGCGATATCCCAGTCGGGCAGCTTCGGATTGACCTGGCTCCACTTGGTGTTCGGATTGTCGACGAGCTTGCCGTCGACCACCAGCTTGGCGGCCAGAGCCTTGTAGATGTCGGCGGGAACCAGCGCAAAGTCCGGACCCTTGATGTCGGTGGCGAAGACGATGCCGTCATAGCCGATGCGGACTTCCTGGATTTCCTTCACGCCAGCGTCGACGCAGGACTTGATCTCGTCCTTTTTGATCGGCCGCGAGGAGTTGGCGATATCGATCGTGTCTTCGCCGACGCCCTTGCAGAATTCCTTGATGCCGGCGCCGCTGCCGCCGGACTCGACGACCGGGGTCTTGAACTTGGTGAAGGCTTCGCCGAACTGCTCGGCGACGATCTTGGCATAGGGTAGCACGGTCGACGATCCGGCGACCTGGATCTGGTCGCGCGCGGCGGCGAAGCCGGACGACGCGGCGAGCGCAAGCGCTGCGGCCGACGCCGTGAGAAAGAGTTTGTTCATGTGGCCTGCTCCTGTTCGGAAGATGGTCTCTCGGCGCCATTCCTGTCGGCGCCCGCTGAGGCCAATAGCCTTCGATTATTACAGTTGCATGACAGTTTCATGTCACCCCGGTAACGCGTCAGCGGAGTGAGGGAAATGCCGGCCGGCCGGCGCTCACGACGGAATCCGGCTTTGCTCCCGGAATCAGGCACTTGCGCCGTTTCAGACCGAGAGCGACCCGCGGTTTCGGGATCGCCGCTTCGGCAAAGAAAATCCGGACGGGAGCGCGTTGCTCTCGGCCAGATGTAGTGGCCGGGCCATCGCCGAAAACAGGTCCGTTGGGGTAGGTTGACGCTGTCTCATGCCGGCGGTCGCTGCTCCCGCCCGTAACTGGAAGAGCGGAAATCGATGCGGGCATTGTCTCGGCTGGACGCCGCCTTTGATATGGTGCGATCGCGCCATAGTCTTGCGCCAGTGGGGGGGGTCGCGAATCTTCGCCGTCCCTCCCCGCGATCGGACAAGGCTGTTGCTACCCGGCGTTGCGCTGAGTCTGGCGGCTGGCGCCGACCCAGCGCTCGACCTTCTCGAGCAGGGCCCTTGGACTGATCGGCTTGGGCAGATAGTCGTCCATGCCGGCCTCCAGGCAGCGCTCGCGATCGCCCTTCAACGCATGCGCGGTGACGCCGACGATCGGCACATGCGTGCCGGTTTCTTCCTCCAGCCGGCGAATGGCGGCGGTCGCTTCGAGCCCATTCATTTCCGGCATCGAGACGTCCATCAGGATCATGCACGGATTGAGCCGGCCGAAGGCGTCGAGCGCCTTGCGGCCATTGCCGACGATCTCGAAACCATAGCCGGTCTCGCCGAGAATCTGGGTGAAGACCATCTGGTTCACCTCATTGTCCTCGGCCACCAGGATATCCAGCCTGTCGCCTCCGCCCGTCGCGGGTAGCCGGGGGCGAACCGGAGGCGGCTGCAGCAGCGCCCGTTGTTCCGACGGCTGTGGCCGTGCAACGTTGCGTTGAGGGACATCGGCCGCTTGCGGCTGGGCATCGGTCGTATTGTGGCGATGCCGCTGGATGGTGGCGACCAGCGTTTCGAGCAGCACCGACGACCGCGCCGGCTTGATCAGCTGGGCATCTATGCCGAGATCGCGATAGCTGGTGTTGGCGAGCGACTGGTCGACCGAGGTCAGCATGATGATCGGCGTGCCGGCAAGGCCGGCGGTGTTGCGCACGATCCGCGCCATTTCGGCGCCGCTCATGGCCGGCATCTGGTAGTCGAGCACGACGCAGTCGACCGGCACGCCGTAGGCGGCGGCGGCGATCAGCACCTTGAGACCCTCGGCGCCGCTTTCGGCAGCGCAGGAATCGAACGTCCACGATGTCATCTGCTCGGTCAGGATGGCCCGGTTGACGGCGTTGTCGTCGACGATCAGCACGCGCGCGCCGGTCACATCGACAGGCGTGATGCGTTGCCCGTTCTGCTGTCCGGCCCTCGGCAGCGTGACCGTGAACCAGAAGGTCGAGCCCTTGCCCTCGGCGCTCTCGACACCGATGTCGCCGCCCATCAGTTCGACGAGCCGCGAGGTGATGGCGAGACCGAGGCCGGTTCCCTCGTGCCGCCTCGTCGACGAGGTGTCGACCTGGCTGAATTTTTCGAACACCAGTTTCAGCTTTTCCTCGGGGATGCCTATGCCGGTGTCGGTGACCGAGATCGTCAGTTTCGTCCCGGCTGGAACTCTTTCGCCGGTGACGTCGACCAGCACATGGCCTTCATCGGTGAATTTCACCGCATTGCCGAGCAGGTTGGTGACGATCTGCCTGATGCGGCCGACATCGCCGACGAACACGCTCTCGAGACGAGGCTCGATGCGCACGATGAGCTCGAGATCCTTTTCCTTGGCGCGTGTCGACACCAGCGTCGCCACATCCTCGATCGCCTCGGCAAGGTTGAAGGGTGCCGGATCGAGCACCAGCTGGCCGGCGTCGATCTTGGAGAAATCCAGGATGTCGTTGATGATGGTGAGCAGCGCGTTACCCGATTTGACGATGATGTCGGTAAACGTCTTCTGTTTCAGGTCGAGGTCCGATTTGGCCAGCAGTTCGGCCATGCCGAGCACGCCGTTCATCGGCGTGCGGATCTCGTGGCTCATATTGGCGAGGAATTCCGACTTGGCGCGGTCGGCGAGCACGGCGCGCTGCCGCGCCTCGCGCAGCTCGGCCTCGCGCGTCTTCAGTTCGGTGATGTCGGTGGTCGAGCCGATCAGGTAGAGCGATCCGTCGGAGGCGATCATCGCGCCCTTGCGGGCAAACTGATGCCGCACGCTGCCGTCGGCGAGCGTCACCGTCTCTTCGACCTCCTGGGTCTCGCCGGTGCGTAGGACGGCAAGGTCGCTGTCGACGAAGGCCGCGCCGTCCGGCCCGAAGATCTCGATATCGGTCTTGCCGATGGCGTGGTCCTTGCTGAAGCCGGTCAGATCGCACCAGCCCTTGTTGACGTAGAACTGCCTGAGATCGGAGCGCTTGGCGTAGATCGACACCGGCACGTTGTCGATCAGGCTGCGGAACACCTCGTTCTCGCGCATGCTCTCTTCCAGCGCGCGCTCGCGCCCCTTGACGTCGGTGATGTCGGTGCTCGAACCGACCAGATGCACCGACCCGTCCAGCGCCACCAGGCGGCTCTTGCGCGTCATCAATTGCCGAACCGTGCCGTCGCGATGGGTGACGGGTTCCTCGACCTCCTTGACGGCGCCGGTCACCGCGACTTCGGTGTCGTCATCGCTGTAGCCGTCGGCGTCCTGCGCACCGAACAGCTGGCGGTCGGTGCGGCCGATGACCTCTTCCTTGGCGAGGCCGGTTATCGCGCACCAGGCCTTGTTGACGAACTCTATGCTCAGGTCCTGCGCCTTGATGAAGGCGGCCACCGGCAACTCGTCCAGCACGTGCCGGAACAGATCGATCTGGCGCATCGAGTCGCGCAACGCCTTCTCGCGGCTCTTGATCTCGGAGATGTCGACGCGAACGCCGATGAACGTGCCATCGTCGGTCCGCATGTCGTAGACCTGATACCAGCGGCCGTCGGGATTGAGACGCTCGAACGAGGAATTGGGCAAGCGGTAGCGGGCGAGGATCGCGTCCAGCCAGCGATCGGGGTCGTCGTCGTAGAGCGTGTCGACTTGCGGATCGCCGCTGTTGCGGAAATAGCCGGTCGAATGGCCGAGAACGAGCGCCTCGCGGAGTGTACAACCAGGCTGCCATACCGGCTTCAAGGCCGGCAGCGTATCCTGGATCTTGCGGTTGGCGAAGACGAACTTGTCGTCGCGGTCGTAGATGATCACGGCCGCCGGCAGGGATTCCAGCACGCTGGCGAGATGCTTGCGCGCATCCTCGGTCTCGGTCTCACGGCGCTTCATGTCGGAAATGTCGAACAGGAAACCGGCGACGTAGTTGCGGCCGCTGGCCATACCGACGCGGCTCTTCCTGACGATGCGCGAGCGGCTGGCGCCATCGGCCTCGAAATTTTCTTCCACTTCGTAAGCGCGCCCGCTGGCCAGCACGTCCCGTTCGCTCTGCTCGAAACGCGCGCCGTCGCTGCCTGAGACGAAATCGCCACCGGGCTTGCCAAGCATGGCTTGCGGCGTCTGGCCAAACAAGGCGGCGAACGCCTCGTTGACGAACACAAACCGCAGATGGTCGTCCTTGACGAAGATCGGATCCTTGACGGCGTTGATCACCGCTTCCGCCAGCCGCGCCTTCTCCAGCGCGTCGGCAAGTTCGGCTTCGCGATCCTTCATGTCGGTGACGTCGACATAGGAAATCAGCCGCTTGCCGCCGGCCAGCGGCGCCATCGACGAGATCAGCGTGCGGCCATCATTGCGCGGGAACTGCCGCGATCCGGCTGCGCCGGCCCTGATTTCCGCCTCGCGATCGGCGATATGCTGCTGCCATGTCGCTTCGTCGGAACCATACGGGTCGAAGTCGCGGCTGGCGTCCATCAGCTCGCGGAAGCTGCAGCCGATCTCGGCGCGCCGGGCATCGATCTGCCAGAAATCGTAGAAGGCACGGTTGATGACTTCGGCGCGCAAATCGGCATCGAGGACGAGGACACCGATCGGCATCTGGTCGACCATCGTACGAAGGCTGGCGAAGGTCTCGGCGGTCCTGGCATTGGCGTTCTCGACTTCGGCGTCGCGAAGCTTTAGCTCGGTGATGTCGTAGTAGGTCAGCAGGCGCTTGCCGCCGGACAGCGCGGTGACCGAGAACATCATGGTCCTGCCGTCAGCGTGGCGAAACTCGCGTGGCGCAACGGAGCCGGCGCGGATCTCCTCCATGCGGGTGGCGAGGTAGCGTTGCCATTGCTGTTCGTCGATATCGCCATAGATGCCGTTGCGGCGGTTGAGTTCCATCAACAGGCTGAACGGGGCGCCGACGGTCACGGCACCGTCCGGAATCCTGGAGAGGTCGCGATAGGCCTTGTTGACGATCAGCGTGTCGAGCCTCGCGTCCAGAAGCACGACGCCCATGTGCATGGCGTCCATCGTCCGCTCGAGATCGGCAAGATGCTGGACGGGTTCGCTGTCGGCGGACGGCTTCTGCCCCAGGGTTTCGAAGGCGGCGGCCAGCGCCGTGACATTGCGGCCGATGCCGCGATAGCCGGCAAATCTTCCCTCGCTATCGAACTTTGGAAAGCCCGTGGTCAAGATCCAGCGGCAATCGGCGCGGCCGCCTTTCAATTCATGGACGAAGTCGCGAAACGGCCGGTGCGCCTGCAGATCCGCCAGATGCGCGGCACCCCTGCTGTCGCCATTCACGTCCCGGTTGAGGAAGTCGAAGCGGAATCGGCCAAGCACATCAGCCGGATCGATGCCGGTGGCTGCCTGGTAGTTTTGCGAAAGCCAGGAGAAGCGCAGCTCGGCGTCGGTCTCCCAGACCCAGTCCGAGCCGGCTTCGACCAGTTGGCGAAGCGTATCGGGCGAATCCATGTCGGCAACGGACGACGATGCATCGTCCCCATGCGCCGCCGATCCGCGAGACCCGCGCTTGCCGATTGTGTCGTTCGCTTCCGCCATGCCGTCCCCACCCCGAAAACCAAGGCCGAACCCTCCCCCCGCGGTTCGTCGGCGGAATGTGCCCGAGAAGCATTAACGATCCGCTAACCTTAACGGGCGGTTAGATAGTCCCGCCGACACGGCCTGCGTTATTGCGCCGGGTTGTCGGCGGGGACGAAGCCGCTATATAAGCTCCAAGGGATATTGCGGATGTTTGGACGGATTTTGCCTTGCGTCATGGGGCTGACGCTGCTTTTCGGCGGCGGCTGCTCGCGCACCTATGATGGCACCGTGGTCATCCCGAGGCCGCTCGATGTCAGGCGTTTCTGGGATCGGCCGCCACCGCGGGTCGAATACGGGCAGGTCGAAGACGGCGCCTTTCCGGTGGCACCGCAGCCGCCGCAGCGATTTTCCGAGCGCAGGGTCGTGACCCGGGCCGCGCCAAGACGACACCGGACGAGGATCTCGGCACCACCCGCACCGTCTGGACCGGCGCGGCCGCTCGCGTGCAAGAACGTCAGCGAACCCGGCAAGAGAGTTCGCATGGTCTGCGAATAGCGATCGACCGACAGATACCTTTTCGGGGTGAGCTTGCCTTCAGAGCAATTCCAGGAAAGTGCGAAGCGGTTTTCTGTCCGGAATTTCGTAAAACAACGAGAGCGGTCAAACGCGACGCGCTTTAAAGCGAGGCGGCGCCCTTATTGGGCTCTTTCGCACCGAGCTTGTCGAGTGCGAGACGCACCTGACGCAAATCGTCCTGCCAGCCGTCATCGTCGCCCATCGGGCTCTCCGACGCGGCCCGCTGCAGCCCACGTGCCTCGGATTCGATCTCGCGCAGCTCAGCGATTTTCTGTTCGGTGGTCAGGGAGCCGTCTTCGACGATCTCCAGCACCCTCATTTCCTTGAACGTGGCCATAGCGTTTCTCCTGGCTGATGTCGATCACAACGCCGTGGGCTTCCCTCTGTTCCAGACCCCTCTGTTCCACACAGCCGCAATCAATCCGCCGTTACCGTCAGGGCTTTTGAAACCTTTGCCCGGCTTTCCGCGTTGAACGGCCAGAGGAGAACGCAGATGTCGATCCATTTCACGGTTTCAGACCTGACAAGGAACCTGTTTCACTCGCTGGGGCTGGATCACGAGCGCGCGCCAAGGCCTCTCAACGCCGAGCAAAACCTGCTGCTGGAATGCTATCTGGCCGGCCATGTCCCGGAATCGGCCTGGAACGACTACGTCTTCGAGACGCCTGACCTTGCCCGGCATGCCGAGGCAAGGCGCAACCACCACTGAGGCCGCGAATGCATGTCGCCCGACGCACTTGGAGCATGATGCCGAAAAGTGTGAAGCGGTTTTCGGACGACATCATGCTCTATCTCTTTGAGTTAGAGTCCAGACAAAAAGTTGGCTTGATCGCTGCTCGGTCACATCCCGGCGATAGCATGCGAAAGCAAAAAGGCCGGCATTGCGCCGACCTTTCCTTCCACCTCGGCGCCAGTACATCCGTGGTCGCGGGGTGAATTATCGGCAGTAGACAGGGCTTTGGTAAACGAAACCTTAACCTCGGGCCCCTTTCCTCAGGCCTTGGCCTGCGACTTCACATGGGCGATGTAGCCGCGCACGTCGCCGGCCGGCTCGGTGTAGGCCTTGCCGAGCGTCTTCTCGATCGCCGCCATATAGTCCTTCGTCCATTTGGGCAGGGGATAGTCGATGACGGCCAGGAATTCGAGCGTGGCCGCCAGGCGGATATCGGCGATAGACGGGTTCTTGCCGCCGATGAACGGCTTGCCGTCCCTGAAGAAGCTGTGGAAGACCTCAAGCGGCTCGGCGATCGCGGCCATCGCGGCCTTCTGTGCTTCGGACTTCCTGTCGGGGTGGGCGTCGCTGTGGCCGACCTCACCGGCATATTGCGGAAAGCCGAGGAACGGATAGGTGGCGCGCGCCACATAGGGGTAGAGCGTGCCGACCAGGTAGAACATGGCGCTGTCGATCATCGCCCGCTTGGCCGGCGCCTTGGGGTAGAATTTCTCCAGCCCGTGCTTGTTGGCGAGGTATTGCATGATGGCGCAGCTTTCCCACAACACGCCTCTGGGAAGGCCCTTGTCCTCGATCATTGGCGTCAGATGGGCGGGGTTTCGCGCCATGAATTCCGGCGAGCGGGTGTGGCCCCAGGCATCGGTCTCGTCGGCACCCAGCCCGGCCGCGCGCGCGAACACCCGGACGGTCATGTTGTTGACGCTGGGCTTCAGCATGCTGAGCTTCACGCCGGGTGTCTTCGCCGGCTTCGCCTTGGCCTTCGCAGCGGGCTTGGCGGCAGCCTTGACCGCCGGCTTTGCCGCCGCTTTCGCCGCCGGCTTGGCGGCTGCCTTGGCCGCGGGTTTCCTGGCGCTCTTCGTTGCTGTCTTGGCCATGTGTTCCTCCCTTCGGTTTGTTCAATAGGGGTTCTTGGGCCCCCGGTCGTCCGACAAGGTCGCGCGGGAACGCTCGACGAGCGCCTGGATCGCATCGGCGAGATGCACTTCCGCGATATTATAGTCGCCGCGCGCGACCCGCAGTCCGTGCGCTTCCATCAGCACGTCGGCATGGGTGAAGCCCGCCGGCGGCTCGAAGCGGTAGGATGCCAGTTCGATCAGCAGGCCGAGCGGATCCTCGAAATAAATCGAATCCATGAAGCCGCGATCCTTGACGCCGCTGTGCTTGATGCCGCGCTCGTCGAGCCGGGCGACCGCCTGCAGGAAGGTGACGCGAGACACCGCAAAAGCGATGTGGTGGACGCAACCCGGATCGGTCGGCGTGCGCCGCTTCTCCGGAGTGCGGCTCTCATCGGTGAAGACGGTGATCAGCCGGCCGTCGCCCGGATCGAAATAGAGGTGGCTCTCTTTTGCCTTGTCGAGGTTGGGCTGCTCGAAGATGAACGGCATGCCGAGCACGCCTTCCCAGAAATCGATCGAGGTCTGGCGCCCGGCGCCGACCAGCGTGATGTGATGCACGCCCTGCGCTTGCAGCTTATGCATTGGCTTTCCTCCCCGTGGCATCAACTGCCCGTCCAGAGCCCAGCACCCGGCGTTCCGCGCGCCGCTGGGGCCGTGCCTCAGGATCCATGACGCGATGCTAATGCAATCGGCCGCGTTGCGCCAGAAGCGACGAATGCAGCCAAGGGCGGACGATTGGTGGAGACGGAGAGAGTGGTACGCCCAAGGGGAATCGAACCCCTGTTCCCGCCGTGAGAGGGCGGTGTCCTGACCGCTAGACGATGGGCGCGTTCAAGAACCGGCGATATAGGCTGACGGCTGGGAAAAAGCAACTGGGGTTCGGCCGCTTTACCGCGTCGCGGAAAAACCGGCGGCAGGCCTAGCGTTTCGGCTCGATCAGGTCCCAGAGATTGCCGTAGAGATCAGCGAAAACCGCGACCGTGCCATAGGGCTCGAAGCGCGGCGCCTCGCGGAATTCGACGCCCTTCTCCAGCATCGCCGCATGGTCGCGGGCAAAGTCGTCGGTTTCGAGGAACAGGAAGACACGGCCGCCGGTCTGGTTCCCGATGCTTTTGCCTTGTGCCTCGTCGGAAGCCTCGGCCAGGAGCAGCCTGGCGCCCTGCCCGCGGGCCGGCGCCACCGTGACCCAGCGCTTGCCGCCGCCGAGATCGACATCCTCGACGAGCAGGAAGCCCAGCCGCTCGACATACCAGGCAATCGCCTCGTCATAATTGGCGACGACCAGCGCCACGGTCGCGACACGGCGGTGTTCGGCAAACCCGGTCATCCATTACCCATTTGTTGCGGCCCGCTCATTTGCGGATTGCAAAACGGCCGATCAGGCGGCGCTCGGCGATATCGTAGATGAAGATCGTGCGGCTGCCGTCGGCAAGCTCGGTGTCGATGGAGACGCGATTGCCGGACAGCGATTGGCTGATCACCTTGGCGCCGACCGGCAGCACGATGTCGCCGCTGACCGGCTCGCCGGCCGGCACCTGGATGTCACCCGCCAGCGGCGGTTTCGCCGGCGGTGCGTTGCGCGCTTTGTAGACAAGGGCACCGATCACCACCATAAGGGCGAGGAACAGCAGGCCGAGATTGATCCCGACGAAGCGCACGAGTTTCCTGCGCACCTTTTCGACCTCGGGGTCGAGCGGCTTTTCCCGGCCTTCAACAGCGGGGTCTTCGTCAGCGGTTGGGCTGGCCATGGCAAACAGTCCGGAACGGTTTTTCGATGAGCGCTCATAACGAAGAGGCCCCTGAATTGATAGAGGACCAATTCACGGAGCCCACCGTGCTGGTGGCGGGCGCGGATGCGGCCGGTCTGCGCCTCGACCAGTGGCTGGCGGCGAGCCTTGGCCCGGACATGTCGCGCAGCCGCGTGCAGATGCTGATCAGGCAGGGCGCGGTTTTGATCGACGGCAAGCCTGTCGACGAGACCAAACGCAAGATGACGCCGGGCGAAAGCGTCTCGGTGACCATGCCGGAGCCGGAACCGGCGGCGCCGCAGGGCGAGAACATCGCGCTTGATGTGCTCTATGAGGATGACGACCTGATCGTCATCAACAAGCCGGCTGGCCTTGTCGTGCACCCCGGCGCCGGCAACTGGACCGGCACGCTGGTCAACGCGCTGATCCATCATTGCGGCGACAGTCTTTCCGGCATTGGCGGCGTGCGGCGGCCGGGCATCGTTCACCGCCTCGACAAGGAGACCAGCGGCGTCATGGTGGTCGCCAAGACCGATCGCGCCCACAAGTCGCTATCCGAAGCCTTCGCCGATCATGGCCTGACCGGCGATCTCGAGCGCGCCTACCTGGCATTGGTCTGGGGCATACCGCAGCGGCCGACCGGCACGGTCGACGCGCCGCTCGGCCGCGCCGCCGACCGCGTGCGCCGCGCCGTGGTGCCGGAAGGACGCGACGACGCCCGCCATGCCGTCACCCACTTTGCCGTGCGGGAGCGCTTCGGCGTCGATCAGCAGGCGTTCGCCACGGCCAGCCTGGTCGAATGCCGGCTCGAGACCGGCCGCACCCACCAGATCCGCGTCCACATGGCGCATATCGGCCATCCGGTGATCGGCGACCCCGACTACGGCCAGGCCTTCCGCACCAAGGCCAACCGGCTGCCCGAACCGCTGAAAGGCCAGGTCAAGGCATTTTCCCGGCAAGCTTTGCATGCCTGGCTCCTTGCATTTCGCCATCCGGCTACCCATCTAACGATGAGGTTCGAGGCGCCGTTGCCGGGGGACATGGAGGAACTCGTCGGCGGCTTTCGCAAACTCTAAACCTGCCATCAAAAAACCTGAGTGGCATTGTTCACTTCAACGTGACACACTGTTTCGTGTTGAACGAATGCCTGTCTTTTCTGGTTTTGTTCCTGTATACATCTGATGTCGCGGGCGAGCCTTTTGGTGCTCGCGTCACATGCCCGCCGCGTTTCGGGGGCATCACTCCAATAGAGAGGGGGCGCTATCATGGCCCAGTCATTACCCAGTATCGTTTCCGGCGAAGGCGGCCTCAGCCGCTACCTGGAAGAAATCCGCCGCTTTCCCATGCTGCAGCCGCAGGAAGAGTACATGCTCGCCAAGCGTTACGCCGAGCATGAAGACACCTCTGCCGCGCACAAGCTCGTCACCAGCCACCTTCGGCTCGTTGCCAAGATCGCCATGGGCTATCGCGGCTATGGCCTGCCGATCGGCGAGGTAATCTCGGAAGGCAATGTCGGCCTCATGCAGGCCGTCAAGAAATTCGAACCCGAGCGCGGCTTCCGCCTCGCGACCTATGCCATGTGGTGGATCAAGGCCTCGATCCAGGAGTACATCCTGCGCTCGTGGAGCCTAGTCAAGATGGGCACGACCGCCAACCAGAAGCGCCTGTTCTTCAACCTGCGCAAGGTGAAGGGCAAGATCCAGGCGCTGGATGACGGCGACCTCAAGCCCGACCAGATCGCCGAGATCGCCACCAGGCTGAACGTTTCCGAGGCCGAAGTGGTGTCGATGAACCGCCGCCTGTCGGGCGACGCCTCGCTCAACGCCCCGATCCGGGCGAGCGAAGGCGAATCCGGCGAATGGCAGGATTGGCTGGTCGACGACCACGAAAGCCAGGAAGAGATGCTGATCGAGCAGGACGAGCTGGAAAACCGGCGCGGCATGCTGTCGGGCGCTCTTGCCGTGCTCAACGAGCGCGAGCGGCGCATCTTCGAGGCCCGTCGCCTCGCCGAGGAGCCGCTGACCCTGGAAGAGCTGTCGGCCGAGTTCGACATCAGCCGCGAGCGCGTGCGCCAGATCGAAGTGCGCGCCTTCGAAAAGGTGCAGGACGCCGTCAAGGCCGCCGCCAAGCGCCAGACCCAGGCGCTGCGCACCATCGAAGTACAGCCGGCGACGTAAAGCCAGCTTCGGCAACGAAACACAAAGGCGGCGTCAGGAAACTGACGCCGCCGTTTTTTGTCTAACGGTTGCCGGCAATTTGGTGATAAAGGGGGACATCCGATCAGAGCAATCGCCATTGGCGATTGCCCCCTGAGGCAGACATCCGCAGTCTCTTTACAACCCATCTAGCGGAAACTTCAGATACCGGCGGCCATTGGCTTCCGGGTCCGGCAGCCGTCCGCCATTCATGTTGACCTGCAGCGCATGCAGGATCAGCCTCGGCATCGGCAGTGTCCTGTCGCGGGTTTCGCGAAGGGCGACGAACTCGGCTTCGGTGCGCGCGGCAACGAGATGGATGTTGCCAGTCTTCTGCGCCGCGACCGTGCTTTCCCACAACGGCTCGCGCCCACCGGCCTGATAGTCATGGCCGACGAACAGGCGGGTTTCGTCCGGCAGCGCCAGGATGTCCTGGATCGAACGCCAGAGCCGCGCGGCGCTGCCGCCAGGAAAGTCCGCCCTCGCCGAGCCGCTGTCGGGCACGAACAGCGTATCGTGGACGAAGGCGGCATCGCCGATCACATAGGTGATCGAGGCCAGCGTGTGCCCGGGTGAGAACAGCACCTTGACCGGAAGGTGCCGATCCGGACAGGTCTCTGCCTCCGCCAAACAGGCTGTCCCACTGCGAACCGTCGGTGGGAAAATCCGGCCAGTGTAGATCGCCTTCCACAGTTTCTGGACGTCGACGATCCTGTCGCCGATCGCCGTGGCGCTCCGGTCTTCTGCTTCAGATAGTGAGCCGCCGAGAAATGGTCGGCATGCGGATGTGTATCGAGAATCCACTCAACGCTCAGACCCTGCTCGCTGATAAAGTCGAGCAAGGCATCGGCGCTCTTCGTTTGCCGTGGCGCCGGACCTCTCGTCGAAGTCGAGGATCGGATCGATGATGGCGCATTGCTTCGTCGCCTGGTCGGCGACGACATACTGGATGGCCCCAGTCGGCTTGTCGTAGAAGCCGCTGACCTGCG